>CAYPZT010000008.1:0-34683 GCA_964415435.1 uncultured Gammaproteobacteria bacterium
TGACTACTTCAGCTCCTCCTATTTTTTTGACAAACTCTTCAAGATAATCAGCGGCACGGCAGTAGTTCAGATAATCACGGTCACCAAGTGCAAAAACACCAAATTTTTTGTTTGGGAATGTCATTCCGGCCGTTTTCTCGATAAACTTCTCAAACTCTATGTGTAGTTGACCATCTTTTTTGTCGGCGGCGCGCTCCCAGGTACATGACCCTAAAATGATATGAGTATAGTCATTCATTTCGGATGGTTCGGCCTCGGCGACGTTTTTCAGTATCACCGTTTGGCCGTTTTTGGCAAGTTCTGTCTTTATGAGTTCGGCGGCTTTTTGTGTGCTTCCCGAATAGGTAGCATAGAGAACAAGAATATTCATATAGATAGTATAGCGCATTAAAGTGTGGCTATTTTTATGTTTGGGACCTGGTATCCAACAAATTGTGAAAAAAGGCGCGGATACTCTGGATTTATTTGAGTTGCATAGTACGTCCTTGAACCTGACCTGGTGAGGCTCGACTCGATTTCGGGATGCCTTGCTAGATAGTCTGCCAGTCTTTCGGCCGTGATGGGGCCTTCAGAGTATACTTTAGTGCTTGCCGGGAGAGAGGCTTGAATCTGATGAAAAATATGATTGTAATGCGTACAGCCGAGCACTACTGCATCGACTTCCTGCGCAATAAGAGGCGCTGTATATTGGCTAACTGCTTTATGTATGTGATCGCTGTCCATGATACCCTGTTCAATAAGAGGTACGAGTGATGGGCACGCTACCTGTATGACTTCCGGGTGATAGCCTATGTTTGCCATCTCTTTTATAAAACTATCGGACCGGACGGTTGCCTTTGTGGCAAGCATTCCCGGTTTCTTTATACCTTTTTCCTTCAGGGCTTCGAGGATCGGTCGGATTACCCCGAGTACGCGGATGGGCGAGTTGAGGGTAGCCAGGTACTGCTGTTGGATTGTGCGGAGAGCAACTGCAGTTGCTGTGTTGCAAGCAAGAATGACAAGGGGAGTATTGTTCTGGATAAAGAAATCTACTGCACGCTTGGTATATGAGAGTATTTCTCCGTCAGACCGCCCGCCATACGGCACATGCAGACTGTCTGCCAGATACAGGTAGTCATACTGGGGCAGAAGCGATGCGATATCTCGAAGTATGGACAGACCGCCCACGCCTGAGTCAAAAATGCCAATAGGAGACAGGGAGTCAGTCATAAGGGTTTATTGTAACAGGTAGCAGTCAAGATGAGATATTGGTTATAATCACATAATGGCAAAACGACAGTTTGAAGAGAGTGGTAAGAGGTCATTAGTAAAAGCGATAAGTTATAGATGTCTTATATTATGTACCGATGCATTCGTAATCGCTATCATTACCAAAAGCTATGCGGCGGTAATAGCGGTGGTCGTTATTTCCAATATTTCAAGCACAATACTGTATCTTATTCATGAGCGTCTATGGAACAATATCCACTGGGGGAAAAATGCAAAATAAGAAAGGAGAGGAGGTGAAATATATATGTGCTATAACTGCGGATGCGGAATGCCACAGGACGATATGGGTAAGGGACGCGTCTCCGAGGGGGGAGGCTCACTAACTGAAAAGGATTTTGAAAAAATGGCGAAAGACTGGGGAATGCCGGTCAAAGAAGCAAAACAAAATGTTCTTGATCTTCTTGAAAAGACAATCGGTGAATAATTAACGACAGTAGGACCAGAGTCCCAGATTATTTTCGCGAGCGATGCGTTCGTCTTCGGTAAATTCCTCAGAAAATCGGACATCGGGCGGAAACGTTGCCGCGTGTGCGTAGCCATTCTTTACAAGGTACTTATTGATAAAGACAGCTTCATTTGTGGAATTTGGAAGAGGTAGGTAGACATAGCGAAGCAGTCTCCCATACCTGTCAGTTTCCGAAATATCCTTTTCCAGCTTTACATATTTCCCTTCAACAAGCTCCTTATTTTTTGCCTTTGCCTCTCTTCCGAAGCATTGTACTCCTTTGGTTGGCGACTTGGTTTCCGGTGTATCTACCCCTATGTATCGGACTTTCTGTCCGGACTCAAGTTCTACCGTGTCGCCGTCGATTACCCGCACTATCTTAAAAAGACCAGGATCAGGAACAGGAGTTGGAGGGGTAGCCGCTCGCGGGATAAACGTATTAAGAGACGAATTGTAGAAAGATAAAGCCAAGAGCACTAAAAGGGCAGCTAAAAAACTGAAGTATTTTTTTCTTATCCGGAGCATAGCCATAGAGTTATTCTATAGTATAATAAGGGGTACTCGGGGCGTAGTTCAGATGGCTAGAATGTACGCTTTGGGAGCGTAAGGTCGCGAGTTCAAGTCTCGCCGCCCCGACCAACACGAAAACAGACAGGTGATCAGTCTGTCTGTTTTTAACGAAATATCCTTACTTTATCCTTATCTTCTTCTTCGTTATATTGAACGGACCATCAGCTGGTGTACTCATTGTTTGTACGCCATTAAGCGCTGTCGCTTCGTCTGTAAAACTTCCCCAGATTTTGTCGGGTGATCCATCCTCTACTTTTGCAAGAAGCCAAAGACCAACCCATCCCGGATTACTAGCTTTTACAACTCTTCCTGCAAAGTAACCGAATGTTCCATCGACTTTCACTGAATAAACTTTTACGTTGTACCATCCTTTTGCCGAATCGTCATATTCAAAACTGCCGCCGTTGTCAGCAGTATTCATATCCATATCGACCTCCCTTTTGAGACCGTATGCTGTATAGATGACGTCATTACCCTTAATAACCTTCTTGTTTTTTTCTACATACTTTTCACACTTTTCTTTATTCTTAAATGACGGATTATTAAATGTTTGCCACCCATTATTTTTGCATTCGGCCAACGCTGTAGGCGGACCGATAAGCGGCTCAAAGTCGAATGTGGTCGTATCGGAGGCGGTGCCGAATTTAAAAACATCAATATTTTCGGTATAGCCGTCGGCATACGGTTCTCCAACGCGAACACCCATAAAAGAGTCAGTTGTACGAATTGCGGCGTTCGGAAAGGCGGTCTTTATATCATTCCATGTTCTCTGAGGTGCCGTATTCCCATCTGGCCACATATTCCCATTTGAAGCAAAACCCGACCATGTCCAAAGCGCATTACCCCCATTTATGGTGTCCCACTCTTTCCACGTATTCTGAGTCACTGCGCTATTTGCCGATGGAACATACACTAATCTTCTCTGCCATGTATCAATCCCATCAAATGTTACGTTGAAATGGAGATAGCCCGATCGGTTCGGACTCCCCGGATTTCCTGCTGACGGGTTGTATGTTGCGAAAGACAGGGTAGTGATGTCGCTAAGCTTTACTCCTCGAAACCCGTATGTTGCCAGGTTTCTTCGCTCTGATCCTGTCACACTGCTTTGAACGCTACCAGTCCCCAGAAGAGGTGTGCCTGGTCCGGTGACGAAACTTCCTAAGGTATTATCAAGAGTGTCGTTTTCATCGTTATAGAAAAACCATTTATCGTTGCCTAAAGCCGATACTTTAGAAGTTTCAAGATCATTTACAGTAATCACTTTGGTTGTGGTTGCGGCAAATACTGTCGAAGGAATTAGAGTAAACAGAAACGAAAAGAGAAAAACACAACAAACTACAAAATACTTTTTAATCTTCATAGTTTTCACCTCCCTTCCTATTAAAAATGTACTACTTGATTTCATAGTAGAAAAGAAGTTTCTGTAAGTCAACAAGTTTTGTCGAATATATGCTACAGCTATGAAGCCGAAAAAAGGCTTTATTTTTTGTTAGGTATGTATATAGGATTGGGACCGGCAATGATATCTGGATTGCCTCTGAAAAGTCCTCCCCACGAGTTCATTCCTCCACCATCTAGCCATATGCCTGGAGCATGAAAACCTATCCAGTCAGGTTCTGGAGATATTACTTGGCGAAGCTCAAAAGGTTTAGCTACTGCAATCGCAGCTCTAGTTTCCTGTGCACCTCTTCGTACCATTTCTTCTCGCATGAATTTTAAATTTCTTCCTGTATCCTGTACATCGTCAACGAGTAGAACATGCCGACCTGCAAGATCTACATTATCTGGTAAATCTTGACTAATCCTTACGTTACCTGAAGAAGCATGTTCACTTCCATAGCTTGTCGTTGCCATAAACTCTATCTCTGAGTCTGTGAGACCAGCTTCATAAAGGGCTTCCGCTAGGTGTACAGCAAAAAAAGCACCACCCTTAAGCGTTGCAAGTATCACAAGATTTTTATCTTTGAAATAGGTGGCGATTTCTTCTGACAACTCCTGAATACGTTGACCCATCATTTCGCGAGGAACAACAATATCTCCAGGCTTATACTCTCTACTTTCTATAACGGGAACTGGATAGTAATGAACGATATCAATATTTCCTTCCCGAACATGACTATGGACTAACTCACCCATAATGCGCGAAAGTATAGTGAGGAGTTCTTTTTAAATCAAGGTTCAGATCGACACAAGAATGTATTTAGTATGTATATATTTATAACCATTACTAAAAGAGTATAATTAATGCTTATACCTACTCTAACTTCCAAAAAAAATAAACCTCGCTTTGTTTGTCCGTTTTGTAAAGGCGATATAAAGTCCTCAAGTAAAACTGAAATCTTCTATCGCAGTAACTGGATTGAGGGCTGTTACGAGTGTTTCTCTCTATCTATAGGTAGCGTTACTGGAACAGCGTTTCAGGAAAAAGAGTATTTATTTTAAAATTATTTTTTTTCAGCTTTTCTTCTTCGTAGAAGTTTCTTTAGGCTTCCTCGCATTTTTTTCTTTACAAGAGATTTTTGTTTTCTTTTATTTCTCATAACAAGATTATAAATAAGTAATGACTCAGCTTAGTATTTTATACGGGTAATAGCAAACGTATCTTCCAAAAGGTTTAAACCCAGTAAAGATAGTTGTTCGGTTTTGGCAGAGCAGCCCTTATTTTATGAATTTTGTAACAGTGTACAATTGTGGTACACTGATAGGTAGGTTATGAAAATACTAAATATATATTCACTTCTTTTATTCATACCTGCTAGTTATTAGCTATGAAAAGAAATTTCATCATCGGTGTTATTGCTGTGGTGGCAATAATAATTTTCTTCCTGTTTAGCGGCCATGAAAAATCTTTCGGTGAATTTGAGGTGAAGGAATATGAGATAGAGAATAAATCACACCGTTTATTGGTAGCAGATACTCCGGCTAAATGGGAAAAAGGCCTCATGTTTTACCGTAAACTAAATGGAGCAACAGGGATGATTTTTGAATTTCCCGATACGACAACGCGCACATTCTGGAACAAAAATACGTTCATGGACCTCGATATCTATTGGATGAATGGAGATACTGTTGTTGGAAAAGACTTCCTGCCTTCGATTGAGTCGAGCCGCGAAATAGTTACGGTTAGTTCTCCAGAACCTGCAAACCGTGTAATCGAGTTTGTGAGATAGCTTTATTTTTTGAGTGCTTCTATCCCCGGGAGAGTACCTTTTTCTATAAACTCAAGCATCGCGCCTCCACCGGTTGAGATATGAGTTATCTTATCGAGATATTCTTTCTTTGAAATAGCTGCAAGTGTGTCTCCGCCGCCTACGATAGTCACTGCGTCTGTATTTTCCGTGATCGCGTAGTAGATAAAGTCAGTACCTCTTCGAAAAGCGGGATTTTCAAAGTAACCTACAGGTCCGTTCCATATAATCGTTTTGGCCTTTGCGATTATAGCCCCGTATTTTGCGATTGTTTCGGGTCCAAGATCAAGAATCTGTTCACCATCTGTTATCTCGTCAATCTTTTTTACCTCACCGCCATTTACCGAATTGTGTGGATCTCCAACGACAACATCAGAAGGTACAACGATAGCATGGTGCTTTTGCGCTGCAAGAAAAAGCAGCTGTCTTGCTTTCGAAACCATTTCGTACTCGCAGTAACTTTTACCAATGGGATAGCCCTGACAGCACAAAAATGTATTAGCAAGCCCGCCGCCGACAAGGGTATAGTCAGCCATTTCTGTAAGCTTGGTTATGAGGTTTATCTTGGTTGAGATTTTCGCTCCTCCTATGATCGCAACGAACGGTTTTTTCGGTTTTCCTACTGCCCTTGTGATCATCTCGATTTCCCTCTTCATAAGAAGACCTCCAAAGGATGGTAAATATGCGGTCACTCCAACGAGGGACGCCTCGGTCCTGTGAGACACGGCGAAGGCATCATTAACATACACATCCGCAAGAGAGGCGAGCTTTTCAGAAAACGCACGGTCATTGTTTTTCTCGCCAGGATAAAATCTCATATTTTCAAGTACTAAAATTTCACCCGGTTGTTCTGAGTTCAGAAGTTTTTTACCCTCTTCCGATGTGAAATCTTCTACGAGTTGTATAGAGATATTCGGCAGGAGTTCTCTCAATTTCGGAATAATAACTGATAGAGAAAATTGAGCACTTCGCCCGGAAGGTCTGCCCATATGGGATACCAATATGAGACGATTTCTATTTTTGAGAAGTTCCTCTATAGTAGGGATCGACTGTTTGATGCGTGCATCATCCGCTATGGTGTGATTTGGATTGAGAGAAACGTTAAAATCTACGCGCAATAAAACGCGTTGATCCGCAATTTTATTCTCGTTGATAAATTTGATCCCTTCAGTCATATCTGTTATTCGTAATAGGAAGAAAACTTTTCGACCAAATCGACAAGTCGTGATGAATATCCCCACTCGTTGTCGTACCATCCAAACACCTTCACAAATGTTCCGTTTATGACTTTCGTATAATTTGCATCGAAGGTACACGAGTAAGGTGAACCGATATAGTCAGAAGAAACAAGTACCTCAGTCTCATACGCCAGTATGCCTTTCATTTCATTTTCCGAGGCGTTTTTAAACGCATTATTAACCTCTTCGATAGAGGTGGGCCGCTCGACAACGGCTGAGATGTCTGAAAATGATCCGGTTGGTACGGGAACACGCATGGCCATACCGTCTATTTTGCCATTCAACTGGGGAAGAGTTTTGACGACAGCCTTAGCGGCACCAGTCGTCGACGGTATGGTATTAAGAGTGGCTGCACGCGAACGTTCCTTGCTTTTCGAGGGATCATCAAGGAGCTCCTGTGTCGATGTATATGCATGTACCGTTGTCAGAAAGCCCGATACGATCTTAAACTGGTCAAGCACCTTAAACATTGGCGAAGCGCAGTTTGTCGTGCAGGAACAATTTGATAGCACATCACAACTCTTGAAATCGAACGTTGCATCGTTTACTCCTAGTACAACGTGGGGAGTTTCATCGTCTTTTGAAGGTGCAGTAAGAATGACTTTTTTCACACTACCTTTGAGATGTTTTTTAAGATCGTCCTTGTTCTCAAAAGCTCCTGTTGCATCGATAACAATATCTACACCATATGAATCCCAAGGAATGGCTTCCGGTTCGGGTATCTGAGTCGCGACAATCTTGTTGTTATCAATCATGATCCCTCCATCAACTACCTTTACGTTTCTGTTAAAAGTTCTATATACAGAATCATATTTCAAAAGGTAGGCCAGCATATCAGGATTTGTTTTTCTGGTGTTGATCGCAACAATATCGAAGGCGCTTTTTTCCGATGCGATACGGGTAAATGCTCTACCAATTCTTCCGAAGCCGTTTAATCCTACTTTTAATCTTTTCATATTAGGTCAAAAAATAGTAATGATACAATCCTATCAAGTTTCATGATGAAATGTGGTGATATAACGTATTGTTTTTGAGATACCCCTCATTACAATCGAATGAGTGATAATTTTTTTTCGTGTGACACGGACCCCTTCTAGTAAAGGTCCGTCAATGACGCCGGTCGCTGTAAACGTAACCTCATCAGAAGACACAAGGTCTGAGCGAGAATAGATTTTTTTGATGTCTGTAATGCCGAACTCGCTAAGAAGTTTATGATCGCGCTCTTTAAGAGGATGAAATCTAGTGTAGATCTGACCTTCCAAGATTCGTATTGCGGCAGCTGCCAGAACTGCCTCGGTACTGGCTCCAATTCCAAGAAGCATGTCAATTCCCGACTCGTCGAAACAGGGAGCAATGCCGCCTGCGACATCACCATCGGTTATAAGGCGTACACGTGCTCCGACCGACCGAATATCGTTGATAAGTTTCTCATGTCTTGGCCTATCAAGAACAAGAACCGTAATCTCGCGTACATCTTTCCCCAAAGCTTTGGCGGTTTTTCTGACATTATCCGCAACTGGCGCTTCTAAGTCCACAACATCTCTCGCTTCTTTTCCGACTGCGAGCTTGTCCATATAGGTATCGGGAGCGCTTAAAAACGTCCCTTTTTTCCCTGCGGCAATTACCGAGAGCGCATTGTATCTGCCATGAGCAACACTGTCTGTGCATTCAAGAGGATCGACGGCAAGGTCCATTCTGGGTTCTTCTGCTTCCCCCAAAACCTCACCGCTAAAAAGTTCCGGCGCCTCGTCTTTTTGGCCTTCACCGATGACCACAGTCCCTTTGAAGTGAATTTTCTTAAGACGGGACCGCATCGCATCGACAGCAGCCCGATCTGCTGCGTTTTTTTTACCACGACCAATCCAAGCAGCGGCAGAGATGGCGGCGGCCTCTGTAACACGAACAAACTCAAGTGCGAGGTTTCTATCCATATTACAACTTTCCCAGACTTGCTTTATATACTTTTTCTGCCCGACTCGTAAATACTTCTTGGGCTTTCGCTGTATTTTCTCTCTTCCCGCCCCACGCTTCCAATGCTTCACCTTGCAGGGCGCGACCGTAGGATGCTGTTATCCTCCATGGATAGTCCAGCGAATTATTTTTTATTTTATTTATCGCATCAAGATGAGTAGTCGCGAGTTCGGGGCTCTGTCCGCCTGACAGGAATGCAACGCCGGCGACGGTAGAAGGAACGGTCTTTTTAAAAACATCAAGAGTATCTTCCGCGACTGTCCCAACCGGTGCCGGAACACTGTTTTTTTTGCCTGCCGTAATCATGTTTGGTTTTAAAACCATTCCAGTAAGCTCAATTCCAACTTCCTTCAGTTCTTCAAAAACGGCCGTAAGAACTTTTTCGGTAACCGCTTTATCCTGTTGCAGTGAATGATCGCCATCCATAAGCACTTCGGGTTCTACGATAGGAACAATATCGTGTCTTTGGCAGGTGATAGCGTATAGGGCCAGGTCACGAGCATTCCTTTGGATGCTTGCGGTTGAAGGATGATTCGTGTCGATGGCGTAGACCGCTCTCCATTTGGCAAATCTAGCCCCAAGACGCGAATATTCCTTCAATCTTTCCTCAAGACCATCCAGCCCTTGAGTGAAGGTATCAATTTCAGACGGAGATAAGAGACTAGTCCCTTGATCTACTTTAATGCCCGGTACAATACCTTTATCCTGGAGAAGTTTAGGAAAATGGATCCCTGCGTCTGAGGATTGTCGGATAGTTTCGTCGTAGAGGATGACACCGCTGACGTAGTTTTCAATTCCTGCTGCAGTAAAAAGAAGCTGTCGGTACTGTCTATTTATTTCGGGATTGGAGTCAACACCAATTGTGGCGAGGCGTTTCTTTATAGTAGAGGTGCTTTCGTCGGCAGCAAGGATTGTCTTCGAAACAAGTTTTTCTGCAGTTGATTTAAGTAATTCTGTATTCATATGCAGGATAACTCGTAATTATCATACACTATCATACATTTTTATTTCAGCACTTGTCAACAGAAACAAGCGTATATAATAGTATATATGGAGTCTTGTATTTTCTGCAAGCTTGTGAAGGGTGAAATACCAAGTTATAAAACCTATGAGGACCAATTCTTTTTGGGTTTTCTTGATATACGCCCCCTTAACCCCGGGAACTCTCTTCTTATTCCAAAAAAGCATTACAGATGGGTCTACGACGTTCCAAACTTCGGTGAATATTGGGAAGCTGCAAAAAAACTCGCTATTAAAACACAGTCAATAGTAAGTTCGGAGTCGGTTGGGTTTTTGACATTGGGATACGAAGTGCCGCATGCACACATACGTATAGTGCCGAGATTCCCAAATGATGGACATAATAACGGCATCCTCCTGAGTGAGGTCAAGAACATTTCGGATAACGAGATGGAAAACCTTGCGCAAAAAATATTTACGAAGACCTGATCCTCTTACATCTCTCTTACTCATTTTTCTTTGTATTTTTGCATGTGTACAGTATTTTCCATTGTATTGCGAATGGCGAAAGGAGGTGAAAAATATGAATGACTTTTTTTCTATAGAGCAAAATTATTCTGATATTCCGGAAGAGTTCCGTGATATTGCTGATGAGAGGGTAAGCGACGATGAACCCTAGCGGGATGTTTTTTGGTAGAGCACAGTAGAAGAATCGCTATATATCTGTTTCCACCCATAGGTGTTTCCCTGTTCCTTGAGCAGGATGTCGAGGAAGGTATTGGGGCTGATCAATAGGTAATCCGTACCTGTTTTTTTGAGGATCGTGTCCCACCCTGGCTGTGTCTGGATTATCGAGAGATAGACGGAGTACGGATTGGTGCCGTCTTCACCTCTCCACGCAGACATGCGTCCGTCTATAAATACTTTGTTTTCAGTTCTTTGCCATACAAGAAACCCGCCCCATTCGTAGTTTGCAAAGATATTTCCCTCAAGATTAGGATATTTTGACAGTAGTAAGCATGGGTAGTTCGTCACTCTGTTTGAACAATATTTCTGCCAGGTGTGTGACGTTAAAGTTTGAGGAATCCGTATAACAGCAACACCAACAGCTGCTGCCAAAAGCAGAGGTACAGTTATTTCATGGGGAAAACGCATGTTTTTGGATGGTAACGCATAAAGAACTGTGAGGGCGCTCATTGTCGCAAAAAATGGTATATTGCGTCTTGCACCAAGTGAAAGAAGAGTAAAAAGCGTAAGAAGGAGTAGAAAAGGAATAGATACTTTCCTTCGGTGACTCGCGATTCCAACCGTCACGAAGTACAAGACGATAATTATCAACTTCGTGGCCATATCAGGCGGAACCCATTCGGCGATAAGGGAGGCAAGCGGCGATGTGGCGTGTCGGAGGACTTCAAGATAAGCAAGGTGGCCAAACGGGTTTATAAATGTGGCAACAATGCTTATTACACCTACTGCCACAAGGCGAACAGTTTGTATTTTGAAAGCTCCCTTTTTGATGATGCTATTTAAAATGTAGGATCCCAATACAGGAATACCGATGAAGAATCCGACATGCGAGTTGACCCATACCAGAAAAAGAAAAGGCACCGGAATAAGGTATTTTTCTTTTCCTTCGTTCACTTTTTGCATGAGCCAAAGAAGTAATAAAAAAAGCAGGTAAGTGACAAACTGCGACCTTAAGCCTAAATCAAAAACTACCGATGACGATAAATAGATAATGATAAATGCGACTCCTTTCACAAACAGATCGCCCGAGGCAATCTTCATGAAAAGAAAACCGCACAGAGTAATAATAGCTGCTCCGAGGATACTCACGCCATTGAAGCCAAAGGAATCATAGGTTGCCGCAAGGAAAACGTCGTAAAGAAAACTCGGATTGAACGCTTTATAGTCAGACAGATAATAGGAAAAAGTGTTCTCAAGACAGGGCTTTCCCCGCGTAATGAGCTCATGCCCGCACCTGTAGTGCCAACCGAAATCTGTATCAAGGGAAGGCACAAATGCCAGTAGGAAAAAAATAAGACAAAATAATAGCAGAAGCAGTCTGTTCACATTTTGATTATATCCGATCTGAAGTACTATCTATTGTTTTAAGCGTGCGTTTGCAGTTTTAGCTAAATTTGGTTTTTGTTGCCTGGCTGTAGTTTCTGATTTTGCAATGCCGTCAACTGTTCTTCAATTTGCTGAGCATTGAAGTGCGCTAAATGACCAATTTTGCGCACTGATTCAGGGCTCGCCGTTGACCATGCAACAGTATTAACATTCTATTTTGAGAAAATCAACTTCTCAAATTAGTTTGGTTTTTTAATGGAGATCGTGAACTTATTTTGTTTAAAGTCAACGAATATCATATCGCCGGGCTTAATTTTATTTTCAATAATCTGAAGAGCAATCTCGTCGACTATATATTCGTCGATGACCCGCTTGAGAGGGCGTGCACCGAATACCTCATCGAAACCAATAATACTAAGCTCCCTTTTCGCAGTATCGGCAAGCTCAAGCGATAGATCCTGTTTTTTGAGTCTTTCGCCAACCTCTTTCAACTGGAGTTCCACAATTTTGCTTATCATCTCCGAGGTAAGCGGATGATAAAACACAATGCTATCGAGTCTGTTGATGAACTCCGGCTTGAAAAAGTGTTTTACGGAATCCATTATCTTCTGTTCACGTTCTTTCTCTTGTATCTTTTCCCGGTAGAACTCGCTCCCAAGATTGGAAGTGAGAATAATGATGGTATTTTTGAAGTTTACAATCCTACCTCTTCCATCGGTGAGGCGTCCTTCGTCAAGAATCTGCAGAAAAACATTAAATATCTGCGGATTAGCCTTTTCGATCTCGTCAAAGAGAATGACGGAAAACGGTTTTCTTCGTACCGCCTCTGTAAGTTGTCCACCTTCCTCGTATCCTACATATCCAGGGGGTGAACCGATGAGGCGGGCCACCGAATGGGCTTCCTGATATTCACTCATGTCTATGCGGATCATTGCCTTTTCGTCGTTAAAAAGGGAGTAGGCGAGCGCTTTGGCCGTTTCTGTTTTTCCAACGCCGGTTGGGCCCAAAAACAGGAAAGAACCTATGGGTTTCTGTTCTTCGCCCAGTCCAGTTCTCGAACGTCGTATTGCGTTCGCTATTTTTTTGAGAGCATGATCCTGGCCGATTACCCGTTCTTGTAGTTCTTTTTCGAGATGTGCAAGTCTGTCGGATTCTGATGAAAGAAGACGGGTAACGGGGATTCCTGTCCATCGGGCAACAATTCGTGCAATGTCTTCATCGGTTACCTCCTCTTTGAGAAGCCGATCTTCGGGAGAAATGGTTTTCCACTCCTTTTCAACCTCGACCAGTTTTTTTTCTATCTCGGGGATCTTCCCGAATTTTAGCTCTGCCGCCTTGTCCAGAAGAACTTCCCGCTCCGCTTTATCAAGTTCTGCTTTTAGCTTATCCAACTCAATGCGGTATTTTTGAAGATCGGCAATTATTTTTTTCTGTTTTTGCCACTTTTCATGGAGACTGTCAAATTGGGCTTGCAGTTTTTTGCGTTCCTTCTCGAGAGCATCTTTTCGTACTTCGAGTCCTTTTTCTTTTTTTAAGGCCGCAAGCTCAATGTCAAGCTGTATCACTTTACGTTTGATCTGATCAAGATCCAGGGGAAGGGAATCAATATCGATCTTGGCTGCGGCCGCTGCTTCGTCGATTAAATCTATAGCCTTGTCGGGTAGAAACCGGTCAGGTATGTAACGGATCGAAAGATTAACGGCAGCAATAAGGGCATCATCAGATATTTTTATTCCATGGTGTACCTCATACTTTTCCTTAATGCCGCGCAAAATGGCAATACTGCTCTCCGGACTAGGTTCATCTACATATACAGGCTGGAATCGCCTTTCCAGCGCGGGGTCTTTTTCAATCCTCTGTCGATATTCACGGACCGTTGTGGCACCTATTGCGTGAAGGAGACCCCGCGCAAGCGCGGGCTTGAGCATGTTGCCGGCGTCAGCTGAACCCTCTGCCGCTCCTGCTCCAACGATGGTATGAAGCTCATCTATGAAAAGGATAATTCTGCCTTCGCTCTTTTCTATTTCACCAAGTACCTTCTTGAGACGTTGTTCAAACTCACCTCTAAAAGCGGCTCCCGCAACAAGGGCAGTGAGGTCAAGCGAGAGAAGCTTCTTGTTTTTGAGGGTGTCGGGAACATCGCCGTCAATGATGCGGTTGGCAAGCCCTTCTACGATAGCCGTCTTTCCGACCCCAGGATCGCCTAAAAGAACAGGATTGTTCTTGGTACGTCTTGAGAGGATTTGGACAACGCGTCGTATCTCCTCATCGCGCCCTATGACGGGGTCAAGTTTGCCTTCTTTGGCAAGGGCAGTAAGATCGGTTGTATACTTCTCCAGAGCGTTTTTATCATCCTCTGGAGGCTGATAATTCATCTGCATAACATAATTGTAGTACCGTTTGGCAGTCTTGTCAAGCGATTGCTAATTAGGGGAGAGGGTCGTACCCACCCTTGTTCCATGGGTGGCACCTCACAATACGCTGAAGTCCTAAAACCACTCCTTTGAGGGACCCGTATTTGGAAACAGCTTGGTAGGTATATTCAGAGCAGGTAGGAGAAAAGCGGCAGATCTGATCCGTCATAAAAAGAGCGCGGAGAACAGGCTTATGGAAAAGACTACTCTTCTGATATAAGCGTATAAAGCTCAGAATTACCTTTTTCATGGCTATAGTATAATCGTTGGTATGAAAATAACCGTCATAACACTGTTTCCAGGCATGATTACAGGCTTCCTGAATGAGAGTATTGTCAAACGAGCCCAGGAGAAAGGAGCTGTTGCTGTGAATATTGTCAATCTTCGTGACTTCGCCCTTGACTCATATGGTACGGTAGACGACCGACCGTATGGGGGAGGAGCGGGAATGGTTATGAGAGTTGATGTGATGGCTAAGGCTGTACGTTCAGTCGGCGCTGGCAAGGTACTTCATACATCACCCAAGGGAAAAACTTTAACCCAGGAAATGATTTCAGCATATGCGAAAGAGAAACATCTGATCATAATAGCCAGCCATTATGAGGGATTAGATGAGCGCGCCTCAGAATTTATAAATGAGGAGGTTTCATTGGGTGATTTTGTTATGACAGGAGGAGAGCTTACAGCAGCAGCAATCGTTGACTCGGTGGTACGTTTATTACCCGGGGTATTGAAAAAAGAAGACGCAATAGTATATGAAAGTTTTCAAGAAGTAAATGTAGCAGAACTGTCCCAGGTTGTCTCCGGTGATGAGGTTCTTGATAGGCTCGTGAAGTCTGGGGTGAAAACGGTTAAACTTCTCGAGTATCCACACTATACTCGTCCTCCTGAATTTGAACAGAAAACGGTGCCGGAAGTTTTAGTAAGTGGCGATCCCAAAAAAATCAGAGAATGGCAACTTATGGAATCCTGGAAGATAACGAAAGCGAAAAGGCCCGATCTCCTTGAACATAAGAGCTGAAAGTGGCATAATTACTGTATTATCCATTTCATCTAAATACCTATGCAGTTTACAAAGAAAGAAGCTCTCCCGTTCTCTAAAAGTCTTTATACCATGAAAGGTATCTCCAAAAAAACCACAGAAGAACACATGAAGTTATATCAAGGATATGTCAATAAATATAACGAAATAATGGAAAAATTGACTGGACTCACTGATGAGGACTATACTAAGGCAAACCAAGTTTTCTCCACGGTCCGTGAATTAAAGGTAGAGCTTACTTTTGCCTGGGGAGGAATTGTGAATCATGAAATCTACTTTGGTCACCTGGGCGGCAAGGGAGGAGAACCGGGAGACATACTTATGGCTCAAATAAGAAAGGACTTCGGTTCTTTCGAAAAATATAAACAAGACCTGAAGGCAACGGGAATTGGTGCGCGCGGATGGGTATGGACCGCATGGAATCATAAGGACAGCATGCTTTTCAATTATCTTGGTGATGCCCAAAACAGCTATCCTGTCTGGGGCGCTTCACCCATACTAGCTCTTGATACCTATGAGCACGCATATTTTATAGATTACGGTGCTAATCGTGGAGCTTATATCGACTCATTCTTTGATAATGTTCATTGGAATGTTGTAGAGAAAAAATTTGAAGAAGTTACTGATCCAGGCTGTCAGTGCGGCGGGCATTGATATATGATTAGTGCCTCTTCTTTGTCAAAACGTTTTGGTCGAGTGTTGGCAGTGTCAGATGTTTCTTTCAAAGCATCAGTGGGCGAGATTATCGGTTTCTTGGGTCCCAATGGTGCAGGTAAAACAACGACGATGCGTCTTCTTTTAGGATATTTTCAACCAACTTCGGGTACGGTTCGCATTCAAGGCAAGAATCCCATTGATAAGCGAGTGTCGGTATTATCTGAAGTGGGATATCTACCTGAAAATAATCCGCTTTACCCTGAGATGAAAGTGCGAGAGTATCTTGAGTTTGTGTCGGGCATAAGAAGAGTGACGATTATGGATACATTACTTGAAGAGGTAGGAATCGTTAATGTCATGGACAAAAAGATAGATGAACTTTCGCGTGGGTTTAGACAACGTGTCGGACTCGCAGCTGCATTACTAGCAGATCCGCCCGTTCTTCTTTTGGACGAGCCAACCTCAGGTTTAGATCCTATAGAGCAGGAAAAAATTCGTCATCTTATAAAGCGCATCTCAAAAAAGAAGACTATTCTTTTTTCCACCCACATACTATCAGAAGTTGAAGATATTGCTACACGACTGATTATTATTGATAAAGGTAAACTCGTATACGATGGGAAAAAACCTAGAACAAAAGGTGGAGTGACTGCACTGTTTAAAAAATTAGTAAAGTCATCATGAAAGCGCTCTATAAAAAAGAACTTAGTTACTACCTCAATAGTCCCATTGGATATGTGGTCGTTATTTTATTTGCTATTTTTGTAAATTTTTTCTATATAAAAGACATCTTTCTTGTGGGTTCTGCATCTATGCGCCCTTTTTTTTCGCTGCTGCCTTGGTTTTTTCTCGCTTTTATACCAGCTATTTCGATGAGAATCTTTTCTGAAGAAAAGCGACTAAACACACTTGAATCACTCTTAAATCTTCCCATTTCTGAAAGCACGATAGTCATGACAAAATATTTCGCCCTGACTTCAATTCTTTTAATCGGACTACTACTTACCATGGCATTGCCGATATCCTTGTCTACCTTGAGTAAGCTTTATCTGCCTCAAGTATTAGTCGGGTACCTGGGAGTTTTTTTATTGGGGGCATCTTATATTGCCATCTCAATGTTTTTTTCATCCTTAACAAAAAATCAGGTAGTCGCATTTCTTCTGTCTGTTTGTTTTTTATTTTTTCTTACTGTCCTATCTTCGGATTTTTTAGCCGGTGTTTTGCCTAAAACCATTCAAGATGTGGCAAGTGTATTTGGACCATTGTATCAAGTAGACAGTTTCATAAAAGGCGTTATAGATGTGCGTTCAGTCGTCTATTTTGTATCACTAACATCACTCTTTTTATTTTTGACAGTGATCGTAATTGAAAGAAGAGACTAATTATGCATATTTTAAGTAAGATAAAAAAACTCAAGACATCTGCTCTTTTTATAGTTGCAGTTTTAGCCTTTTTGATTCTCAACGCTCTTGTGTCGTTCATCTCCCTAAAAGCTGACTTTTCTGCTGGAAAGGCCTATACACTTTCAAGTTCGACCCAAAATATACTTCGCAATCTAAAAAAGCCAGTCACGATTACGGTTTTTATTTCTTCAGATCTGCCGACTCAACTTCTGCCGTTAAAGGCGGATGTACTTGATCTTCTCCGTGAGTATGCGAAAAGCTCTCATAATGTTGACTTAAGAATAGTTGATCCTAAAAAAGATGAAAAAATGATGGTACAAGCTCAGGAGATGGGTATACCAGAGCTTCAATTTTCCCAGGTGGAGCAAGACAAATACGCCGTTTCCACTGCTTTTTTTGGAATAGGACTGGTATACGGGGACAAAAGAGAGTCAATCCCCCAGGTTACAGATGTTGGAAATCTGGAGTTTAATGTTACATCAGCGATCTATAAGATGGCGAGAAAAAATGTGGCAAAAGTTGGACTTGCAGGACTCGAGGGGGCGGCGGCGTTAGGCGGTCCCGACCCAATTAGTGTTCTGCATCAAGTTGCCAGTAGACAATTCGCTTTTGAGCCAATTGCCTATACTGAGTCGGTACAGCCGATTATAGATGCGTCTTATAGTGCGCTTATGCTCGTTGACATGGGTGATAAAATCTATTCCGAGAGTGAAAAGGAAGCGCTTTTTAACTATTTAAAACACGGAGGGAAAGCAATTTTTTTTCTTGATGGAGTAACGGTATCGGATACTTTGACAACCCAGGAAGCACAACATGGACTGTCGGGTTTGCTAAGAAGATTTGGCATAGAAATAAAACCTGATCTTGTTTTGTCGGAAAGTGCGGAACTTGTAAATTTTGGGAACGAGTCGGTACAAATCCTTACTCCTTATCCTTTCTGGATACGAGCAACCGATTTCAATAACAAGACCTCTTACTTTTCAAATGTGCAAACATTAACCTATCCATGGGTTTCCTCACTTTCCGTTGATGCAAAAAATACGTCTGTAACAGCCTTAGTTTATTCGCCTCAACATTCTTGGGAACAAAGGGAACCATTTGAACTGAATCCGCAAGCTATCTCGCCACCACAGGAGTCAGCCCTAAAACAGTACCTTTTAACCGCGGAGGTTAACACGGGCAATAACGGCAAACTTATCGTTGTTCCATCTTCGAGATTTATCCAGGATAGGTACTTAGGAAGAACCTCAGGCAATATCCCTTTCGTTCTTAATATATTAAGCGATTTGGTCTCCGGCGGCGCGCTTAGCGGAATTTTATCAAGAGGTGTGAATTTTTACCCGCTGCCCGAAATGACTGCAACGCAAAAAGATTTATTTAGATACGGGAATATTTTCCTGCTGCCTGTTCTTTTCGGTTTCTACGGACTGTATAGATTATTGAGGCGGAGATAATATATAATTGGGCCATGGTACGAACACGGATTGCCCCCTCTCCAACAGGTTTTCCACATATAGGAACAATCTACCAGGTGCTGTTTGATTTTTCCTTTGCACACAAAAATAAAGGGCAGTTCATCCTCCGCATAGAAGATACTGATAGGACTCGCCATGTTGAAGGAGCAGAGGAAGTGATCTATAGCGCTTTAGACTGGTTTAAGCTGAATCCTGATGAAAGTCCCGCCAAAGGTGGACCTCACGAGCCTTATCGTCAGTCGGAAAGACTTTCGATCTATCAGAAATATGCAGAAGAACTTGTTAAAAATGACCATGCATATTATTGCTTTTGCACAAAAGAGAGACTGGATGAAATGCGTAAAGAACAGGCTCTTAAAAAGGAGAATCCACGATATGACAGGAGATGTTTATCTCTGACGAAAAAACAGATAGAAGAAAATCTAAAAAACAAAGTGGAACATGTAGTTCGTATGAAAGTCCCACCTAACAGAAAAGTAGTGCTTGATGACTACATAATGGGAAAAGTCGAGTTTGACAGTAACTTGATCGATGATCAAGTACTTCTGAAGTCCGACGGATATCCTACCTATCATCTTGGAGTTGTGGTAGATGATCATCTTATGGAGATAACTCACGTGATCCGGGGGAGAGAGTGGGTTTCTTCGACACCCAAGCATATTCTCCTCTATGAATTTTTTGGATGGCAGATGCCGATACATGCGCATCTTCCCCTTATTTTGAATACTGATGGTAAGGGCAAGTTATCTAAACGGCACGGACACGCTTCGGTTGATTATTATCGTAACTTGGGATATCTGCCAGAGGCTGTATTGAATTATCTATCCAATCTTGTCTGGTACCATCCAGAGAATAAAGAGATCTATTCTCTTGAGGAGTTCATCAGGCTTTTTGATCTGAAAAAAATAAACTCACAGGGGGCGCGATTCAATTTGATAAAACTTGACTGGATCAACGGCGAGTACATTCGCAAGATGGAAAACGCAGATCTTGCCAATCGAATTGCCACCTTTTATAAAGGTGAGTATTCAAAGGATATAATAATTAAAACGATTCCTCTTGTAAAAGAACGATTGAAGAAATTATCTGACTATCTCCCCTTGACTGACTTTATTTTTAACACGCCAGTTCAATATGAGCTGGATCTTTCATCAAAAAAAACCTTGATGAGAGAAGTCATACAGGCACTGGAAAGATTGTCTGACTGGAAATCAAACATTATAGGTGACGAACTGGTAAGTGTTGCGAAGAAGCTGGGAATAAAAAATAGTGATTTTTTTATGACACTGAGGGTTGCTATAACAGGTAAAAAGATAAGCCCACCTCTCAATGAATCTATGGAACTTCTCGGTAAGGAAAAGATTATTGACTATCTGAAGAAAGCCTCTTTATAAGTATTCAGCTTGATACTCTTCTGTCGAGCGATCTGCTTCAGATTCTCTTTTTTCTGTTTGAATAAATTTCATATTGTGTTCGTTAAAAATATAGCGAGAGAGAATTTTATAAGTGTCATAGTCAAATCGTCTCTCTTCTCCGATGAGACACCATTTATCAATAGTAAATTCTTCAACCTTGTCTCCAAACGTATCCTTTTCACGGATCGTGATAGGTCCATCAAACGGCCATTTTCTTATTTTAGATTTTGCAAAAGATTCATAAACACGAAGATTATATTTAAGTGGAGTTTCTTTTCCATTACAAGCACCTTTGCAGTAGCCGAGCTTAGAGCTGAAACAGGGGCCTTTACTTTTATCAAGTCCGAGAAGTTTTTCACAAAGGCCGTTGGTTTTTATCAGACTGGAAAGAAAATCTTTTGCCTGTCTTTTTGATCTGAAAATACCCAGTATGTTACTCAAGTCGTTAGGATCAAGATTATTCCCGTTTTCAAGGAGTACGGTCTCGTACCCATCATCGTTCTGTTCTTTCTTTAGATAATATATATCTCTATAGAATCGAAGCTGTCGGTTATAGAGTGGCTGAAGTTCCTTAATACGCTGAGCTTCTTTTAGAAGTGCACCCAGCTCACCCGCTGTAGTTTCTGTTTCGATCCGTTCTATTTGCTGACACATATTCATTTCCTTTGTATTGGTATAGTCGGAAGAAAAATGCGACATAACACGCTCACGGATGTTGACACTCTTTCCAACATACAACGGCAGTTCGTTTTCTCCATAAAATATATATAATCCGGGAGACTCAGGAAGTGCATCAAGGTCTTTTTCGGAAATATAACGTGGTAAAGAAGGTTTCTTGAGAAGTTTTTCCAGATGGGAATTTATAGTTTCTGGGGGAAAAAGCGTATTAATTTTTTTATAAAAATCCCAGACCACTTGGGCATCATCAAATGCTCGATGACGGTTCAGGCACGGTATATCGAAACGTTCGATAATGCTGTCGAGGTTGTGGTGCCGTTCCTGTGGATAAAGCATCCTTGACAGTTTTACAGAACAAAAATGTTTTAAGCTAAACGGAATTCCTAGTCTTCGAAATTCATTCCGCAGGAATCCGTAATCAAAACGTACATTATGCGCAACAAAAAGCGAATCTCTCACGATATCATAAATGTCCTGAGCGACATTTTCAAAAAGTGGAGCCGTCTCAAGATCGACACTTCTTATTCCTGTGATTTCTTCTATGAAAGGTGAGAGGTAGGATTGAGGATTAATAAGCGTTGAATATTTCTTTTTTATTTTTCCTTTTTCTACTCTGATAATACCAATTTCAATAATACGGTCATAAGTGACGCGTGAACCGGTAGTTTCGACATCGACGAACGATAGGGCGTGCGTATTCATAAGATC
Source organism: uncultured Gammaproteobacteria bacterium (assembly GCA_964415435.1). Taxonomy (GTDB): domain Bacteria; phylum Patescibacteriota; class Microgenomatia; order UBA1406; family GWC2-37-13; genus CAYPZT01. The sequence goes on from CAYPZT010000008.1 coordinate 21,507, forward strand.
AAAGAAAAGGAGACAATTAAGTGAACTAACGTTCAGTGTAACAGAAAGTACGGTTTGTTTTCAACCCCTGTTACTCTTACAAAATTTTTATACAGTTGTGATTCGTATGTTATGTTCGAGAGGTAACATTTTGGTATATGGATATTTTATTGTGGACGCTGTTGGGAGCATTCGCAGGGTTTGTGGCATCTTTCTATAAAAACCGATCCATGCAGTCGGTGTGGACCGATGTTTCTATGGGTGTTGCCGGATCGGTCTTAGGAGGCCTGATTATGATGTTATTTGGGAAGCCGGGCGTAAGTGGGTTTAGCTTGTATAGCGCAGTCGTTGCAGTCCTCGGATCGGTTGTCCTTATCGGAACAAGCAGACGTGTAAAAGAAAAAATATTATAATAAATACATGTCAGACCTTGCTTCTAAAAAATGTGTGCCTTGCGAACAGTGGATGCCTCCTCTGAAGGGGGACAAGCTTGAAGGCTACTTGTCCCGTCTATCTCTGTCGTGGGAGGTGCTGGATGGAAAAAAAATAAAACATGTCTTTAAATTCAAAGACTTCAAACAAGCGATGGCATTCGTGAACAAGGTTGCAGATGTCGCAGAAGAAGAGAACCATCATCCGGATATAACCATTTATTATAATAAGGTTGAGATAGTGCTTTGGACGCATTTTATAAAAGGACTTCACGAAAACGATTTTATACTTGCGGCAAAGATAGAGAAACTTGCTTAGATTTCAAGACTTTGCCAAAGGATCATGCAGGCATAACTCCTGTAAGGAGACCATTTTTTTTGTAGCAGTTCCACTGTTCTTTTCGAGGGCTTCTTCTTAAAACCGTAGAGCTTCATTATGGCTTTCTGTAGACCGTAGTCTCCATGTGAAAAAATATCAGGTCGGCGAAGGGTAAACATGAGAAACATTTCTGCGGTCCAAGGTCCGACACCTTTAAGAGTGCAAAGCTCGGCGATGACCATATCGTCGGGCAGGTTGGAAAGATTTTCAAGAACGATCTGCTTGGCCGCAACTTTTTCTGCAATGTCTCTTATTGATCGAACTTTTGACCATGCCATTCCGCAGTCCCTCAATTTCTGCTCCGGCAGCTTTAATACCGCAGACGGCGTAACTTTCTTTTTGGGAAACGAATCCTTAAATCTTGAAAAAATTGTATCCGCAACTTTGCCGCTTAACTGCTGTCCTATGATTTCTCTGCATAAATGAGTGAAGTAATCATGCTTTGAGGGGATAAGGAAGTCCGTAAGATCGATTTTTTGAGCAGCCTCATACAGGATTGGATCAGCTGTTTTGAAATGTTCATATGCCTTTTTATGCATGGTTTTTTATTGTAGCAAATAATTTATTCTCAGGCCGTGTATAGGTGTATAATGGAGCGCACATGGCTGAAGCGTTATCTTCGCTTATGTTAAAGGGTACTTCAAATTATCCGATACCTTCTTTATCTGAACTTCACAATAGCGGAGCTCTTCGTGGTCTCAAGGGCGGCCTGGTAGGTCAGGACGGAACGATTACAAAAAGAAAAATTATTGATAATATCTTTGGTGATCCCAATGAACCTGAAGACGGGGATTTTCCTAACGGGGATAAGCTTGCGATGCTTCGTGGAACATTCGCTCATAGACTTGCTTCAATAATAACGCCAGTCGGCAGAAGAATCAGATTTTCAAGTAAGGATAAATTGTTTCATTTTATGTATACAGGTCTTTCCTATCCGGACGACAAGAGGACACAATGTTTATTTAGTGAGCTGCGGTTATATGATGATGGCGAAAGCTTAATGAAGTACTGGGCATGGGTATTAAACAGACGCCATCCTGAAGCTGAAAAGGATTTTGAACGTATACAAAAGGCCATGGCAAATTATTTTAGCGTCTATTCACGTTTAGGCCCCCATGTAAAAGCAATAGAGAAACCTTTTGTATTCCGAGCAAAAACACCCGTAGTTACAGCACAGTCCGGTGGCATATTTGATCAGTTACTGCAATTTGAGAAGCCCGGGATAAGAAAGAGAGGAGAGCCGAAAGAGTTGCGTACACAGGCGGTTGATTTGAAAGGAACATTCAATCCGCGAGATCCGCTCATGAAGGTTCAACTCGGAATACAGTTTGTAGGACTGGTAGCAGACGAATATCCGGAGCCTTCCGTTTCCATCTACGATATGAACAAAGCAGCTTTCTATTTTCTAGAGTCAAACGATATGACGCCCCTTCTAAGAGGGATACTTTTCACCGCTCTGGCCTACCAGACGCCGGACGGCATTCCGAAAGCACGTGATAAAAAGAAGCAAAAAATCCCCCCTGTTCCAGAAGGTATGCGCATGCTCAATTTCGACTTTGCTCAAATGAATACGGCCCCGCGGATCAGTGCGGAAGCTGAGTACTACCGTGAGAGAGCCAAAGAGGCATTTATGCAGTTTGCCGAAAACTCCAGATGGCGGGGGAAACAGTATGATGAGGTAGACGACGTCTTTCAGGACATATATTAAGGAAAGTATGTCTCCTGCCAATGAGGATCAGTCTCAACGGTAAGATCCAAAAATACTTTTTTTCCGGTTGCAAGGGATATTTCCTTACGAGCATAGCTACCGATTTCTTTTATCTTGCGACCGTCTGCCCCGATAAGCATTTTTTTATGCCTGTCATTTGTTGTCAATATTCTGGCCCTGACATACATAAGACCGTTGGTACGATGTGTTACCTCATCAACTATTGCAGTTGTTGAGTAGGGAATTTCTTCTCCCATCATGAGAAACACTTTCTCACGAATAAGCTCGGATACAAATGTACGACTATCCATGTTTATAAGAGGTGATACTCGATTTTCCGGCAGATCGAGCGACTTGGCAGTATCGGGCAGAGTCTCAAAAATCGCATCGAGAAGAAGCTTGATATGTTTTCCCTTAAGGGCTGATATTTCAAATGATTTTTGAAACTCATCCTTCATGAATTCGTACTGGGGAAGAAATGTTTTTTCTGTAAGATCAGTCTTGTTGATGACAAGAAATTTCGGTTTTTCGATTTTTCGCACAATACCCAAAACCCTTCCTTCCTCAAAATCGCGATTGCGGGTATGATCGATCATATAGAGCACGAGGTCAACATTTTCGTTGAGCACGGAAAAAGTTTTCTTATTAATGTGTTTTGATAACCTATCCTCAGCTTTTCCAAAAATACCGGGTGTGTCTATAAAAAGAAGTACGCCCCGTTCTTCCTCATAAACGGCGCGGATCGGAAAACGGGTCGTCTGAGGCTTTGGTGAAGTGATCGCAACCTTTTGACCTACTAATGTATTGAGAAATGTGGACTTACCGACGTTTGGTCTACCGATGAGTAAGATTGTGCCTGTCTTCATGAGGATATTTTATACCACTTCGCTTTTATTTACCATGGTTTAAATTGGTAGCTACTTCCGTAGCTTTGTGTAAATAAAAGCTTCGCGAGTATGACCAATCTAAAAAAAGCGGAGGAGTATAACAGTATAATTAATAAATAATGCAGATAGATGATAAAGCCGTAATAAGACGGGTTAAGGCCGGAGACATCGAGGCTTATGAAAGCATTGTCCGTGCATACTCATCTCCCATACTGGGGTACACAAGAAAGCATCTTTTTCAGAAAGAAGACGCGGAAGACCTGGTTCAAAACACCTTCATACAATTTTATAAGGCAATCTACCGCTTTGACGAAAGTCGACCCGTTTTGCCGTATCTCTTTGAAATTGTCAAGAATGAACTAAAGATGTATTACCGAAAGCATAGGAAGCATGTTTCCTTTGACGAGAGAATTAACACCATAGCCTTTGTTCCAAGAGAATTTTTTGACGTAAAAGAACTTTTAAGACCTTTGCCGCATATCCAGCGTAAAGCGCTTGAACTTGTATACGAGGGATATTCATACGAGGAAATTGCAAAAAAATTACAGAAAAAACTGAATACAGTCCGCACATTGATCAGACGTGCACGATTACAAATTACTAAAATACGGGTGTGAAAAAAATAGAAAAAAAGATTCTTCATAAGGTATATCAGTATGAAGCTCGACAAACAGTTTTTGCTGTTTTTTTCAATGCATTGGGATTAGTTCTTTTTGGAGGAGTCGTCTTTTATACCGTGTCCGTCATTATTCGCGTAATGGAGGAACAAAAAACGTGGGACGTACTTGAAATCTTTTCTGAGGATCTGGAAGTGATAAGACAATATTGGACTGAGGTGGCAGCGATACTCTATGAAGAACTACCGAAGGATTGGTTTGTGGGATTCATCATTGCGTCGGGATTTTTTGTAGGAATACTGTTTCTTATTCTAAAAAATATACCGGTGCTCTATAAGAAAATAGCCTGTCTTCTGAAAGAACATGATTAGAAAATGAAACTTTTTTTCGTTATCTGCATATCCACTAGTACAGTTATAAATGTTCTTCCTTAGCCTTATGAAAAATATTCTCGCTCTTTTTATATTAATATTTCTTATCACCCCTTCATTTTCTTTCGCGGAAGGCCGGAGATCAAAAAATGATGTTGAGTCTGGCGTAAAAAGTGTGTTTGAAAATATACGCCGTGCGGTAGCACAAAAAGTGAAAGAAAATAAGCCTGTCCATCTGGTCCAGGCAAAAGTGACGGCGAAAAGCGGATCAAGTATTACAGTCGAAGAAAACGGAAAAACCTATACGGTGATGGTTCAAACCGGTACTAAAACCCGCCGTCATTTTTGGGGAGAAGGATCGTTCGATGAAATATCTGTCGGCGACCTTCTCAATATATGGGGTAAATTTACCGATGATGCGCAATCAACAATTCACGCCACACTCATACGCAATACCTCTGTCATGAAGCGGCACGGAGTTTTTACGGGAGTGGTGGTTTCAAAAGGCGATACAGCCTTTACTCTGCAAAGCAAAGAAAGAGGAGAGCAGAATGTAACGGTTTCCTCCTCTACAAAGTTTGTAGATAACAACGGGACACAGTTATCATTTACTGACGTATTGGAGAACGATATGGTACGTGTGCAGGGTGTATGGGACAAGGAAGCTAATACGATTTCAGAGGTAACCTTGGTCAAAAAACTGGGACCACGCTAATTTTTATTTTTTATATTCCAAAATATCCGCAGGCTGGCAGTCGAGTGCTTTACAGATGGCTTCAAGAGTAGAGAAACGTATCGCCTTTGCTTTTGCATTTTTTAAGATGGAAAGATTTGCCATAGTGATACCTACTTTTTCCGCAAGTTCGGTAACGCTCATTTTTCGTTTCGCCAGCATGACGTCTATGTTGGTTACTATTGCCATATGTTTCTTATACTGTTAAATCATTTTCTGACTTCATATCAACAGCGTTCTGGAGGAGTTTTTGAAAAATGCTGGTTGCCGTGGCGATCACGATAGAAATAAAAACAGCAACAAATCCCAGCATAGTGGGTCCCGCAGGATCGTCGCCTTTGACTACGAAACGAATATAAAGAATAGCGGTAAGAAGGAAGCCGATTACGGCAAACGCGCAGTATTTGACATTCCTAACTGCGCCAATGGCCGATTGAGAGAATATCTTATCCCGTTCGATATATTTGAGTAGTTTATAAGCTTGATAGAGCGCTAAAAAGAACGGAAGGGAAGCAATATAGATATAGATAATGAACGGATCAAGATAGATGCTTACAAGGTCTAAATCTTTGGCTCTGCCCTCCGTCTGAGGAAACCAGATAAGAGCTATCGCGGCAACGAGGGCAATGAGTAAAACTACTACCTTAAGAAATAGAGTGGACCCGCGTTTCATAGTGAGTTCGTAATTTATAGGTATCCCAATTCTACCCCTCTATTTATCGTTTGTCAATACATAATTATCGTTATTCATTATAAATGGAGGAAAATTATCTGAGACTGGATGCTGAGCGTGTCGGTCAAGACCCAAACCGTCCTTATAACTCGATAGTAAAGTGTATCATCTCCAGGCTAAATGAGACAAACGAGACAGTATAAAAAAACTCGTAACTTAATAAGCTAAATAAACCTAAATAAACAATTTGCTTTTTCCCATGGCAGTCGGACTATCTTTTTTATGTAAGGTTGTGCTGCGGAAAAGGAGTAAGTTCGAACCTTTTTCGCTAACTTAAAAACGACGCATTACTATGAAGGTCAATAAATTCTACAGTTTACGTTATTGTATGGACCCAAAAGTAAAAAAAATGATATAATGTGATCGTGATTGTATCATCTACTACAGTGGGGTCGTGGGACTCGGTTACGTTGGCTTACCTCTTGCTATCTTAGTAAAGAAAAAAGGTTATAGAGTACATGGGGTTGTTAAGACGAAAAGAAGAGCAAGTCTGATCAATAAACGAATATGTCCGTTCGAAGATAGACAGTTAGCAAGCGATTTAAAAAAATATCCAATAGTCACATCTACGAGCTTCCGATCTTTAAGAGATTGTGAGATCATAGTTGTATGTGTCCCTACTCCTGTAAAAGAGAATTACATGCCTGACTACGAGCCACTAGTATCCTCTACTCAGAGGATAGGTAAAATCCTAAAAAAAGGGCACTTAGTGATCTTCGAATCAACAGTAAATCCAGGCGCAATCAAAGAGGTAATTATCCCTCTGCTAGAAAAGATCTCCCATTTGAAGGTCGGGGATGACTTTGATATTTCACATTGTCCTGAACGAATTAACCCTGGCGATAAAAAATGGAGTATCCAGAATATACCGAGAGTCATTGGTAGTTATACAGAGAAGGGTCTTATTAGAACTTATGACTTCTATCATTCAATAGATATTCCGCTTTGTTCCATTCCGGCTGCTACCTTGGCACCGATTTCCATACCTTTTAATTGTCTTCTAGACGCCGTTGTATCAGCATGAATATGACCGGCCTCTATGTTAACAGTAGTAATACTCTTCTTATTCAAATATCCTTCCACTTCTTGTATAGTCCCTTCTATAGTTTCTTCATCTATCTTTACGGGGTGATATTCGTTAACTTTGCCAAAAGAGGAAACAAGTATTGGTTTTCCCTTATTGATCCTGACCGTGGACACATAGTTGCTGAGATGTTTGAACGAGTAGCCAGAGATGGAGATAGTGGAAGAACTCTCAAAAAATGGCTGGATACTTGTCTTACAACAAGAACAGGTAAACAAGTTACATTGAGCCAGATTTATCTCATGCTGAAAAATCCATTTTATAATGGAGAGTTTGAATACCCTATTGGAAGTGGCAACTGGTATAAAGGGTCATATAAACCCCTGATTACTAAAGAAATATTTGAAAAAGTACAAAAACAGCTAATTGTTCCAAAGAAATCAAAATGGGGTGGAAAAACATTTACCTTTAAGGATTTATTCAAATGTGCGAGCTGTAGATCGCTGGTTATTGGGGAAGATAGGTATAGAAAGAGAAAATATAGTGAGCCACGCTATCACATTTATTATCACTGCACGAGACAAAAGAAGTATGGTTGTCCAGAGCCCTACATCACTGAAGAAAAATTAATTAAACAAATCCTTCGATACATTAATTTCATGTATATGGCACACCCTCAGCTTTTCGAGTTAAATAACTTTTTGAAATATAGTATGGGCGAATATAAGAAAATGAGAGATGAAATCCTGTGGGCACAAGACATTAATCCAGACAACAAACCAATTAATTTTATGGACTATGCCAACTACGCATTTCGTAACGGAACAATACAAGAAAAAAGAGAAATAACGAATGTATTAAAGAGACAACTGTATATTCATAACGAGACAGTCACTTCATTGCCGCTTATTTAGATCGATAATATATACTACAAATAACCTATGTTATTTTTATTTCAAATCATTGGTTATATTGGTACTTTCCTATCAATCTGGGCATACGTTCCTCAGATAAGACATTTACTCCAAGAACGCTGTTCTGCTGGCATTAGTCTTAAAACATACGTTATATGGATAATTTCCTCACTTTGTATTTTGCTTTACAGTATTAGTATCATGGCAATCGTTATTATTGTCATGCAGATAGCAAATCTACTTGCGATTACTACGATCCTAATTTTTGCCAAAAAATATCAAGGAAACTTTTGTCCATATCATAAAGCACTACAGTCTGAATCTCTTGATGCGCTTAAAGATAAAAGTGGCTTAGGAGCAAACACCTAGTTACTTATTCTTAGTTTGCTACTCGTCTTCAATGAACTCATCGGTTATGGTAATCTCTACATTTTTACTAGTAAGAGTTTTTTGAATTAAATGGAGATTTCTATGAGGGTTGGGTATATTTGATAGAGAAAACCATTCATTGGTAGTTGGCCGATACAGGTTAATTGTTCCAAAATTAAATAATCTGCCAATAATTCCTTGAGTAAGATTAACCTTAGTTATCTGATTGCAGTCAAACTCCCGTTCTGTTCTGGAGAAGAAACCGGATTTATAGATTATTTTCCCTGGTTTTACTTCATAATAATTCTCCAGCCACTGAGCGATGATAATTATCATAAAGAGTATTTTGATCAGTATGAGGCCAATATTTGCTATAGTACTGATTAAATTAAGGGTAACCGTTGTATCAAGAGGAAAAGTAAAAAACACTAAAGGTAACCTCAGTCCGACACCAATAGCTAAGAAAACAAATTCTAATACAACTAGGTATAATGCCAAAATAACGCCACTTCGATAGATAGTTATATGAGATATGAACAGCTTGTTGTCAGGAATGCTAGTTTTTAATGCCATATGTATATACTTCCTGCAAGGATGTTAGCCATAGTTTTATTTATAGCAAATTTTTCTTTTGTAGTTTTTCAAGTAATAAGTGAAAATAGACCAGTCCTGCGTATGGCTGCCACTGTGTCGTAAGTTGTTTTATCTCTTCGTAATTTGGGCGTTTTTCCAAACCTAATAACTGTTGTAAGTTCTTTTGTGCCCCTACATCGTCTCCAGGGAAAACATCCAGTCTGCCAAGTCCTCTAAGTAGCACGTACTCACTACTCCAGCGACCAATACCACGTAGGCCTGATAGGAAGACAACAATTTCTTCATTCGTCATATTTTCCAAATTAGAAAATAAGGCGTCATTGGATAGTAACACCTGAACTAAATACTTTATTGCTCGAGCTTTTTGATAACTGAAGCCTAGTGCCTTTATTTCTTCTTCTGAAATATGCTGTAAATCTTCAGGGCTTGGAAAAGCGTGTTGAACTTTATCTCCATCTATAAACTCCTGTCCATAATTTTCTGCCAATCTGTTTAGCAGCAAAATTCCCAAATCTAACGTAACCTGCTGACAAGAAATAGCGTTAAGAAGTGCTTCAAAAAGAGATGGGAAACGAGGAGGTTTTACACCGATAAATGACTGTGCAAGAGGCTTTACATAGATGTCATGTTTTGAAAGATCATAAAACCCCTCTATATTGATCTCCAAACCTAACATTTTCTTCAAATTACTTATGATTATTGGTTGGTTATCTTTAAAAGGGCTTAAGCTTCTAACTTTCACTTCAAGAACACCATTTATTTGGATAACCTGACTTTGAATAACTAGATTATTTACTACAAATACTCTTGAATATGTTGTTCTATCCCAAGCATCTATAAGGTTCTTTTGTCGTCTGCGAAGTGCCCAAACGGTGAAGTCTAACCTGAATGGCAGAACAGGAGATAATATAAATGTGTCTTCGTAGAGCATATATTCATACTTCTTTCTTCTCCAGATATTCTTTTAATACTACCGCGTCATTATGCTTCTCGTCTTTTGCACCATACACTAACGTTACTTTTCCTTTGTTAAGCAGCTCTACCAGCTTTAACACAACTTCATTGTTCTTTTTTAATTCTTCATGGTAGCGTTTTTTAAATTCACTCCATTTCGCAGGGTCATGTCCAAACCACTTTCGAAGCTCCGTCGTTGGGGCAATGTCTTTAAGCCATAAATCAATCTTGGCTTTCTCTTTTGTCAGACCTCTTGGCCAGAGTCTATCAACTAGAACTCTTTTCCCATCTGAGGTCTGAGGTAACTCATAAACTCGTTTCATTTGTATAGCCATATAGTCAATATCCTGAATATTCTTCCGTTCTAATATTATCCTCATTCACTGACGCGTCAGTCAAAATCTGCCTCATAGCTTTGACCATACTTGCTGGTCCTGAAAGATAGTAAATGGGAGCAGTCAGATCTTTGACATATTTAATTAGCATTTCTTTCGTAACATGCCCGCTTTCACCGCTCCATTCCTCAGGAGTAGTCCTGGTCATAACAGGAACAAAAGTAAAGTGAGGATTTTCACTTGCAAAAGATTTTAAATCATCAAGAAACGCAGTATCTTTGGGTGTTTTATTGGAATAGAAAAGGGTTATGTTGTGTGGAAGCTTATCTTTTGTTGCCTGAGCAATAATGCTCCTGACAGTTGTTATCCCAATACCTCCTGTTAAAAATACTGCCGGGGTTGTAACAGTTTTATGAAGTACAAAATCTCCATAAGGCCCATCCAGTTTTACTTCACTCCCAAGAGGCAAGTTTTTAAGATTTCTTTTAAAAGCAGTATCCCGCATACGGGTTGCAATCATTAAATCCTTCTCATACGGAGCATGAGCAAGAGAGAACCCACGTGTGTTTCCTTCCTCATCAGTTTCCTGTGGATTAAGCAGTGTAAAATCTGCAAACTGACCAGCCTTGAATTCAAAACCTTGTGGTTTTTCAAAGTGAAAGGCCATTGTGCCTTCAGCGACTTCTTCTTTTTTTATTAGTTTTACGTTAAGTATTGCCATAGTCTATTTATTTCTTTTATTCCCAGTGTTTGCATTTCTCTACACAGTAGGTGCGAACATGCTTATCAATAAGTGTTAATAATGGGCTAATTGTATCTTCATTCACCGCATATATCCGTTCTTTCCCCTCTCTTTTTACTTCTACAAAATGGCATAACAACAATCGTTTCATATTGTGTGATACCGCGGATTGTTCCATTTCAAGTCTTTGACTTATATCCGATACGCTCTTTGAACCTTCTTTATTTAAATACTGGATAATCTTAACTCTTTGTTTGTTTCCGAGAACAGTGAAGAAGTCATCAAATGATGTATATTTCATATGATTAATATATCATATGATAAGTGTTATGTCAAGCTTATCTATTTGATATGAATTGAGAATTTGAGGGTGTTTTGTCGGTCCGAATCTTTCCCGTCTTGATGAGTCTTTTAGCAAGCCTCATCAAGCTAAATAGGGAATACGGTCATCTTGGGGTGCCCGTCTTGGCTGAGCGTGTCGGATTAGACCCAAACCGTCCTTATAGCAGTGTATCATCTCTAGGCTAAATGAGACAAATGAGACAGTATAAAAAGAATGTCTCAAAATAAAATGATATAGTTTGATATATTATTGATTCCTTTTATGAATCTGGTACATTCCCCAAGAATGCATAATAATTCCAATAAGAATTATCACAAGCGCATATAGTTTTAAGAAATTAGATAGTAGAGACCTCAAGCCAAAGGCTATAAAGCAGCCACCAAACAATGACACCTGCCACTCAATGTATTTAGCCTTGGTTATATTATCTTTATTGTTTTTCATCTAATGAAATTGTAAACAGTAAATATTAGCAATCCAACTAATATAACCCAGCACAACCAATATAATAGGTTCTGCACCATTTTACTTTCCATAGTAATTTTTTACTGGTACCACTGACCATACCACTCTCTCATTTGATCAATCTCATCAGATTGAGATTGTATGATATTATCAGCTAGCTCTCTCATTTCGTTTCTTTGAGTTCCATTTTTGAGCATTGTAGCCATCATAACAGCCATTTGATGATGGGGAATCATCTCTTCAATAAATGCCTTATCAAAATCAGCAGCATTTTCAAGTCTAACCATGTCGGTTTCATCACCCATCATTCCCATATGTGTTCCGCTTTTTCCCATCATGCCATGTCCGCCCATTACATTTTTATCCTGTGGTACTTCTTCACCATACCAGTCCTCGTACCGATTTTTCATGTCGTCAATTTCAGTTGATTGCGCATCCACAATGGCATTAGCTAAGTTCTTAATCTCTGGTCTTTTGGCTTTTTCCTGTGCAAACCTAGCCATAGTAATTGCATCCTCATGGTGGGGAATCATCTGCTCAATAAAGTGCTGATCCATATTTGTACTCATCATGGTGTCTGATTGAATATTAGTACTTCGCATACCCATCATCCTCATCATGCCCGTGATATTATTATTGACTGCATTTGAGGCTAAAAAGACGCCAATGATAATACCTATAACACCACCTATTACTCCATACACTAGTGAATCGTTTTTCATGTGTATCCACCCCCTTCATAAAGGTAAATTTATAATCTATCTTCTTTCAAACTGATTATAGGCGACCGCAAACATATACCCTGAAATCCAAGCAAATCCGATAAAGGTAATTAATCCAATTGTTATTGAGCCTAACGATGGTGTTGAAGGTGGTAATGCATTAAAGTCTACTCCATGGAACCATGTGCTCATCACTCCCATATAGCTACCTTTCGAGACAACTACCCACAGAACACAAAGTATATACCATGCACCTGCGACCAAAGCTAGCGCATTTGCTGTTGCCGTTGGGTCTTTTTTCATATAATTTCACCTCCTCTCAAACTGTAACAAGATCATTTTCAGCACGTTTTAGTAATACTGCATTTACTGCAACAATTATTGATGACAATGACATTAGTAATGCTGAAACTTCAGGTCTCAGTGTTATTCCAAATGATGGATAAAGCAACCCTGCTGCAATAGGTATTGCGAGGACGTTATATACGCTTGCCCAAACTAAATTTTGTTTCATTTTGGTGACCGTTGCTTTGCTTAAACGTATCGCTCTGAGGATGTCTGCCGGATCTGACTTCATAAGGACAACATTTGCAGTCTCAATTGCAACGTCTGTTCCGGCTCCTATGGCAATTCCGATATCAGCTTGAGCAAGGGCTGGTGCATCATTAACACCATCTCCTACCATGGCCACAAATTTACCTTCATCCTGAAGTTTTTTAACGTAATTTGCCTTTTCCTCCGGAAGTACTTCGGCAAATACTCTTTCAATACCTAAGTTTTCGGCAATCGATTCAGCTGTTTTTTTATTATCACCGGTGATCATTGCGACTTCTAACCCCAGCTCTTTCAGACGTTCAATGGCTCTTTTGGTAGTTGG
>CAYPZT010000009.1:0-34107 GCA_964415435.1 uncultured Gammaproteobacteria bacterium
AATCGTACTTTTTACTATAAATAATAGAGATATAACCCTTCTCAACCTTCTGGTCTTTCTTGTCATCATGTGGGCGATTGGAATATTACCCAGACCGTTCAGGGAGATAATCGGCGCTGTGTTTTTTATCTGGATACTGGCACTCCTTGGATTTATAGGTATTGCAGGACTTCCTAATATTCTTCTCATAGCCGTCATTGTCGGCATCGTGATCTACCTTCTTGGCGGGTTCTAACGCTTTGTTATAATCGTACTATGCAGTTCGTTATCTTTCACGGAACATTCGGAAGCAGTAACGGGAACTGGTTCCAGTCTGTTAAAAAAGAGCTCGAAGAGTTGGGGCATGAGGTATTGGTTCCTCAATTTCCTGTCGAGGACTGGCATGCCTTTACTAAAGCAGGACCGCAGACAAAACCTCAAAAGCAGAATCTTCAGAACTGGCTTAAAACGTTTGAGGAACGCATACTGCCTAAATTAAAAAAGGACAAAATGATATGTTTTATCGGCCACTCTCTTGGACCACTTTTTATACTCCACGTTTTAGAAAGATATAATCTTCAGCTGCACTCAGCTATATTCGTTAGTCCATTTCTTAAAAATTCTTCATCAATGTGGCAGTTTGAACTTATCAATGGGGACTATTACAAATCAGACTTTGATTTTAATAAACTGAGGAAGCTTATTCCAAAATCGTATGTTTTGTATGGTGAAAGCGATCCGTATGTCGAAAAAAAATACCTAGTGGATTTTGCAGATAAGCTGGGAAGCAAAAAAATTGTAGTAAAAAAAGGAGGACATCTAAACGCGGAATTCGGCTTCACGGAATTCCCACTGCTTGTCGATATCTGCAGAACAGAAGTTATTGACCACTAAGAATTTTCTTCATCTCTATCTTATAGAGCTCAACGTGCGGCTGATCAAATGTATTAATTCTTAAGAGTTTTCCAAGGAACATCATCTCGATCATTTTAAACTGCATAAAGGCGCCAAGCTCTGCGGCCGATATCTCCTCAAGAACAATCTCAGTAAAAGGCATATCCTCGTTACTATAAGAAATCTTTACTCCCTGTTCTATCGCATCCATGATATAGGTAGCCGGCTTCCCCTCAATATGGTGCACAAGCCCCTCGAAAACCATATTTGTTGGTACGGCAATATCATCTGCTGTTTTCTCTGCTCGTACGAATGTGGTCATTTTATCCTTCGGTCCACCGTAGTATAACTGTGCAACTGAGTGAAGATCGGTCGAACCGATAGAGACCATGGGGGTTATGCCTTTTCCCTCTTTGCCAATGCTTTCGCCCATGAGTTGCCGGTACCACTTACCCAAAGACTCGAGCTCACCATGAAAAAAGAAGTTGTCATTCATTACTTTTCCCTTGGTGTGCTGAAGATAGAGGATGGCCGCTGAAGTAATGGATTCATCCATATTATTTCTTGCGGTAAGCGCACCTTTCACGAGTTTATTTATGTCAACTCCAATAAGTGCAAGAGGAAAAAGTCCAACCGCTGAAAAAACAGAGTACCGTCCACCTACGAGTTTAGGCAGATGAAGAACATGGTACTTCTTTTCGGCGGCCAGCTTCTCAAGCTTGGAGCCCTCATCGGTCGTGATGACTATACGCTTCTCAATCCCACTAACATTTGCGACCGCGTTTAAAACAATTTCAGCATTGGCAATCGTCTCGGTCGTGCTTCCCGACTTACTTATTACATTGATCACGATCTCGGCCGCGTCTTTTACATTCTCTTTAAGATAGGAACTAAGTTTGTTGAGAAAAGCAGGATTTGTGGTGTCTGCAAAAAACATTTTAGGATATCTGTCCTGCTCTACATTATCAAAAAACCCAAAAAGCGCATCATAGATTGCCTTTGTTCCCAGGTTTGATCCACCAATACCAATATCTACGATATATTTAAGCGCTGGATTTTTAAGTGAAGTCGCGAGTTTATTCACCGTCTGAAGAGCGGCCGTATCGCTTGGAAGATTGACCGATCCTTCATTTTCTGCGTATCCACCTTTTTGAATGACGTCCATTACATGACTTTTGTAGTCTTTCAAGGTTTCGATGGTTTTGGCAATATCCGCATTTTCTAGTCGGCACGTGTTTTCGTATATAAATTTCATAATAAGAATAGCTCTGGACTATCAACTAATATATGTTTTTAATAGTACAGAATTTTTTTCGAGAGGGCTAAGAATCACGGTCCCTGTACTTTTAGGTACGAAGCAGGAATGGCCCCGAGTAAGGACGACGGAGCCTTCTTGAGATGCGACTTTCACCTTCCCTTGACGGAGGAAGAGATGATTAAATGATTTGTCAACAGACATATCTTCAGGTGAATCGAGCGTTAATGTGTCCAGTGAGTAATAACGAGTCGAGAGGAGGCGGTCACCCTGTTGCTTTTTATGCAGATACGAATAGGCGTTGTGCTCAGGTGTAGTATCGAGATACTTAAAATAATCCTCAATGTTGAGTGGACGTATGGATCCATCACTTTTTAATTTTCCCTGATCGAATGCTCGTATCGTTGAGACAGGATCCATAACGTCGCGTTGGACTTCGTACACGACGTTTCCTAAAGGAGCCGCACGTGTATTCTCTTCCCATGAGTGGTGTATCGCTCCCATCGAAAGATCTATGAGTGTATTCGGTTCAACTTCATAACGATTAACATAGTTCCAGGGGTTCATCTCAAGAATATATTTTCTGGCTGTTTTTTCAGCCTCTTCTCGCGTGATGAGGTTCTGCCTGACTCGTGCGCTCAAATCAGTCATGAAACCATTGATTTCGATGCATACCTGTTTATACGTTTCAATATCTACGCCAGGTTTAACTCCTAAGGTGACATAGCCCTTCTCAAGGAAATACCATGATTCAGGTTTCGCTTTCCATTTCTCATCCTCTTTTTCAGGAGGTACATGAAGCTGAAATGAGTTTCCCGCCGCTTGGTTGATCTTTATAAGAAGCGGCATTTGCTCTTCTAATTCATCCTGAAGCGTTACGTAATCAACACCATCCTTGAGAGGGAAAAGATCGGTGAGTATGTCTGATTTGTCCGCAAATCCTATTTCCGGAACAAACCTGGGATCTGAAGAATCGTTAACAGCAAGGGCGAGTTTTGACTTGCCAAACAGTTCGTAGCTCTGACCTATTTTTTTCTCTTGTATAGCGGAACGTGAACTCCAGTTTTTCAAAGTAAGTATGTAGGTGCCTCCCCAGGTAGGCTGCTCAATAAGCTTGGGGATAACAAGATATGGTTTCTTCTGTAGCGCCATACAATAGATTAAACGTAAGATACTATCATAAAATAAAATGCTGTATAATGCAATATCAAATGACACGCAAAAAAATCTTCACGCTCCTGCGGGCAATGCGGATTAATCAGTGGGTTAAGAATCTTGTTATTTTTACGGGTATTGTTTTTTCCGGAAAGCTTTTTGACAGTTCTCTTTGGTGGCCTTCTTTCTACGCTTTTATAATATTTTGTCTTTTATCGTCGACCTCGTACATATTAAATGACATAATCGACTACCCTTACGACAAGAAGCACCCTTACAAAAAAAACCGCCCCATTGCAGCTGGAGAAATAAGCATTCCAGAGGCAACTTTCATCGTGTTTATATTCACTCTCATATCACTTGTCGTTTCGCTCCTTTTTTCAATCCCGTTCTTTCTTCTCTGTCTTATTTTTATTCTTCTGCACTTCTTCTACTCGGTGCAACTGAAAAAGCATCCGCTTATTGATATCTTTACTATCTCGTTTTCGTTTATGATCCGAACCTTTGCGGGAGAGGTGGTGACGGGGTACCATATTCCAATCTGGTTACTCCTCACAATATTCTTCGTGTCGCTTTTTATGGCAACTGTAAAACGTCATGCGGAACTGGTTTCCCAAGGAAAAGACACTCGAGAGTCACTCCGCTCTTACAAGGAACATCTGCTTGATTTTCTTACGACGACATTCGCCACGATCACCATTATCGCCTACTCGTTTTACACGTACTTTGAGAAGCTGCCTACAACTCAGAATATCTTCACGGAGTTTTTCTCTAAGCTGTATCCAAACTTCGAGGCGCGAAAACTAATGATGATAACAATCCCACTTGTTGTGTATGGGGTTGCCCGGTATGCACAGCTTTTGTATGAAAGGGAGCAGGGGGAAAGGCCCGAGAAGATTATTACAACAGATAGGCCCCTGATCTTTACAATGGTTCTTTGGGCTATCATAACGATCTCTCTTATTTACGTATTTTAATTGTGGCATATATGCGTTTGTCTATTACTGATTTATGACGTACGATCTACTATAATAGTGCCGTTATTATTAACTAAATAAAATGTATGGCAGATAAAACGCACGGTCACCACGAGAACGGTCAAGCAAAATTAAGTCCCAAGAAAGAGGCGGTTGCACTTGCGATCGAGCAGATCCAAAGACAGTTTGGACGAGGATCTATTATGCGTTTCGGTGAAGGACCTGCTGCCAAAGTAGATGTTTTGAAAACAGGAATTCTTGCCCTCGACACCGCACTTGGTGTAGGTGGTATTCCTAAAGGTCGTATTGTTGAAATTTTTGGACCAGAAGCATCCGGCAAAACAACCATTTCTTTAACCCTCATTGCCGAAACTCAAAAATCAGGCGGAGTAGCGGCCTTCATCGACGCCGAACACGCACTTGATCCGGCATGGGCACAAATACTGGGAGTAAAGCTCGACGATCTGCTTATCTCTCAGCCAGATACGGGAGAGCAGGCTCTTGAGATAGCAGAAGCACTTATTCGTTCGGGTGGTGTAGATCTGGTCGTTATAGACTCAGTTGCTGCACTGGTACCAAGAGCAGAGATTGAAGGGGAGATGGGTGATTCTCAGATGGGTCTTCAGGCCCGACTCATGTCACAAGCTCTTCGAAAGTTAACGGGTGTTGTTGCCAAATCCAAGACAACGATTCTGTTTACCAATCAGTTACGACTCAAAATCGGTATTATGTTTGGCAATCCGGAAACAACCCCAGGAGGTCTTGCCCTCAAGTTTTACTCCTCGGTGCGTATGGACGTTCGCAAGATCGAAACACTCAAAAAGAACAATATGGTCGTTGGTGCTCGTGTGAGGGTAAAGATTGTAAAAAACAAAGTATCACCTCCTTTTAGGGAAGCGGAGATTGTAATTAATGCCGGTGGTATTGATAAAGAGGAGGGATTAGTTGATGCTGCCATCACAGCCGGTGTCTTTACTAAAAGCGGAGCATTCATCAAAATGGGGGATAAAATGCTTGGACAGGGTAGGGACGCCGTGAAGGAGGCTCTTATTGCCAACACGAAGTTAAGAGAACAGGTGCAGAGGGAGATACTTGAAAAATTAAAGCCCCACTGAGCGTTAGGGATAGGTCTAGCCGTCTGTTAACAGGCTCCTAACGATTATGGATGACATCCGAGGTTTATTGAACTACGCGTATTTTTATCTAAAATTCCGTCCCCGGTCCGAACATGAGGTCACGGCCTATCTTCTTAAGAAAATAAAGACCAGGCATTGGTCTCAAGATCATGTTGCCCAAGCAATTCAAAGACTTAAGGACGAGGGACTGGTAAATGATGAAGTATTTGTGTCATGGTTTGTAGAGCAGAGAAACAGAAGCAAACCAAAAAGTGCCTACGTATTGCGAGGTGAGTTAGCAAGATTTGGGATAGCGAAGTCTGTCACCGATGCATACTTTGAACTGCACATTCCAGATGAAGATAAACTTGCGGCAGAGGCACTTCGCACCAAATGGAGAAGATTTGCCGGTCTGACATACACGGAACAGGTAAAAAAAGCAGCCTCATTCCTGGCCAGACGGGGCTTTTCCTATGAGATCAGCAAAAAGGCGATTGAAAAAATGAGAGAAAAAGAGTAAAATTGACCTTATTAAAAATTGCTTGAAGAAGAGCAATTTGATAGAACTCAAAATTCATATTTTTAGAATGATGGACTATTCACTTACACATGCATCGCTTAGTGACTCCACGCGCTCCTCTTCAGGCTTCGGTGTTTAATATATGCTTCAAAAAATATTTAAGCGGTTTGGGGTTAACAAAAAGCAGTTAGAAGAAGAATTAGAAAAAGCCCGTCAATCCGCAAAGGAAATCGTTCTTCGTGCTAATGAAGACGCGCTTCGCGTCAAGCAGGAGGCTGAGCGTGAGGCTCGTCAGGCAGTCACTGAAAGTTTGGAAATAGAAAAGAGACTTGCTCGTCGTGAGGATCAGCTCAAGGAGCAGGAATCTCGTATTGGCCGTGAAAAAGGATCTATAGAACAGGAAAGAAGGAAAATAGAGTCCTTGAGAAAAGAATATGAAGAAAAACGGGAATCGATTCTGGTCAAGCTTGAGAAGGTCGCCAGCCTTTCCAAGGACCAAGCGCGCGAACTCATCCTGAACGGGTGGGAGGAAAAACTGAAGGCGGATGTCGCAAAACGCATTACGCAGTCAGAAGAGGAACTGAAGAGAACTTTAGAGGAAAAAGCAAAAGATATGCTCGTCGACTCGATGAGATATGGTGCAACCGACTACGTCACAGAGTTTACACTTTCAGTCGTTAATCTGCCAAGCGAAGACTTTAAAGGAAGAATCATCGGAAAGGATGGCCGCAATATTCGTGCCTTTGAAATAGCAACCGGTGTCGACGTAGATCTGGAGGAAGAAGGAGTGATACGACTCTCTTCATTTGATGCAGTGAGGCGGGAGGTAGCCAGACTCTCACTAGAGAGACTCATAAAGGACGGCCGCATCCAGCCTGAGCGAATCGAAGAGATTGTAAAAAAGACACGGGAGGAAGTAGATAAGATGATCTTTAAGGCGGGTGAGGAACTTGCTCATAAAGTAGGAATCTTCAATCTGCCGCCTGAGGTAACAGGGATGCTTGGTAAGTTTAAATACCGTTACTCCTATGGACAGAACATGATTCTTCATACGCTCGAGGAAACGCGCATCGGTATAGCTTTGGCGCACGAGCTGAAGGCTGATGTGACCGCAGTTAAACTAGGATGTCTGCTTCATGACATCGGAAAAGTTATAACAGACAAGGAAGGGTCTCATGTTGACCTCGGTGTAGAGTTTCTTAAAAAACACAGATTCCCACAGAAGGTTGTTGACTGTGTGGCTGCCCATCATGAAGATATCCCGTTCCCTTCAGTCGAGGCTGTTATCGTGTACATAGCGGATGCGGTATCCGGAGGAAGACCAGGTGCCCGTCATGAGGACTTCCAGGAATATCTGAAAAGAATCAAAACGATTGAAGATGTTGCGAAAACAAAAAAAGGAGTGCGCGATGCATATGCGCTTCAGGCAGGCCGTGAACTTCGGGTGGTCGTTCGCCCTGAAGAGATAAGTGACGAGGAGGCGAAGGTGCTGGCGGCAAAAATCAGGGAGGAGCTTGAGAAAAAGTTCGAAGTATTCCCCGGACAAATAAAGACCACCATAATTCGCGAATATCGAGCGGAATCGACAACGCAGATATAAAAAAAGCGGAAAAAAATAGGATAAAAATAATGCCCATTAAAACGCATTGTCACAAGGCTTTAAATCTGATATAGATTGTTACAATAAGATCTTCTAAATACAGATTGACAAGACGCCCAAAACCCCCTATTCTGATAGTGTATTTTTAAAAAAGGAAAGACGCTAAAAAAGCCTAAAAAACTTTGCTTTACCCTCGAATTAATCAGGTTGAAGGAAGAAAATGGCAGATAAACCGTCACTTTTTTAGAGAATTTGTAGAGAAAGGGGGTGAAGAATACATGACAAAAGCAGATCTAGTCGCGCAGGTCGCGAAAAAAGCAGGCCTCACATCAAAAGCAGCCAAAGATGCTGTAAATACCATCTTCACCACAATGGCAGATGCGATGAAAAGAGGAGAAAAAATCGTTGTTACCGGTTTCGGTACCTTTATGGTCCGAAAAAGAGCTTCTCGAAAAGGAAGAAATCCACAAACCGGAGCAGAGATTCAGATCCCTGCAACCAAGACACCTGGCTTCACCGCCGGAAAGAGTCTGAAAAGAATGGTAAAGTAATTGTTATAGCAATCCCATCGGGTGCCAAACGGTGCCCGGTGGATTGTTTTCTCTTAAGACTTCCTGTATAATCAGAGACAATGAGAAAAATTGTCACAACGCTCTTTTGCGTTATTTTCTTCTTTTCGTTGATGATGCCTGCATCCCAAAACGTGTACGCACTTACTCTAACTCAGGAACAGATTATTTATAATCTTCCCTATCCCGGCATTCTTCCTGACCATCCCCTATATTTTGTAAAAATTATCCGAGACCGAGCTCTAGAACTTGGAACACGTGACCCGATGAAAAAAGCCGAGCTTTATTTTCTTTTATCGGATAAAAGAGTTGCAATGGCTATTGCATTAGCGGACAAGGGTAAAGATACTATAGCGGTAAGCACTTTCTCGAAAGGTGAAAAGTACTTCCTGAAGATCCCCGAACTTATCATCACTTCCAAAAAACAAGGTGTCGGTCCTCCCATAGGCTTTGTTGATAAACTAAAGCAAAGCAACACTAAACATCGTGAGGTTGCAGAAACACTTCTCAAGAAACTTCCTGCGGGACAGATAGAAGCGATGAACGAGATCATTATGATGAATGATCAAGTCCGTAAAGAGCTCGAAAAGCTATAAAAGTAGTCCAAATAAAACGCCCAACAACATCGAGTTCTGCTTTAGAGTAATCCAGTAGTGATCGAATCCTCCCGTGATGAGTACTGCGGCAGCTACATAAGGAGCAGCCTTAAGAACTTTTTTTATAAATGGCAAGGCGGCAATTATCATTGTGACGACTCCTACAGTTCCAAGCTCGGTCAGTAGGAGTAGATAAATAGAATGAACAGGTTGATTCAGGCTGTCTAAAAACGGAGTCGGGAAGCGCGCGGCAGACAAGGGATAGTTACCAAGCCCCACTCCGAGTACGGGGTGTTGCGTAAATATCCGGATGGACTGGACTATGAGTTCAGCCCGCTTTGCGAGTGTCCGCGGGTCGGTCTGAGCGACTGCAATGATAACGAAAAGAACAGTCAGTCCCGCAATGCGGGCAAACTTACAGAGGTTACAGGTAAGAGTCCTGTTTTTAAGAAGGTATACGGCCGATAAAACAACGAGAGTGGCAAACGCAGCTTTTGAAAAAGACAGGAAAACGAGAAGCGACGAGATAAATAGTACGGCGTATTTTGTGTACCGCGAATTGCGGAATAGGTTGCCCGTTAAAACGAACACATAGACCAGAAGATAAAATCCCGCAAGTGAGTTGGGGTGGGAAAACGTACCATATGGCCTCAGTATTTCCTGTCCCCAGAGGCTAGCCTTGGCTATGCCGGGAGTTGAAAGAGTAAAGTAACGCTCGCCGGCAAAATAAAATACACCCTGCAGCGATCCTAGCGTTATCATTTGAGAAACAGCCAGTATAGTCTCAAAGAGCCCGCCTGCAAGAAAAGCGAAGAGGATGGTCCGCGAAGGAAGATCCGTTTGCTTATATATATGGTAAAGCGCAAGGATCATAAAGAGCCTGACCGAGGTATATATGGAAAGTTGTGGGACAAGGGAAAAACAGGCGTTTATGGAAAGCAGTGCAAAAAGGAGAACTGTTCTTTTGTTCCCAAAATTTTTAATAAGAAGAGGTACATGAAAAAGAATAATTGCAGCGGCAACGATATCGATAAGATAGAGCGAGGGTGCAAGATAGTCTACGCGTACACCCGAGACGTACGAGAAGGACTGAAAAAAATAGGTACCTACCTGAAACGGTAAGATGCAAATAAAAAGAAGCAGGAGAAAGCGGGTAAACATCTGAAAAAACGAGTATTTTTGCGCCTTGGTAACGATCTTCATGGCATATATTGTAGCTCATTTAAAGTGGTAGAATATGTTCGTGGAACAAACCGGACTTTCAATGATTCTTGTTGTGATCGGAATAGCCGCTATTATAGTGGAAATCATCGTCGGAGCAGCAACAGGGTTCGATCTTTTTCTACTTGGGCTTATTTTTATTGGTGGCGGTCTTGTGGGTAGGGTTGCTCAGTCAAATCTCTATGCCTTTGCCGTGATTTTTATCTTGTCCGTATTTTACATCGCAATCGGACGAAGATTAGTGCAAAGCAGGCTGTCTTTTACAGGTCAGAAAAGCGGAACCGATAACCTGGTAGGTAAAAAGGCACGAGTCATAAAAAAGATTCAAACAGGAAAAGCGGGACAAGTCAAAATAGAAGGCGAAATTTGGCGGGCAGCTGCGGACAATAATATTGACGTTGGAAGAACGGTTGTGATACAATCGGTAAGCGGTGTGACATTGAAAGTAAAAGCATGAGCATAATTTTTATATTTCTCGCAGTTCTCGGTATCATTACTCTCCTTTTTTCGGTAAAAATCATTAATCAATACGAAAAGGGTGTTGTGCTTCGGCTCGGTAAGTTCAAATCTTTGGCAGAGCCGGGGCTGAATGTGATTCTCCCCTACATCGAAACCCTCATTAAAATTGACATGCGTGAAAGAGTTATTAACGTCGAGCCGCAAAAGGTTATTACTAAAGATAACGTAAGTGTGACGGTTGATGCGGTGATTTATTATAAAGTCGTAGATCCCTTTAAGGCGGAGTTTGAGGTAGAGGATTTTGATACTGCTGCAACAACACTTGCTCAGACAAATCTTCGTAATGTGGTAGGCGACAAGACGCTAGATGAAACTCTTACTGCCCGTGATGTAATAAACACCTCGCTTAGGGAGGTCCTTGATGAGGCAACGCACGGATGGGGTGTAAAAGTAACCCGTGTCGAGGTGCAAAAAATTGATCCGCCGCCTGAAATTACAGAAGCAATGAGTCTGCAGATGCGGGCTGAGCGCGAGAAACGAGCGACCATCTTGCAGGCAGAGGGAGTCAAGCAAAGTCAGGTTCTTGAAGCAGATGGTCGGAAGGCGGCCGAGATATTGAAGGCAGAAGGTGACGCTAAGGCACGGATTCTTCGCGCGAATGCAGACGCAGAAGCTATCCAAAAAGTTGCTGAATCGGCAAATAAATATTTCGATGAAAAGGCGCAGACATGGAGGCGGATGGAAGTCGCGCAGACTGTGCTTGGCGAAAATGCGAAGTTTATACTTCCAACAACAGGTGAACTTGTAAATGTGTTAAATTTAGAAGGGGACACTAAATTTACTCCCCTCAAAAAAAAGTAATATGAAAAGTTTTCCACCGGTCAAATCAGTATTTCTCGATGCATGGGTACTCTTTAAGAAAAGCGCTCTATCGCTTTTCTTTCTTTCGCTTTTCACCCTGGCGCTTTACGTACTTTTCTTTATCGTTGGAGGAGTAGGCGCCTTAATGATTGCAGGCGGGAGCGGAGTCTTCAAAATGTTAAGTGGTGGAGCGCCTGATCTTCAATCATTTCTTTCGGTACCTTTCCTGACCTTTCTCGGAGTGTACGGAGTCGCGTTTGTGATACTTTCCACGGTCATAGGCATCGCTATAAAAGCAGCCATGATCCTGTTTATCGCAGAAGCAGAAAGATCGGAACCCTTTGGAGCCGTGGTGAAACGGGGTTTCGGCTTCGTAGGCGCCATCTTTTTGGTCGAATTTCTGGTTTTCCTTCTGAATGTGGGCGCATTTTTCTTTTTCTTTATTCCGCTTATACTCTTCGCAATACTGCTATCGTTTGTTACGTATGAAGTCGTTCTGAACAATAAAAGAGGTGCAGAGGCTCTTCGAAGCAGTGTGCAGATAGTAAGCCAGAATTTTATAGACATTCTTGTCCGTTCAGTGCTTTTTTTCCTCATGTATCTTGCCTTGGCATTCCTCCTCCCCAGTCTCCTTAGACGCATTGATCCCGATGCAGGGGCACTGGTAGGCGGGCTTTCGTTTGTCGTAAATACATTCCTCGGCTGGTATAGTCTTGCGTTCTCGATCAGCCTTTATAAGCAGGCACGCGAATGCACCGATGTGGAAAAAAAGTCAAATATCGCCTGGATGGTTATCGTATCAGTCTTGGGATGGGTCATATTAGCACTCATACTTATAGGTGTAGGGAGACTCGTAATGAGTCCCGCATTCCAAAAAAATGTACAGCAATATCTCGAACAGAGGATGACCGAGCCGACAAACAAGGGAACCGGTCAAGCGCTTACACAGGTGCAGGCGGATAATTTGGCATACGCTACATTTCTTGCCGCAAACGCCTATCGCCAACAAAAGGGATATACAGCCTTAGAAGAGGACGGCACGCTATGCGCATACGCACAAAGAAGATTGGAGCAGCTCGAAACATTCGGCAGGTATGACGACAGGAAAGGATTCTATGAAGACATCAATAATGCCGAGGTGGTAGACGCATATTTTCCCGATTACGTAGCCGCGAATGAAGGAGTATGGAGCAATCCCGACACCGCAAGCGACCCAGAAGTCATCGTAAGTAAGTGGACGACGGGATCGTTTGGCGAAGCCGAGAGCTCGATTTTGGCAAACCCCGATTACAGTAACGTGTGTTTCCGCGCCACTCCGAACTGGTTAGTGCTCATCGGTGCTACAAAAAAGGAATAACCAACTCGTTCTTTCTTAAAAACCTTCTTCTGCTACAATAGTTTCATGAAAATCGTGAACAGGCGGTATAACCGTGAATATGAACTGATCGAGTCCTACGAGGCTGGCATAATGCTGACGGGGGCGGAGGTAAAAGCTGTCCGCAACAATAATCTTCAGCTTGAGGACTCATTCGTACGGCTTATGGAAGGCGGGCTGTACCTGATAAACGCAGAGATTCCCATCTATAAGTACGCCCGTCCGGCAGGCTATGACAGCCGTCATATGCGTAAACTTCTCCTTCATAAAAAGGAAATACTGAAGCTGCAGACGAAGCTTGCGGGGAGCTCTAGATTGACCATAGCACCCGTTTCATGTTATAATAAGGGCAACCTTATCAAGCTTCAGATTGCCCTTTCCAAAGGAAGACGTGAACCAGAAAAAAAGAAGTATGACAAGGCTCGTGATGTGGCGCGACAGCAAAAACGAGAAGCAAAGGAGTATATGAAGGTAGATAGATAAACAGGGGATGACAGGATTCGACGGGATATTCGCACTTTTAAAAATCGTCAGGGCCGACCTATCGGTTAAATGGAAAAAAATACATGATAAGGATTCATCTTTATCTGAGGCAGACGTTGCGTATCTCAATGCTGTAAAGGGCGGTTTCGCTCCACAGTTTGCATACGCAGCCTAACTCACTCTGTATAGATTTTCCTTGGTTCTATCTATATAAGGGATAAACCAATCAAGGTTAGGTCTTCTGAGGTTTCTGGTTGATCGGAAGATCGACTAAATCTTAACCGGCACTTTATAAAGGTTTGTTTATTTTCCTCGTATAAAGTAGAGCTAAAAATATTCTAACCCTGACTAAAGATTTTTAATGAGTGTTATCTCGGACCCGGGTTCAAATCCCGGCATCTCCACCAACTTCGTCGAGGTCGCGAAAAGACCTCCTTTTAGATAAAGATCAAGATACCGAAAAACAACTTGACTTTATTTTCTGTCAGGTATACTATATCCCTAGTAGGGGGATATAACTATATGGCATTTCGACCAAAAAATACAAAAGAGCGGACACTCCACCGCCTAAAAATCGTACAAGGACATCTTAAGAAAGTGGCTGAAATGGTTGAAGGCGACGTGTACTGTATCGACATTATTCACCAGTCGCAGGCGATTCAGAAAGCATTGAAGGAAGTAGACAATCTTATTTTGGAAGATCATCTGAAAGGATGCGTTGCAGATGCTATGAAGCAGGGAAAGCGGGATGAGGCGGTTGCGGAAGTAATGAATGTCTTTAAGAAATCAGAATAGATATGGACTTGATTTCAATTTTTGTTACAGGACTTTTTGCGGGCGGTCTTACTTGTCTTGCAGTACAGGGCGGACTTCTGGCAAGTTCTATAGCCCATCAAGAGGAAGATAAGCTTAAGAAGCAGGCAGTGCATGCGAATCACTTCGTACCGGTTGCATCATTTCTCCTGGCTCGGCTTGTTGCCTATACAGTTGTAGGACTGCTCTTGGGGTCGCTCGGGTCCGCTGTTGAGCTTTCGCTGCAGCTGAGAGTAGCACTGCAGATTGCTGTCGCCATTTTTATGATCGGGACTGCACTTAATCTGCTCGAAATACATCCGATGTTCCGTTACTTTGTTATTCAGCCACCCAAATTCTTGACCCGACTGGTACGAAATCAGTCTAAGAGTAAAAACGTCTTTGGTCCAGCGCTTCTTGGAGGTTTTACAATTTTCATTCCCTGTGGTGCAACCCAGGCAATGATGGCTTATGCCGTCTCAACTGCTTCACCTGTTGGAGGAGCAATCACCATGTTTTTATTCATTCTGGGAACATCCCCCCTATTTTTTATTCTTGGATACATCATGAAAAGGCTCAGTGGTTCGATAAGTATCTATTTCAACAAACTGGCAGCAGCCGCGATTTTTCTTATAGCACTTGTTAATCTAAACGGCGCGCTGTCCCTTGCGGGAAGCAATTACTCACTCGACGCTCTTTTATTCAGCAAACCGACAACTCAGACAGCAAGCACTGCCGTACAGGAGGGAACTATCTTTTTCGGACCATTAGGATATGTCACGGAGCCGAAAAACATTACGGTAAGAGCAGGTTCCAAGGTAAGGCTTAACTTAGTCAACAAGGATGGAACAGGCTGTATCCAGGCATTCGTCATTCCAAAGCTTGGTATACAGCGTGTCGTGCCGGTGGGAACCTCTGACAGTATCGAGTTTACAGCCCCGAATGAAGTGGGCCCAATGGTTGTTACGTGCAGTATGGGGATGTATCGGGATTATATCTATGTCAACTGATTTTACCAGGATCGATTTCCGCCTCACGGGCATGCACTGTGCGAGTTGTGCTATCAATATTGATTTTGCCCTTGAAGATATGGACGGAGTTAAGGAAGCGTCCACCAACTACGCAAAAGAAATATCAACAGTCACCTTCGACCGCAAAAAACTAAAAAAGGAAGATCTGATTTCAGTCATAGAGAGTTTAGGATATAAGGCTAGATAATTATGGAAAAACAAACATATCCGGTTCTAGGCATGCACTGCGCATCATGTGCTTCTATCATTAAAAGGAAACTTGAAAAGCTTGAAGGAGTCAAATCATGTTCGGTCAACTATGGTACAGAAAAAGCCCGAGTGGAATATGACCCCCAGAAGGTAGATATCACAAAGATGAATAGAGAGATAGATAAGTATGGCTACTCCCTCGTCAGCAATAATACGGGGATGCAGCATTCCTCGCATGACGGCCACGATATGATGACGCCCATTTCCTCAGACGAAACAATTAAAAAGCAAAAATTAAAAGAACTGCAGACCTTAAAAAATCAGGTAGTGACCGTTATACCCATGATCTTTGCGAGTGTCTTCGCAATGGTATGGGAGATCGGAGCAGAACCTCTCCGCTTATGGCAAAAAATGCCCGAAACTCTGATGCAATTTTTTCATCATCTGTTTCCGGTACTTGCAACATATACACTTTTTGTCATAGGTCTGCCTTACCTGAAAGCGGTGGTCCGTTTTGTCAAACACAAGGTTGCCAATATGGACACACTTGTGGGGATCGGAACTTTTGTTGCGTTTTTCTACAGTTTCGTTGTGACTGCATTTGAAGAGCCACTCGCTTCCATTGTGAATACGCAGCAGAACTATTATGACGTAACGATAGTAGTCGTAGGTTTTATAACGCTTGGTAAATATCTGGAAGCTCGTTCTAAGCTTAAGACAGGAGAGGCGATAGAGAAGTTATTGACTCTTCAATCAAAACAGGCGACAGTGCTTCGCAACGGTAAAGAAGTCGATATCCCTATAGATCAGGTTGTTGTTGGAGATATTTTCATTGTCAAACCCGGGCAGAAGATATCGACAGACGGCATGATAGTTGAAGGAAGCTCCTCAATAGATGAGTCAATGATCTCAGGTGAGGCGATGCCTGTGGACAAGAAATATAACGATACTGTGATTGGAGGTACAGTAAATAAGCAAGGTTCCCTGAAAGTCAGGGCTACAAAAGTAGGAAGTGAAACAATGCTGGCGCAAATAATCAAAATGGTAGAAGAAGCGCAAGGGTCAAAAGCTCCTATCGAACGTCTTGCCGACAAAATATCTGCTGTATTTGTTCCGCTGGTACTCGTTTTTGCCGTTACGGTACTTGTCATATGGATGACTATTGGAAGTCAATTTATTCCCTTATCTCAGGCATTCACACTAGGTCTTCTGGCATTTGTCGGGGTTCTCGTTATTGCTTGTCCATGCGCAATGGGTCTTGCAACTCCGACGGCAATTATTGTTGGTATAGGTAAAGGAGCACAAAACGGTATCCTTATCAAAAATGCTGAAAGTTTAGAAAAATTTAATTCGGTCAATTTCATAGTCATAGATAAGACAGGAACCATAACCAAAGGAAAGCCGGAAGTAACAGACATAAAAACAGCAGGAAATTATTCTGAAAAAAATATATTGGAAATAATTGCATCTCTGGAAAAATATTCAGAACATCCGCTGGCGCAGGCTATAGTGGAAAAGGCGAAGGAAAAGAAAATAAGTCAAGTCGATGTTGATAATTTTAAGGCGATAGAAGGCAAAGGCGTAGAGGGAATGATAAAAGGAAGAACCTACTATGCCGGTAATTTGAAGTTGGCTTCCGATTTAAAACACAAGGCAGAGGAAAAAATAATTGAAGTTTTTGGCAAGCAGGGAAAAACTCCGATTATTGTTATGACCGGAGAAGAAATAGTCGGGTATGTTGGTGTGGCTGATACGGTCAAAGAAGACTCAAGGCAGGCAATTGAAGAACTACATAAGGAAGGCATCAAGGTGGCAATACTGACCGGGGATAGCAAAAAAACAGCTCAATATATTGCAGAAAAAGTAAATATTGATCGAGTGATGGCGGAAGTTCTTCCGGCAGACAAGGCAAATGAAATAAAAAAGCTGCAAGAAGAAGGGTATGCAGTAGCTATGGTAGGAGACGGGATAAATGATGCGCCGGCTCTGGCAGTATCAGATGTGGGGGTAGCCATGGGGACGGGTACCGATGTTGCCATCGAATCGGCTGATATAACGCTTTTGGGGGGACAGATCTCAAAGCTACCCAAAGCAGTAAAGTTGTCTAAAGCTACAATGAGAGTTATCAAACAGAATCTCTTCTGGGCATTTTTTTACAACATCATCGGTATACCTATCGCGGCCGGGCTTTTGTATCCTCTTTTTGGCATAATGTTAAGCCCGGTTATAGCCGGAGGAGCGATGGCGTTTAGCAGTGTTTCAGTGGTGCTCAACTCACTGCGCCTTAAAACCGTTCGAATAAATTGAGTACCGGTTTATCCTGGTTTAAAAGTAAGAAAATAGCTTGTGCGGTAGGCTAAACATATATTTTACTGCTGAACGGTGAAGGTGCGGGTAATTGTTGCGCTTGTATTGCCCGCTTCGTCTTTGGCACGAACACTAAATGTGTGACTTCCGTCCGATACGTTACTAAAGCAAGGTGAGTAGTTTGCCTCCCAGTTAGTCCATGGGGTGCCATCAAAGGTGTGCTGTGTGAGGATATCTGGGTTGGTGGATTTGTTGTCGGAGATAGACATAGGAAAACAGAAACTATTGGATGATATAGTCGTTCCGTCTTCAGGACCGGTCATAGACGTAATCGTAGGAGGAGAGGTATCGGGAACCGGTGTTGCGGTTGGCGGCACCGGGGTACTTGTCGGTTGAGGAGTACTTGTTGGAGTAAGGCTGGGGGTCGCCGTTGGACTCAAACTTGGTTTGAGGGTAGGGATAGGCGTAGAAGACACTCTTTTTGTTGGCGTCGGAGTTTTGGACGGTTTTGGAGTTACGTTTGGAGTCGGAGATAGGACAGGCGACACAGAGTTTGAAATATTTTTGAGGGTGAAAAAAATAGTTAGGATGATCATAAGTCCGATCAAACCACCAATCCCGCCCCACAACAACCAGAACTCCCTAGGTTTATTGCGAAATTTTTCTTTTAGATTAGTCAGAAGATTGGTTTTAGGCGCTTCAATTGGATGAATACTGTCCATGTAAATATATTACAATATATAGATGAAAAATATCCTTAAGGTTATCAAGCTTGCCAAACCATACCACATCTTCTTTTTCTTCATAGCGATTCTTATTATCGCCACAACAGTACTTGAACTTTTTTCGCCTTACATCATAAAACTTATCGTAGATCAGATCGAACTTCAGATAACAAAGGAGTCCGGGAGTATAGAACGTTTATATGTACTGATAGGTATCCTGTTTGCCTCAAGCGTGCTGGCAATTGTTTTCGAGTCGGTCAATAATCGCGTGGGCGACTATGTAAAAGCAAGAGTGGGAAAGTTTCTCATAGAGACTTTTTACCATAAGATCTTTACACTGCCGCAAAAATATTTCGATTCACAGCTCTCGGGAAAAATCGTAAATCAACTCAATCGTGGTATCCTGGCGCTCCAGGATTTTCTAGGTCAGGCATCGAACTTCATTATCCCCGCCTTCCTACGAAGTATTTTTATCATTATTCTTCTTTCGTTTTACAGTGTACCCATTGCCCTGATGGTCTTGGCAATATTCCCCTTTTATATATTCATAAGTCACTATTCGACAAAGAAATGGGGGGAAAGAGAAATGGAAAAAAATCAAATTGAAGATGCAACCCGCGGTAGAATCCAGGAAGTAATCAATAACATCCGTCTTGTCAAAAGCTATAACACACAGAAAAAAGAATGGAGTGTCGTTTCCGAAAACATGAAAAAAAGTATCGGTATTTATGATAAGCAGTCAACGACCTATCACATCCTCAACTTCTTAAGAAACTTTGGTTTGGAAATAGGACTTATCCTTATTGCCATCATCGTCTTTCATAACACATTCACCGGGCTCCTGACAATCGGTGAAATGGTACTCATTCTGCAGTATCTTAATCAAATTCGATGGCCCTTATTTGCGATGAGTTTTATCCTCGAACAGACACAGCGGGCAGAGGTTGGCTCAAAAGAGTACTTCGAGATTCTCGATCTGCCTTCTACCGAAGAGATTTCTGCCGTTCCCGTGAAGCCACAGTTTAAGCAGCCATCAATTGCGTTTAATAATGTATCTTTCGAATATTCTGATAGCGGATTGGTATTAAAAGACGTTACTTTTAATCTTTCCAAAAAAGAAACAGTAGCCTTGGTGGGTCATAGCGGTGCCGGAAAAACAACACTTATCAATCTCATCCTCAAACTCTATGATCCGACAAAAGGAACAATCGCGATGAGCGGGAAAGACTACAAGGATATGACGCACTCCGAAGCACGCGCACATATATCGCTTGTATTTCAGGAGAATGAGTTGTTTTCGACAACCATTTTTGAAAACGTGGCATATGGCGTGCCGTCGGCAACCGAAAAGGAAGTGGCAGATGCACTTAAAAAAGCAAACGCATACGACTTTGTCATGAAATTTCCCAAAGGTCTTCATGCGGAGATAGGTGAAAGAGGAGTACGCTTGTCAGGCGGTCAGAAACAGCGTGTACAGATTGCGCGCGCTATTCTTACAAACGCACCTGTCCTTATTTTAGACGAGGCAACGAGCTCGCTTGATGCTAAAAGCGAGAAGCTGGTTCAGGAGGCGCTCGAGAAACTTATGAAAGACAGACTTGTTATTATCATAGCGCACAGATTCTCTACGATCCAGAACGCTGACAGGATTCTTGTGCTAGATGAGGGAAAGATAGTGGATCAGGGTGAACCACGGGAGCTCGCCCAACATAAAGGCATCTATGCGGAACTTCTGAAGTACCAGGTGGAGGGTAACAAGAAACTGCTTGCAAAATACGAGCTACGTTAACTGGTCTGGCTTGCTCACTATTATGTTCCTCTTGTGATATCTGACGATGCCGTTCTTTTCCAACTTTTTCCATGCACGGCTCGCAGTTTCTCGTGTCATACCCGCCAGGGACGCAATATCTTTATGAGTGAACACTTCCTGAATGGTGATCTCTCCGCCTGTATCTTCCCCAAAATGTTTTGCCAGATAAAGGAGCGAGGATGCGACTTTCTTTTCTGCCTTTTCGTGTGTAAGCTGTTCCATTCTGAAAACAAGCTTCTCGAGTCCTGTAACAATGCGGCTTGTTAAATCGAAAAGTACTTCGGGATGTTTTTTGAGAAACGCAATAAGCTGATCCTTAGGAATGATATAGCCCTGAACAGGTGAAAGCGCCTCGAAGTAGTATTTGTTTTCTCCCTGACCGATGATAGAAATCATGGGAAAATAACTGCCGGGAATAAATATGTGTATTGTTGTTTCAACTCCATCAGTAGAAACTCCATACATTTTCACGTAACCGTGTTTTAAATAGAAGGCTGTATTGATCGGTTGGCCGGGATGAAAGAGGATTTCGTTTTTCTTATATGTATGAGGGGAGAATGTTTGTGCAAAAAGCTTTATAGCATTTTCTACATCTACAGCCATGGTAAGTATTGTACCTCACAGTGTGATACAAGTCACTGTGAGTTTGGCCGATATGCTATATTATGAAAGTTTCTATGTCTGTACAAAGAATACTTCGGTTAATATGTTTTCTTTCACTCATAGGAATTGTCTTAGCAGTTTATTTACTTTGGCAGCAAATTTTTCAGCCTGCATTCAAGCCTTGTAGCATCAATGCTACCGTGAATTGCGACGCGATCATAGTTGGTCCCGTAGCAAAAACCTTCGGCATACCAACGCCTCTCTATGGGCTGGTGGGCTACTTTGTCATCTTTCTTGCGTCCATCTATCAAAAGAAAAACATACTTCTTTTTACTTCTGTGTTCGGGCTCATTTTTTGCTTATGGATAGGATACATAGAACTTTTTAACTTAAGAGTGATATGCCCAGTTTGTATCACATGTCAGCTTATAATGGCGACAATTTTTCTATTTGCCTTCCACGTAAGGCGACGTATCGAGTAAAATACTCTTCATGAAAGCAATTTTTTTCGAAACGCAGTTATGGGAGAGGGACAGATTCCAAGTAACTTTCCCGGAAGCGTTGGTCATTGATGCGAAACTTAATTCTCAAAACGCGAAGACAGAAACGTTTAAAGGCGCGAAGATAATCTCTACCTTTATCAACTCCTCAGTGACGAAAGAAGTCATAGATGCGTTCCCGGATCTTAAACTCATCACGACACGCTCTACAGGTTTTGATCACATAGATGTTGATTACTGCAGGAGCAGGGGGATTCTCGTTGCTAATGTTCCCGAGTATGGCAGTAATACCGTGGCAGAGCACACGTTTGCTCTCATCCTGAGTTTAACTCGAAAGATATATGAGTCAGTAAATCAGTCAAAAGGGCTGAACTTTAACCATGCCCAACTTCGTGGAGTCGATCTCTACAAGAAAACAATAGGTATCATAGGGCTGGGTAAAATCGGAAAGAATGTTCTCCGCATCGCAAAAGGGATCGGCATGAACGTGCTCGTACACAACCGCTCGGAAGATCCTGAATTGGCACGGCAATATGATTTTAAGTACGTGAGTATTGAAGAACTTTTGAAGAGTTCTGACGTTGTGAGTCTTCATCTGCCGCTTCTGCCTCAGACAAAACACATCATCAATAAGGACAATATTATGAGATTGAAGCAGGGAAGCTATCTTATTAATACTGCGCGAGGCGGGCTTATCGAAACGGAGGCCATAGTTATCGGTCTTGACCAGGGAATCCTTGCAGGGGTAGGACTTGATGTGCTGGAGGAAGAGAAAGAGCTGGGCGAGGAAGCGGCGCTTCTCATATCTCCTTATCGCAAGGAGGTTGATCTCAAGACTCTAGTGTACAACCACATCCTTATAAATCACCCTCGTGTACTCATAACCCCGCACAATGCCTTCAATAGTACAGAAGCACTCGAGAGAATCACACAAACAACCGTAGATAACATAAAGCGCTTTTTAAACGACACCCCCCAGAATATCGTAAGCGATAACTAGCATATTTTTACCTAATCTTCTTTTCCATTTCGTTCGTCTTTACGCTAAATCCCTCGATAACCTCCATCATCTATTGATTAACTACATAGTCGACAAACCTTTGCCACCATGAGTAAACTGTTGCGGCTCCCTTTACAGCAGGATCTTCCATCAGGAAATCATTTTTTTCCAAAGGCCGCCCGTCGTTTGTTGGCCTGTCATTTGATTCCTGTAGCTCTTTCCTTTCAATGGGTTTTTTTTCCATCATTCGATCTTTTTCTGTTTCTGGTCTTTCTCGCATTTCTTCTTTCTCGGCATCTCTCTCCCCAACGCGAGGTAATCTGTTCATGTTTGCCGGGGACGAGGCTTTCTCCGTCTCTCTCATTCCTCTGTCGGCGGAGTTTCTAAGCTGTGATGATTTAAGCCCTGTTTGTCGCGCGAAGTTTATGCAGCGCTCCCGATTTTCATCATTTTGACAGAACTCCCTGCATGATTCTGCTGAATCGCACCCAAGAAGTTCCTGGGCTTTTCTGAGCACTGTGCCATCGGATGTCTTCGGCGCATTTCTTTCAAGACCATTCTTTTGTAAAAATTCACGGCACTTGTCTTTATTTTCTTCCATTTGGCAGAACGTATGGCATTGTTCACGTGAAGTGCAACCCAGCTGCTGCTGTGCATATTCAACAAGTTTTATTTTCGCGGCGCGATCGGGCTCCCTGTAAAATCCCCTTTGTTTTGCATAGGCAATACACGTATCACGGTTCTCCGTTTCCTGACAGTATGCCCTGCATTCAATGCGAGACGCACAGTTGCCGAGCTCGGGTATGGGGTAGGATAAAACAGCCGATACCGTCGGTTTGACTTCTTGCTCTACTTCTTCCTGTGCCCATGAAGGTCTACTCCAGACACAAAAAAGTACAAAGACACCCACGGTTAACAGTATTGTGACTATTTTTTTCATTGTTGTATCGAATCGAATGGATTCTCGTACTCTTCAAATGGATTCTCGTACTGAGTGGTTTCGTCAAAAGGGTTACTGTATTCCTCTGTTATAGAGGGAGTCTGTGTCGGGGAGATGCGTGTGATTTGAGGTGTAGTGGTGGGTTGAACTGCATTTGTTGAAGTGGTATTTTTCCTCATCATAACAACGGTAAGCAATCCTGCTGCCACAAAGAACATAACGAGCGCTGAAATGCCAAGAAACTGCACGGGTTTAGAGGATGGCTGTTTGGTTAGATTTTCGGGCAAGGGCGTAAATGCTCCCATACCATGAGTATGCTACAACTGAAATATATTTTCAACAAGTTTCTTTAATGGTGGCCTACGAAGGTGATTATGCTGTACATAAGTACGATTCCCAAAAGGAAAGGAATGACCGAGGTCCACTTTTTTTGTTTTTTAAAATGCTGATGAAGATCGGGGATAAGGTCGGAACAGGCGATATATATAAAAACGCCCGCGGTAAAAAAGAGAAAGATAGGAATAATCTCTTTAAATGTGTTCAAGAAATAAAAGCCCAAAACGGCCCCGATAAGTGCGGTGAGCGCCGAGAGAAAGTTAAAAAAAAGCGCCTTCTTTTTATCCATACCTCCCGCAACGAGGATACTGAAGTCTGCTATTTCCTGAGGGATTTCGTGGGCGGCGATGGCAATGGCCGCGGTGATGCCTATGGTAGGGTTTAAAAGAAAGGCTGCCGCAATCGCAAGGCCATCGAACAAATTATGTATGGTGTCCCCCAATAGTATGAGATATGCGGTGGGCTTAGTATCCGTTTCATCATGGTGGTGAAACCACAAAACAAATCTCTCAAGCAAGAAAAATATCACTACTCCTGCCAATCCATAGATATAAATATCATCTCCCGTGGCATGTTCGAAGCTCTCGGGTATGAGATCAAGAAAAGCGGTGGTTAACATGACGCCCGCGGCAAAACCGACGAACTGAGGAGCAGAATCATCGATAAGTTTTCGATGCAATAAAAGAAGTACTCCTCCAATAAGAGAAATGAGACTTAGCCCAACAGTCGTAAGAAGTATTTGAAATAGTATGCTCATATCAAGAACATTTTCTGCAGAGACCAGATAGTTCGATTAGGTGGCTATGCACAGTAACTTGTAAATCTTTCTGGACATTTTTTATCATTTTTTTCTCCAGTTGTGACGAAAAGTCTTGTACACCTCCGCAGTTTTCACATACAAAATGATGATGGTGGTTGTTTTCTTCGTGCAACTCGTATCTTTTTTTGCCGTCTCCGAACTCGACGCTTTGGATAATGGAGAGTTTAGTAAAGAGCTGCAGGTTACGATAAACTGAAGCAAGATCAACCTCATAACTTTTGTTAAGAAGACGGATATGAATTTCCTGTGCGGTCAAGGGGTTATGATCGATCATATTCAAAATATGCGATCTTTCGTTTGTAAAACGGTATCCGTCTTTTTTTAATGCTGTTCTGATGTTCATAAGGGGACGTAGTATTATTGCAAATAATTTGCAATAAGTCAAGAGCACCTCATCGCTTTCTTTTCAAAAAGCTATTTATGCACTGTCCTATAAGGAGTATAGAAAACAGATAGAAAAGAAGATAAATAAAGACGAGTATACGTATGCGTGTTTCACCCGTGTGCGGCAGCCAAAAGCTTGTTAATGTGGGATTGGCTCCCACAAGTTGAGGTATACCGGATAGGAAAAGAAAATAGGAGAGCCACTGTATAGCCGGCCAATGAGTAATAAGGAGAGTAAGAGAGTGCGCTCCCATGTATCGAAAAGGATGCAACAAAACTAACGTTTGAAATTTTTTACTCAATTCTGTTATTAACAGGACTCCGGTGAAGCTACTAAGCCAAAAAAGGAATGTATGATTTAAATTACGTTGATAAAGATCTACCGTTCCGTTGAGTAAAGAAGAACTGATAAAAACAATTACTATGATTCCCAATAGCCAACGTTCCAAATGGAGCCCTCTTTTTTTATATAGTATCCCCGCAAGGAAGAAAACTACAAAAAGAAGTACTATGTCGATGGAGTAAGGGAGCGGAGTTTTTAGACTGATTAGCACAGAAGAAGTAACAGCGAAGAGAACCACTATGGTTAATTTCAGAAAAGTTCGCTTACTATTCCAGTAAGGATAAAGAGAATAAGCGATGATGCAAGTCAGGAAATAGGCAGGCAGAAACCAGAGGGGACCATTAAAGACAAGTGTCTTCCCAAGAAGAAATTTATAAACCTGATTTGTGACTGGTCCGAAAAGCAGATTTTGCGGATATACATTACGTAAATAAAGCCAGCCCGCAAAACTTATCAGCCCAACTACAACATACGGTACAATCAGTTTCCTGAACTTTTTTTCAACATATCTAGGGAAAAGGTCTTTATGTGTAAAGAGGTATCCACCTATAAATGCAAATAACGGGAGCATCCAGCTACTGATAAAAGGGGAAGTAATGCGGGAAAAAGGTAAGAAGCCGGTATGAGATACAATAACGGCAAAGATGCCGATACCTTTTACGATGTCAGGCCACCTCTGTCGTTTTTGCATGTAACGTATCTTATCTCATTAAAAGATTAAAAAACAGTTTCAAGATGATGTGGAGAAATAATTCCTTCAACTAAATCAAGCTTTTTTAATGCTCTTTCCACTGCTTCAGGAGGCATTCCGCTCGTTTTTTGTGAAGGCTGCAAGCTTTTCCGTGTGTGAGTTATTGCATCCAGTAACTGATGCGTTATTGTATAGGTCCACCGATAGCGGTCCATTAAGTCAAGGCCGTAGAATGGTTTGTATTGTCCCTCTCTTACGATACTTTCGTAAACAGGGCTTCGTAGATAGTCCAGAAATGAATAACCCCGATCTTCGTCATACCACAGACCTTCCATGGGAAGGATGATCACCGGAGTAGCAGTAGCTAATTGAATGCCGGGTCTTTTCCGTTTTTCGTGCACGGTTTTGTAATTGCCTATCGTTACATCTATACCAAGCAGTGCTTCGTCATTTCTCCTGTCAAGGATAACAAGATCCATTCCTTTCTGGTAATCCATGCTCTGCATATTCTTGTTTGACTCGTCAAGCTCAGTAGGAGCGAGACGTAGAGCTAACCGGCTCCCGACGCGGTGTGAATTAAAAACACCGTAAAGAAGCCCTCCTGTGACACGTTCAGAAAGGAGGGTGTCAGACCAAGTGTATCGCTTAGACTGTGCACGGCCTAAGCTAAACTCAAGAGTCCGTTGCCTTTTTTTAACGATGGATGGGTGAGAGTTGAAGGTTTTTGTATGTATCCTATTGTAGCTTGTGAAGTTTGCCGGAATCGAAACAAGATCAGCATATGTTTGCGCATATTTATTGAGGTATCCCCGTTCTCTAAACAGCGAAACTTTTTCAGCCATCCATGTTATTTTTTACCTGAACAGTCTTCAAAATTTCAAGAGGAAAGGAGGCGTCTTACATACGGAGTGTATACGTTGTATTCTTTGCCCTACCTGCTATTTCTGTTATACTTTATGACTCGGCACCTAAAGTTTTAAGGATATGAGAAACAACAGAAATCTACTGATTATTGCGCTTATCGCCATAGTAAACGCCCTTGGATACGGAATTATATTCCCCATACTATATTCATATTCTAAGAAGTTTGGTTTAAGTGATTTTCAAAATGGCCTACTGTTTGCAATATTTTCGGTATTTCAATTTATCTCAACTCCTATTATAGGAAGAATGTCTGACAAGTATGGACGCAAACCGCTCCTTGTGGTCTCAATTGCGGGGACGGCAATTTCTTTCTTTCTGATGGCTTTTGCACCAAACGCACTTTTTCTTTTTATAGCGCGCGCACTTGATGGTCTTACAGCAGGCAACATTCCCGTTGCTTCAGCGGTTATCTCCGATACGCTCGAGCAAAAAGATAGGGCTCGCGGTTTCGGAATAATCGGTGCCGCGTTCGGATTTGGTTTTATTTTTGGTCCAGCCATCTCGGGACTAACCCTTCCTTTCGGTGAGGCTGTCCCATTTCTTATTGCCGGAGGGATATCGGTCATCGCAGTGATACTCACGGCGCTGATTTTGCCGGAAACAAACAAGCATAGAGGAGAAGTAAAGAAGGGACATATCTTTGATTTCAAACATTTGTTTCACGCGTTGTTTGATGAGAATATCGGCATAACGCTTCTTATAACATTCATATATATGTTCTCATTCTCGATGTTTATTTATGCCTTTCAGCCATTTTCGGTAAAGAGTCTTCATTTGACTGCCCAACAAATCTCACTTCTTTTTACAATGTTTGGAGTGATCGGGCTCGTGATGCAGCTTTTTGTTGTTCAAAGAGTAGTTAAGATTTTTGGATTGAAGCGTACGTTCAGCGGCGCACTCCTTTTTATGGCGATTGCATTTGTAGCAATGTTCTCATCCCACTCATTTCTATTTTTTATATTTGCCTCAATACTTCTTGCATCCACAAACTCATTCACTCAGCCTTTGACGCAGACTGTCCTGTCACAAGAAACAGATGCGCGGTCACAGGGAACCGTACTTGGTCTGAACTCCTCATATATGAGTATAGGCCAGATACTGGGTCCTATTGTAGGTGGAGCAATCGCAACTTTTTATCTGCCGCTTCCATTTTTGGCAGGAAGCATTTTTCTTGTTCTCTGCTTTTTTCTGTCCTTTCATATCCTGAAACACCCGAAGGTAAAAGAGTCAACCTTCTGAGCGGCCTTTAAAAGATATTAAACAGTGGAAGCGAGTTTTCTTATTTTTGCAATATAGAATCCTTCATAATGCTCATCCGGGATAATGCGTTTTGTCAGTGAAAGTGAAGCATGCATACTCTTCTTTCTCCAGCTTGTTAAACCCGGCATTATCTGTGGGGATTCGATACTCATTTTTTCAACCTCAATTTTACCCTTCTCTTTTTCAAGGACCCAGTCAACTACAGCTTCGTTTTCTTCAGGAGCAAACGTGCAGGTCGAATAGACAACAGATCCGCCGGGCTTCAGCGCACTTATTGCCGAGCGAAGAAGCCAGCGCTGTTTCTTAGCAAGAAATTTTACTTTTTTTGTAGACCAGTGGGAAAATGTTTTCTCATCACAGGCTTTAAAGAGTCCTTCCATACTGCAGGGCGCATCCAACAGTACCCTGTCAAAAAATTCAGGGTACTTTTGCCAAAGTCTTTCGCCAGGAATCCGGACTGTTTTCACGTTTTGCACACCATACCGCCGGATGTTCGCGTGCAGCTTGAGTAATCGTGCGGCACTTATATCGTTAGCTATGATGGTTCCTGTGTTTTTCATGAGTGCGGCCATATGAATTGTCTTGCTGCCTGGAGCTGCGGCCATATCAAGAACTATTTCGTTCGGCCTGGGATTAAGTATTAGAGAGCTGAGGATGCTCGCCGGATTTTGAATATAAAAAAAACCTCTTTTATATTCATCAAGATCTGTAAGATCTCTTGAAGTCTTATTTTTTATGAGGAAAGTATCGGGTAATAAGACATCTTTCGCGTATTCGATTGTATAACGGTGTAGACACTTTTCCAGATTATTGGTCGCTGTTACGAGGGTGTTGGCCCGTATTGTGGGAAACGTTTTTATGTTAAAAGATGCA
Source organism: uncultured Gammaproteobacteria bacterium (assembly GCA_964415435.1). Classification (GTDB taxonomy): domain Bacteria; phylum Patescibacteriota; class Microgenomatia; order UBA1406; family GWC2-37-13; genus CAYPZT01. The sequence continues at coordinate 28,588 of CAYPZT010000009.1, forward strand.
TAAGTTTTTGTATACGCAGAAAGCGGAAGCTGATCTTGGAGCCGTTTGATAAACTCAGAAGGCAGATTCATGGATAAATTATATCAATCCGAGATTTTCTGAAGAGTAAGTCCGACCACCATATTGGACTGCATTAATACATTTCTTTCCAAAACTCCACTTTCAGGAACGGGTACATCGTCGAGCTTAATAATATTTCCATCCATGTATTCGATATTGAGAGAGTACATTCCAGGAGTGAGACCTCTGAAGGTGACTGGCACGGATTCTGTATTTTTTTCCGCAGGATCGTAATTGACGAGAATGAGAGAAACTGTGTCATCCTCCTTTGAAGCGACGGCCTGAACGTAGGTTCCCTCACCCAGTACTTCAAGCTGGCTGCCTTTCAATATATTAAACAGACGCAAAGCGTGATACCGAGGTTTCCGTGCACCATCGTGCGTGAGTATTCCCCAGCGCGGAGTGGGTCCGTCCTTTGCTTCAAACAAAAACGCCATCTCATATCCTTCGTTTAAAAAATTGCGGATCGCAGATATGGTATATGCTGCTCCGATACTGGTATCTGCAACCACATTTGGTTCCGAATCGAATCCCCATTCGCTTATAATGCGGGGAAGCGTGCGGTATTTGGCGTACTGCTCGGGTGCAAGCCATTCACTTATGTTTTTCATATCGTCGATATAGTCGGAAGGATTTTTCGAGTAATGATGCCAGGAAATGAAATCGAGGCGGAGATTTTTTTCGGATACGTAGTCCAGGAATTTTTGCATCCAGTTTTGGTATGCGGCTGTCGTCACCGGTCCGCCAATATAAAATCGATAGACATGAGTAGCGTGGGTTGCGCCAAGAGCAGAGTAATAGTACAGGGTTTTATAATCTTTTGCCCCTCCATAAAGGTTCCATTTCCCAAAAGACTCAAGATCAGGTTCATTCCACACCTCGTAGTAAATATCTTTCATCCAGTCACCTGTAATTTGTCCGCATAGTCTGGTGGTGGTCCCACTGTAGTGTTCAATGGTCTTTTGTACGGTCAATGCCCACTCATCCCAGTTGCGCGGTGCGGAGATGAGTGAAGAATCACCCGAAAGAACTTCCGGCATATATCCAAGGGAAAAAAACGGTTTTGCGCCTGTGTGATAGATATCGCATACTGTTTCATCAAGGAGATCAAAGTTAAATGTCAGATTTCCTTTGTTATCTCGACCAACGACATCGTAGTAGTCATAGATATGATCGATGCGTACCGAACGAGGGTAAAGACCTGCCAAGTCAGGGATAACATTCGCAAACATTCTTACTCCCTTTTCTTCTCCACCTTGGGCAATTGCTCTCCAACGGCTCGGCATCGGCCCCCTCACTTTTTGAGTGTCGATGGTAATTCTTGCGGGGATTGATGAGGCTCGTGAAAAATACTGAAATGTCAAAAAAAAGAAGAAAGGACTAAGAATCAGTATGAGTGCAAAGACACCAATGCGTATAAACTTTGACATATTTGCATTGTACCACCAGATGACCTGCACAGTTTATATAAAGAGATGTCAAGTTGACTTGACATATCCGGCAGCAATGATTTATCATTAGAAAATTAGATTCGTATGAGAGAAAGCATTCAAAGCCATGTGCAACAGATGAGAAAGGAATCGCGCATTACACAAGAAACTCTTGGCGAAGCAATCGGGGTTACACGGCAAACTATTATTGCAATAGAAAAAGGAAATTATGTCCCATCACTGGCTTTGGCGATGAAAATAGCACGCTATTTTAAAAAAAGGGTGGAGGATATTTTCACATTACAAGATGAAAAATGACATACTGCCGGAATTAGGGATATCGATAGGACTTATCATTATTTTAGGGACACTTCTTAATCCATTTAAGATGGGAATGTCTTCAAGTCTGCATATGGCACTTACGATACTACTTGCTCTACTTGCGATAGCTTTTATCGCATTCGGCTGGAAAGAACTTCCCGCAGATGAACGAGAAGCTCATCATCGAAATAAAGCCGGAAGAATAGGTTATCTAGCAGGAACCGCCATTCTTAGTGCGGGCATTGTATTTCAGAGTATTGAGCATGCCGTTGATCCGTGGCTTATAGCAGGACTGGGAGTAATGGTACTAATGAAGCTTGTAAGTCTTATCGTAAGTAAAATTATTAATTAGCTATTTGTATATGAAACATACATACATCTTCGCGCTGATAATAATTTGTGTGGCGCTTGCGGCTGGAGCACTTATTTTTTTAAAGCAAGAAAAGACAAAGACAGCGAAGATGATCGAAAAGGAGGATGCGATGGTGGAAGAATCGGAGGGCGTCGATGATACCAAGATGATGGCAGACAATTCCTACATGGGGTCCGTAATCGCAGGGACACAATCTCCCTATGTTGAGTTTTCAGAGGATGATTACGAAAAAGCGTTGCAGGAAGGAAAAACCGTAGTACTTAATTTTTATGCAAACTGGTGTCCCATATGCCGAGGTGAAGCTCCAGAGATAGAATCTGGATTCGAATCACTGAATGATGAACAAATAATTGGATTCAGGGTTAACTATAATGATAGTGATACGGACGAGAATGAGAAAAAACTGGCGGAGCAGTTTAAAGTACCGTACCAGCATACAAAAATTATTCTTAAGGACGGAAAAGAAGTATATCGGGACAATAACCCATGGGACAAAGAAATGTTTTTAAAAACAATTAAAGCGTATCGGTAATATATGTCAGTTTTACTATTATTCGCATTTATATCGGGGCTTCTTACAATCGCGGCGCCTTGCATTTGGCCCCTTCTGCCGATTATTCTTTCAGCTTCGACGACTGGAGGTAGGAAAAAACCGCTGGGGATAACACTTGGTATTATGATAAGTTTTGCCTTTTTCACCCTGACGCTTTCTTATGTTGTAAAACTTATCCCGTTTGATCCTAACGCTCTCAGACTTTTTGCAGTCGTGGTCATTGGTTTCCTCGGTCTGACGTTAGTTATTCCTGCGCTTAACAAGGTGGTTGAGGGATGGGTGAGTAGGTTAAGCGGCAGATTTGGAGGAAATATGCAGAAAGCGGGTTCTGGGTTTAAAGGAGGATTTGTTACGGGCGCGGCACTTGGGATTGTATGGTCACCATGTGCGGGGCCCATACTTGCAACGATCGCCACACTTGCCGCAACCACTTCAGTCAGCATTGGAATCGTTGCGGTTACTGTTTCATATGTGATAGGTGTGGGTATTCCTCTTTTTTTCTTTTCACTCCTTGGCGCTCATCTTTTTTCCAAAAGCAGAGTAATTTCTCAATATACAGGGCCGATTCAGCAGGTATTCGGCGTGATCATGATTGCCACAGCGCTTCTAATTTTCACAAATTATGACAAAGTACTTCAGGCAAAACTACTGGATTTGGTGCCGTCGTATTCTAATTTTATTTTTAAGATTGAAAATAATCCTGCCGTAAAAGACGAGCTGGACAAATTAAGACACAATACATCCACTGACACATTCGAAGGGGTGCCAATGGATGTTACAGATATAAACACAACGCTCCCCGTTCTGGGTAGGGCGCCGGAATTTGTGGGAATAGAAAAATGGCTTAATACACCCGGAGGAAAACCACTAACTCTGGCTGAATTGAAGGGTAAGGTGGTACTAGTCGATTTCTGGACATATACCTGTATAAACTGCATTCGGACACTTCCTCATATAGTTTCCTGGTATGACAAATATAAAGACAGCGGTTTTGAGGTGATAGGTGTACATACACCGGAATTTGAGTTTGAAAAAAATACTGACAATGTCCTTGCCGCACTGGCTCAGTATGGGATTAAATATCCTGTTGCTCAGGATAACGATTATAGTACCTGGCGCGCATATGATAACCATTACTGGCCAGCGAAATATCTTATTGATGCAAAGGGTAATGTGCGCTATATCCACTTTGGAGAAGGACAATATGAAGAGACGGAGGCGGCAATCCAATTACTTTTGGCAGAGGCTGGAAAGACCGTCACCGATTCTTCTGCCAAAGAGGAAGATATAACGCCTCGATTCCGAACGTCGCCTGAAACATATCTCGGGTCACTTCGTATGGAACGGTTTGTCTCCGATCAGGCTGCAGTAGAAGGGGAGGGAAGATATAGCCTGTCTACTGAACCACCGACGAATTATTTCGGATATGAAGGAGACTGGACAATATTTCCGGAATATTCATCCTCTGGAAAAGGTTCAAAATTAAAATACCATTTTTATGGTTCTAAAGTCTTCCTTGTAATTCATCCTAATGGTCAAAACGATACGGTAAGGGTGTTTCTTGATGGAAAACCAGTATCGGCGGAATTGTCAGGTAAGGATGTTATTGACGGAAAAGTGAGCGTAACAGAGCCGCGGTTGTATGAGCTAGTTGATCTAGGGAACCTACCACAGGATCATGTGATTGAGTTGATTTTTGATTCAGCTGGAACAAAGGTTTTCGCATTTACCTTCGGTTAATTATTACTTACTTATGATAAGAGGAGTTGGAAAGGGTGTGTTTGTATACTCCTTATATCGTTGAATCATTTCTTCATGATCAAATGCCAGTTGAGAAGCTGGCGGCAGGGCATCGAGCTTAAACCAACGTATATCAGTGCTTTCATCATCAGGTTCGGCAACTTTCTTAAGAGGTTTCACGATATAGGTAAATACGAGGTTATTCCGCTCATCGTTTTTGCGATACTGGTTGTCGACAATAAGAAATAGTTTGTCGAGCTCTATATCGTATCCTGTTTCCTCGCGGGCTTCTCTCTTTACACAGTGTTCCAGAGTTTCGTGAAGATCAAGATATCCCCCAACGAGTGCATATTTGTCTCCTTCAAGAAAGTGCGGCGCACGTTTTACCAATAGTATCTGGTCTCCATCAACAACAAGCATATCTACCACGACGTGACGAAGGTTTGTTTTTGCTCCATCTTCAAACTGACAGGTAATCATCTTATTTTTTTAAACCCACTTTACTTAAAAGCTTTTCCTCGATTTTCATATTTGGTATTACAATCGCGAGCATTATAAATACGCCGCCAATGAACTCCCAAATACTAGGATATTCCTTAAATACCAAACTTGCAAAGAGAGGTCCAAAAAACAACTCAGAAGAAATAATGATAGTTCCTAAATTCAAGTCAAAGTTTTGGAATCCAACAAGGGTCAGATAAGAAATACCTATGAGAAGTGCGCCAAAAATTAGTCCTACGATAATGGTCGAAGATGAAAGTTGGAGGGAGAACGATGAATTAAACGACAACATAAGGAAGGTTGCAACGATAATTCCTCCAACCATCTGTAGCATAACCAAAACGAGTCTGTCGACTTTACCAGCAAGATATTTCCTGAAAGCATTGGCAACGGCATCAAGTATTCCGGATGACAATCCAAAAATAAATCCGATATTTAAAGCGTTCGCGGAAAGTGAAGGATAATCTAAGAAGAGCAACCCGATTCCCACAAGCACTAAGCTTACTACCTTCATCTGGGTAAGTTTTTCTTTAAAAAACATA
>CAYPZT010000010.1:0-31043 GCA_964415435.1 uncultured Gammaproteobacteria bacterium
AGAAAGAAGCGTTCTTTAGTCATGATTACCCTTTTTTAATATTGTTGAGAATCTTTTTCAAGTCGCGTCCTTCTTTTTCAATCACTTTTGGTTTTCCTTTTTGCGGAATTAAAGAAAATACTACCTTAAAAAGATTCCCTTGTTTTTCCTCGACGAAAAGCTTTGCCTTGGAAAGGGTAGGAAATTTTTTCATGTGGTCCAAAAAGTAATGAAAAAAACCGCCCACGATGTGGCGGCTTTTGTTTGAGAGGTTCTTACTAATAAGCTGGACCTGCTTCTCCTGTTCCCTCTTAACAAGGAACTTAAGAAGGTCTCGGGTTGTTATTATACCGATGGGCTTTCTATCTTTATCTATAGCCACGACGCTTCCAATTTTTTTAGATAAGATCAGATTTAGCGCTTCGGACAGTATGTGATCTTTTGTAAGAGTTAAAACGTACGACTTGGCAAAGTGCTTCACTTTATGTTGGTGAAAATTGGTCTTCTGCGTAGTGCGGCTACCCCTATGAGGAGAAGATTTTGGAGCGATAAGATAAGAGATTATGTCGTAATGACTTAATATCCCCTTTAACTTAAAGTTGCGATCAACAACAATGAGTTTAGAGATTTTTGTATCTTTAAAAATCCCTACCGCCTTACTAAGCGAATCCTCTTCCATAACGGTTACGAGCGACTTTGCCTTTTTCTTCAAAAATTCAGCAATAGATATTTTAAAAACATCGGACTGTCGGTTGCCTGCCAGAATCCTTCTGGCCGAAATGATACCCGCAAAACCGTTTTGATCGTCAAAGACTGGCAGATAGTGAACTTTTGATTCGATCAAGAGTTCGACGACTTTGGCGAGAGGATAGTCTTTTTTTATTTTCGGCGGATGGAACATACAATGTTCCACTTTGGCATTTCCGGGATACGAAGATTTAATAAGATCATAATAGGGATTTACGATTCCTTTAAATTCCTCGTTAACGAAGACGAATGCAGCGTCATGTGAAGTTGTGAGCTTAGAAAGTGCACTCGAGAGATTTTCCTCTGGAGTAACCCTTATTATGTCCTCTGTTTTTAGGATATCACTAAGCTTCACCATAACCGCAAGATCATAATAATCCTAACACGTATGATTAGTCAATATGTATTTTGACCCGCAACGCGACCATTATACAACACGATAGATAAAATCGCGTGTGGATGGCGCATGATATAATTAAGAACAAAAAAGCCGGGGTGGCGGAATGGCAGACGCGCAGGTCTCAAAAACCTGTGTGGGCAACCACATGTGGGTTCGACTCCCTCCCCCGGCACCACGGAGCGCTCACTTCTTTACAATCGACATTTTGGATTTTATGAAGAAATACCCTACTACTCCAAACGTAATAAGGGGTGAAACAAAATGTGGAATATGAATCCCAAAACTGTCAAGAATCATAATAATACCAAGTGCCAAAATTGAGTACATCGCCCCATTTTTAAGGTACTTATAAAGTTTGATCTTATCAATATTTCCTACCGTTAATTCTCGAAGTACAAAAGCTCCCAGGCCGTTTCCCAAAAGGATAAGAGGTACCGACAAAGTAAAAGCGAATGCACCAATCACGCCGTCAATAGAAAACGTTGCATCGATAACCTCAAGATAGAGTATCTTACTTATGTCAGATCTATTATTGTCTTTTGACAATAATCTTTTTTCTTCAAGTTCAGCATTTTGTCGAAAACCGTGAATGATGAAAAAGGCGGTTGACCCGACAACTGCACTAAAAGCGAGCATGGCATGAGTATTCAAGGCCGCCCAGACTAAACCCGCTAAGAAAATTGAAACAACAGCATAAAACCAGACCGACTGTCTTCTGAAAAATCTTTCTCCTGGAAGTCCAAAATTCTTTTCTTCCATAAACAACCAGTGGAAGAAAAGGAATACAAGAAATGTACCGCCGGCAATGAGAAGAAGTGGCGCAGATTCTTCGACTGATTTTTGCACTTCCGGATCTCCACTAAATGTTGCAAGGAGCGCACCGACGGGACCAAGAGAAGTATTCGTTAGCCATATGATAAGCCATGGCAGTAAACCTCTCATGAGAAAAACTGCTATAAAAAGGCCGTATATTAAAAACCACCTGCGAGCTTTCTTCCCCATCGTCGAAAGAACTTCGGCATTGATGATGGCATTATCAATGCTTGAAATGATTTCAAAGAGAGAAAGTCCAAGAACAGTAAGAATGATGGAAAATATTGACATGACTTCCTTCATTATATCTTATAATGAGAGAATGTTTTTGGTTTTTGGCGCTATCACAGTCCTTCTTATCGCTATTATTTTGTTTGCCTTTCCTTCTCTTTCCCCTATTCCTTACTACCCAACAAACTGGAAAGACCTAAAAAAAATTGTGAAAACTTTTCATCTTACTAACTCCTCTCATATTATAGACTTGGGTGCAGGAACTGGAACTGTTGTCTTCGCGCTTGCCGATTATGCATATACTAATGATTTAACTTCGCAGTTTACTGCAGTCGAGATTAATCCTATTCTTGTTTTCATACTAATTATTAAAAAGTTATTTCATCCCCACAAGAATCATATTCATATAGCTTGGAAAGATTTATTTAAGACAAACTACAACGTATTGCTAAAAAACAAGATGAAACCAACGGTATACCTCTATGTATCTCCTCGTCTTTTAGATAAGATTCATAAAAAAATAAAAAAAAATATTCCGAAGGCATCGGTAATTTCCTATATGTACGCAATACCTCATCTAAAACCAAGTGAAACAAATCGAACCGGCAATCATCCGATTTATGTCTATAATAAAGTATGATTTCTGATATTAAAGCATTTGATATTGCACTCACTACTTTTCTTTCGGGCATCCTACCCCACACTCCTCTTCTCAATGCCTTTTTCTCATTTCTATCGTTTCAGGGCATCACTCTTTTTATCTGGATGTTGGTACTTTCTGCAGTTATTGTATTCGAAGAGCTGAGGCACCGGCAATTTTTTCTTTATTTTTCGGCAAGCGTCGTGAGTTCATTTATCATGACATACCTTTTTAAATTTATATTTCAAAGGGCCAGACCTACTCCGCTTATTGAATCAATCCTCCATGTGTGTCCGAGTGATTTCTCATTTCCCTCGGGACATACAGCCACGGCATTCACCGCTGCCTTTATGCTGTCCTTTTTTGATCCGAAACGTCGATTCTTATATATTTTTTTTGCTATCCTTATCTCGTTTTCCCGGATTTACCTTCAGTGCCACTTCATCCTTGACATTTTTGGAGGTATAGGAGTTGCCTGGCTCGTGAGCACCCTCTTCCAAAAAATATATTTGCGCGTATTCACCGACTTTTCAAAACGCATCAAAATGTAATATAATAGCGCAATGAAGATACTACGGGACGCCATTCTTTTTTTCACTGCGCTTATTCTTTTTTTCGGCTCCATTGCCATTATTTTCTTTGATGGCGCAAACCTTATCCATCTTGCCGTTTTCTATATCGTAGTCATACCCATCCTATATTTTCTTTATCATTTTGTTGAATCCCGGGATACAGGTTCTCTGCCTGTCAAAAAAAACGCCGCTACGAAAAAGGTAAAAGAAAGTCTTGTGACTGCTGAGATCGATACAACGACTGCAGAACTTAAAAAAATAAACCCGCCACTTCTGACCATCCGGTCCGTTTTCCCGCTTGATATATTCCCCGATCAGATAACCATTGGAAAGTATGCAGTGACCGTAGTAAAGCGATCATTTTTCAAAACGGGCCTGAACGAAACTTTACCCGTAGATCAGATCACCGCGGTTGATATTGTTGCCGGACCAATTTTCGCTTCTCTTATCATCAAACAGGGACTCGTCCCTTCTCAGGAGCTGCAAAACTTGTGGAAGTTAGATGCCATGCGTGCAAAAACACTTATCGAAGAACTTATGCTAAAAAGAAGACAAAAAAAATAAACTTATAGGGAAGGACCTTTGTCTATGCTGTAGAACTTCACCCTATCACCGCGGAACATAAGATCTATTTCGCCAGTTGCACCATTTCTATGCTTCGCGACATATAACTTCATAAGCCGTTTGTTGGTATCCAAGAGATCGTCGCTATCGTCCTCTGAATAAATAAACATCACAATGTCTGCATCCTGCTCAATGGCGCCCGATTCGCGAAGATCGGACAGCTGTGGTTTTTTTGTACCACGCTGCTCTACAGCACGTGAAAGCTGCGCAACGGCAAGAACCGGAATTTTAAGCTCTCGGGCAAGGTTTTTAAGGCCCTGTGAAACAAATGAAACCTCCTGTACGCGGGAGTCAAACCGACGTCCCGCATCGGCAAGTTGCAGATAATCGACTATAAGAAGTTTTAGTTTTTTCTCGACTTTCAGTTTACGCGCTTTGGTTCTCATCTCGAGAATTGATATGCCCGGCGTGTCATCAATAAAAATCGGCGCCTGAGAAAGCACCCCCATCGCTTCTGTCAGTTTGGTCGTATCTTCAGCGCTTAGCTTACCCGTTTTTAACCTCCAGGCGTCTATATCTGCCTGTCCGACAAGAAGCCTATCAACAAGCTCCTCTTTACTCATCTCAAGCGAAAAAAAACCAACCGGCTGTTTTTCTTTGGTAGCAACATTCAAAGCGATATTGAGCGCTAGTGTTGTCTTCCCTACTCCGGGGCGTGCCGCAAGAACAATAAGATTTGAGTCCTGCATACCGGCAAGTTTATTATCGAGATCCTGATATGCTGTAGAGACTCCGCGGAGTTTTTTGCCGTCCTTCATAAATTCATTAAGCCGATCAAAGCTTTCAGTAAGAATATCTTTTAGCTCTATGAAATCCCGATGCATGTGGTCCTGCGCTAGCGCGAAGATGTCCACCTCCGCCTGATCGAGTAGCTTATTCACATCGCCCTTATCGTCAAATGCCTTTTCCACCATTCGTGAAGAGAACTGAATAAGTTTCCGTTTCGTAAAGTGCGACTTTACAATGGCGCCGTAATGTTCAATGTAGGCAGAAGTAGGAACGGTGTTTATCAGATCCGTCAAGTACGTCTTGTCTCCTACTTTTTTAATGTTTCCCTGTTTTTTCAGTTCATTTGCGAGAGTTACGAGATCAATAGGATTTCTACTTTCAAAAAGTGAGAGCATCGCAGCATATATCATCTGGTGTTCGGCAAGGTAAAAATGCTCGGGCTTTAAAAATTCTGCCACTAAATTCATGGCCGAAGTATCGATAAGTACAGCGCCTAGAACAGACTTTTCTGCCTCGGCGTCGTGAGGAGGGAGTTTATATGTATCGGATGAAACCACCGTAGTAATTTGAAATTTATAATTTAAAATTTGAAATTAACTTCAAATTACAAATTTCGAATTAAAAATTAGATTGTCATTAATACTACCTTCATCCCGCCCTGAAGATCTTCTTTTTTTATTGTAAGTTTTGAAACTGACTCAATACCTTCTGCTCCCATTTTTTTCAGAAAGTCAGTTACAGGGGTAAGTTTTGCCTTGATATCAGGGTTCATACCCTCAACGGCATAATGCATCGGGATTACGACTGAAGGTTCAATTTTTTTCACAACCTGCACGGCTTCGTCAGAATCAATGGTAAAAAAACCGCCCACCGGGACCATAAGTATATCCACTTCCCCTACCTGTTCGACGAATGTTTCATCGGGAACGAGGCCCAGATCGCCGCAGTGCAAAACCGAAACACCGTCCGCATCAATTTTGTAGAGCGTATTTTCTCCACGCTCCGCCCCTTTTTTGGAGTCATGATAGCTCGGGAATCCTGTAATGCGTGCGCTGTTTTTTTCAAACTCTCCCGGCATATCGATAACGAGTGCGTTCTCAGAAACCCCGGAAAGGTTACTGTGATCTTCATGGGTATGTGATATGGTAACAATATCTGTTTCTACTTTTGGATACTTAAGTCCGACCATTTTTGGATCAAAAGGATCTGTCACGATTTTTGCGTCTTTTGAGCGGATGAAAAATGAGGAATGTCCAAGGTACTTGATGTCCATAGGCATAAGAGAATAACAAAATGGACACAAAAAAGCAATCTGGAATGTAGAATTGTCATTGTGAAGGTACATAAAATCAGTCTTACCCGTTTCAAACAAAAATTCCATCTGACCGATGTCAATCCATGGGACACCGGCCATTTTAAAGAATCAGATGTACAAAAGCTTCTAGAGGAAATGGGATACACAGATGCATTTACAAAAATAAGAAAACTCATACGGGCAATGCCACGGGTCCTTATTACTAAACCACTTTTTCTTATTTCCAGCCTTCCACAGCTTTTATCTGTCCATTCAAGATCCGTCGCAGCCTATTACCGTAACAAAAATAATAAAAATATTTGGAAAAATGAACCGTCCCTGAGGGACTATACGTTGAAAGCTTCCATTATTGCATCTTTTAAACCCGACACGTTTCTCGAAATCGGAACAGGAGCAGGCTGGGGGGTATGCATTTTTGCGTCTGTATTACCTAATACACGATTTAAAACCATGACGCCCCGACTGAACGCGCAGACCGGATCAGTCATCAAGAGAAAACCAAAACTTAAAATAAAACAGATATGGGCCGACAGCATGACGTATAACTTTAAAAAACTAGGGTCTGTTGATGTTGCCTATATAGACGGTGATCACTCGTATAAATATGTTTTATCAGACCTTATGAATACCGCTCCCATCACAAAAAAAATGCTGATACTCGATGATTACATACCCTCACCCACTGCGAAACGCGATCCGATCATCAGATGGGCATCCTACTTTAAGGAAGTCGTCGATGCTGTTGATACTTTTTTACGCTCAAAACAAAACAATATAGAACAAGCTTATTGGATAGAGGGGACAAAAATCTGCGTGCTTGTTAAGAAGAAATCACTTACATAGTATTCCTTTTATTTCTTTCTGTTCTTCTTCGGGTAACTTTTCAATTTGCGACATTACCGTGGAGGCCGTCGTTTCGATTATTGCGTCTTTAGCCGCATCTTTGGTTGTATCGACCGCGGCACTGAATGTCTCCTCTGCGGCTGCCGACACTCTATTTTTCACCCCTTGCATGGTATCTTCAAACACTTCCTGTATAGGTACCGAGGTAGGAGCAGGCGTTGCTGAAGCCTGGACTGTGGAACCGAGGACCTGGTCTCCTACTATCTGTTTGCCTCCATACAGTTTGGTGGCCAGGTAACCGGCTCCGATGAGAAGCATGAGGAAGAATATTCGGAAAAAAAACGTCCTTTTCGCAAGCTGTCTTTTTTCCTCCTTGGGTTTGAATAAGGACTTAATCATGATACAATAATCATACTTTATTGGTGACTGTAGCTCAATTGGCAGAGCGTCGCCCTGTGGAGGCGAATGTTGCGGGTTCGAGTCCCGTCAGTCACCCCAAAAATTTTAGCCTCGGAAAAACATATCAAACTACTTCACCCTGAGACGGAGTTCGAGCTTCTGCTATACTTGTCATTAGTATGAGAAAGATTATTGTTGTTGAATTTTCTACTCTTGATGGTGTCATTCAAGCACCAGGTGACTCCAAAGAAGATGCAGCTGAAGGCTTTAAATACGGCGGATGGATGGGGCCATATTTTGACAAAGATAAAATTTTAGGTGAAGAAATGGAAAAACAAATGAAAGAGACCTCTGGTCTTCTTCTTGGACGAAAAACCTACGACATCTTCGTAGAATATTGGCCAGAACACACGGAACCGTGGCCCCAAATCAACAAAGTTCCTAAATATGTTGTCTCAAAAACCCTAAAAAACCCGACTTGGGAAAATACTGTAGTGATAAAAGATATCAATGAGTTAAAAAAGCTAAAGAACTCAGATGGTCCAGATTTACAGGTCTATGGAAGTGCAAATCTTGTTCAGACATTAATGGAGCATGATTTGGTAGATGAGTTTTGGCTTAAAATATTTCCTCTTACCCTTGGTACAGGGAAAAGATTGTTTGATAAAGGTACAATACCTGCTACCTTCAAGGTTGTTAAATCTAAAATTTCCCCAAGTGGTGTCATTATTGCATACTACAAACGCGACGGAGAAGTTAAAACAACGTCTGTCTAAACAATAGCGAAAGATTTTTGGTAAAAGACTATTTCCTGTAAGGATATTTTAGAATAATAAGTCGGACAGCATTCGGTAGTTGACCCCAAACCCTGAGTGATAACCGTCACTGCTAAGTCGTCCGAATACTACTACATTCTACTTTAGATACTTATCCAAAAATTAATATTGTTAACGTATTTAAAAATCACTATAAGTAGAATATGAGTGGTATTGTGCCTCTTCAAAAATTGCTCGACTTAACTGGCAAGACTGCAATCGTCACCGGCGGAGCCATAGGTATAGGATATGGTATCTCCTATCGCCTGGCCGAGGCGGGGGCAAACGTAGTTATCGCCAACCGCACCGCCGATGAAGGAGAAAAATCCACCCAGAAGTTGTCCGATAATGGTTTTCGTGTAAAGGCCATAGGAACCGATGTGTCTAATGAAGAGGAAGTCAGACAGCTTGTTGAAAACACCGCTTCTATCTATGGATCTGTTGATATTCTCGTGAATAACGCTGGGATTTATCCTTCCCTCCCCGTTTCCAAAATGTCTTTACAGGACTTTGAAAAAGTAATAGGAGTGAATTTAAAAGGAGTTTTTCTTACGACGAAATATGTATCTGAACAGATGATAAAACAAGGAAAGGGCGGGAAGATCATCAACATTACCTCAATCGATGCGCTACATCCATCTTCCATTGGTCTGGCTCATTACGATGCTTCAAAACATGGAGTGTGGGGATTCACAAAAAATGTCGCTCTTGAACTCGCGCCTCATAAAATATGGGTAAATGCAGTTGCGCCGGGAGGCATAATTACTGAAGGTGTGAGGAGAATGCAGTCGGAACATCCGGCAACGGCAAATATTGATATGACGAAAGTCATGGAGGCGTTTTTAGCTAAAATTCCGATGCATCGGATGGGTGAATCGGACGACATCGGAAAAGTTGCCTTGTTTCTGGCCTCGGACATGTCATCCTATATGACAGGTACTCAGATCGTGGTTGACGGGGGTGTACTTCTATCCTAATCTTACGGATTCAGCAATACTATAAAGAGGTTAAGTATCGATGCAAAACTTACCCATGCAAGATACGGAATCAAAAGAATGGATGCTGTCCGTGATACCCTAGAAAACGTGATCACGGTGGCAAGAATCGAAAGCCAAAGCAGCACAATATCCGCCAAGCCTAGAATCGGCGAGCGAAGACCAAAAAAGAGAATCGACCACGCAAAGTTGAGGGCAAGCTGCAAAGTAAATATGCTCAAAGCTTTTTTGACCTGCTTCTTTTGGATGCCTTTACTCCACACAATGTATGCAGATATTCCCATCATAAGATACAGAAGCGTCCAGACTGGTCCGAATACCCAATTTGGCGGAGCGAACGACGGTTTGTTCAAAAAGGCGTACCATGTAGGAACCGCAGAAGCAGTAAACGGCGTTCCCAGAAGGCCCACCGCTTCACAGAGTATAATAAATACAAGCAAAGAGAAAACTTTGTTCATCGCGTTTCAGTATATAGAATTCTCTGCTAAAATTTCAATTATGTCAGCGATTCATTTCCAAACAAAACTTACTCGTATAAAAGATTGGACTATTCTTCACCTTCCAAAAGAAGCTAGCGCAAAGCTTCCGTCACGCGGTATGATAATGGTTTCAGGAACTCTCAACGGTGTTCAATTTAAGACGCTGCTTGAACCAGACGGTGCATATGGGCCCGGCAAAAAACCGAGTCATTGGTTTAAACCTGAAAAAAGATTACTTGATAAAGCTCATGCCGCGAGCGGTGACATGGTTGAAGTTTCACTTGAACCCACCACGGAGTGGATTGAACCGGAAGTTCCCGAGGACCTGAAAAAAGCATTGTCGGCTTCACCGAAAGCAGAAATGCTTTGGAAAGACATCACCCCGCTCGCCCGCTGGGACTGGATACGCTGGATACGCGCCGTCAAAACTCCTGAGACCCGACAAAAACATATTGTAGTCGCGCTTGATAAACTTAATAAGGGAATGAGACGTCCCTGTTGTTTTAACCGTAATCTTTGTAGCGAGCCATATGTATCCCACAACTGGAAACTTGTTGACCCCTCAAATGAATAAAGATATACAGGCTTACAATAATTCTAAAACTCCCGAAGATAAAGAGATCTGTGATGTGCTTGCAAAAATAATTACCACTTCTCTTCCTGAAAAGGAAAGCAAGATTTGGCATGCACATCCTGTGTGGTTTTTGGATGGTAATCCTATCGTCGGATATCATAAATTAAAAGACAGCGTGAGGCTTTTATTCTGGAGCGGTCAATCCTTCGACGAACCGGGACTTAAAAAAGAAGGCTCGTTTAAAGCAGCGGAGGCAAGATACACGAGTGCAGAACAGATCAGTGAAAAAGATTTGAATCGTTGGCTTAAAAGAGCGAAGGAGATACAGTGGGATTACAAAAATATTGTTAAACGCAAAGGCCGGTTAGAAAGACTGAAATAAGATATGTCGTATTTACTTTTTGCATGGACCGCTTCAGTAGCTTCCGCGCTTGTTGTAATAGTAGCTAAGCTGACCACAAAACGCGCCATCAAAAACCCGTGGCTTTTTAATTTCCTTTGGTCGATCGTAGTCGTACTGTTTGTTACTCCTCTCGCCATCTTAAATCACGCGTCGATTCCAGAGGCGTGGATGCCCATTTTACTTACCGGAATCTCTTCCGCGGCCTTTTATATCTTCTATTCACTTGCTATCTACCGGCTGGATGTTTCAACCCTCTCCCCTCTTTTTAATTTCAGAACAATATTCGCTGTCATCATAGGAATCATTTTTTTACAAGAATATTTTACCGTCTACCAATATGTACTTATCGGTGTTGTAATTATTGCCGGCATTTTTGCAACGATGGATGAGAAGTTTAGTTTAAAGTCATTTTTTAATCCTTCAATCGGTATCGCAATGCTTGCCATGATCGCACTTGCTATAAATAACGCTTCTATAAAATGGGCGTCTGCTTATAACGATGTATGGACTGTAAACATGTGGTCTGCAGTCGTTGGACTCATCGCCATCGTTCCTACCATTCCCCTTTTTGCAAAAGAATTGCCCAAGTTAAAACCACAGCAGATTGCGCCGATCGGACTTATGGGATTATTTCAGACTCTGACAAACTTTGCTCTCACAAGTGCACTTGCCGTAAATGTAGGAATAACATCAATCATCATGTCTATTCCTTTATCGATGATCTTTGCAGTTCTTTTTTCTATTTTCGCGCCAAAATTACTAGAAAAACACACAGCAAAAATTTATCTTATACGTTTCATTGCTGCGGCAGTCATGAT
The DNA here is from genome assembly GCA_964415435.1 of uncultured Gammaproteobacteria bacterium. Classification (GTDB taxonomy): domain Bacteria; phylum Patescibacteriota; class Microgenomatia; order UBA1406; family GWC2-37-13; genus CAYPZT01. The sequence continues at coordinate 11,377 of CAYPZT010000010.1, forward strand.
CGTAGGAGCATTTCAACTATCCCAGTGATTCAGGATTTGGAGCCAATATAGACTATTTCAAAAAGGACTTTGTCCGGAGATTCGAACATTATTTGATAATAGGTCTGGCCTTCCGATGAAAACTCGGGACGATGGCGAGGAGTATCGTGCAGAGGTTTAACATTATTCTTCCTAAGAAAACTTACTACCTCATCAATATCTTTTTGTTCTTCTACTCTCAAGGCAACGTGACTTACTCCAAGGTCATCAGAACTGCTCTCTTTTAAATTTGGCGCCTTTAAAAACCATATATCTCCATTCGTTTCACTTTTGAATCCTACCACTGCATCTTCTTCAAAGATAATCCCCCAACCTAAAAACGACATGAGATCTTTATAGAAAGAAATATTCGCAAAATCTATATTAATCTGGAGATGATAAAGAAACGATTTCATATTAGTTATTACTAAAACTATTAAGAAGTTGTCCTGTTCGAATGCTATATATATTGAGTCCTTTTGATGGTCCAAAACTTTCCGGATCCTCTGAATAATAAATATCTATTGCTATCGCTGGGTCTGGACGGCTGACATACCAGTTAACCACATGACCTTTTGCATTTCCGCTCACATCAACATCACCTCCAACGAAATTTATCTGCTCCAATGTTTCATAATTGAATAAAGATATTGAAGGATAACCACCAAAAGTTCTACACATAATGTAAAGCACTAGTCTATCCTCCTTAAGAAGCGTGTTTACCGAAATATCGTTATCTTTCCTCTGAATCTCATAGTCATCTATAAAACACGGTGTGGGCTGTTTGGAAAGCTCCTTATACGTGTCTGGCGTAATCAAATAATGAGTTCTGTTCCCGTTCCCATTTAGATTGACCGTTTCAATAAGCCAATTATTGTCCTCTCGTATTCTAATTGCATTGACGATCTCCTTTCCATGAAATAGCGTTTGTGCATTTGAGTAAGTTTTTTCCATTTCTTTTTTGAATCTTTCTATCTGTTGAGTTTTGTATTCGATTCTGGCCTCTGCTTCTTTTGTTGGTTGCACACTAAGAATTTGAGCTTCAGTTATATTTTGTTTTCTTGGATCTGTTTCCGTCCTAACTCCATTCATTTTTTCCTGATAGCGTGTCCCTACAAGAAACGAGGCAATGACAACAAGGACCGATATGAGTGCTGTCAGGATTATAAAATTTCTTGATATGAACATATTCTAAAGTATTTCACACCTCTCAATAATTACTGATGCGTAACATTGAGGCTATAAATACGAACCTCGCCATAATTACTTTCATTGCAGTCCCCCGACGCTTCGCGACTGCAGTTTGACTGTGTGTAGGCACCGGCTTTGAAATATGCCCCTGAGTAACTTTTATCAAGAGTGTACGTAGGACTGCTTTCCCCGTTATAGAATATATTTGTCTTGCCGTCTTTGACTTCAAACTTCACTGTAAATCGTTTGCCAAGCTCATAGTTGGAATCAATTGTTTTTACATTATCGCCATCCACATTGACATATAAATTTGGATACTCAAGACGTATAACGATCACATCATCATCCGCGTCATGAATCTGGCCTGCCACCACATGTTTTTTAGTTTTGGGTACCGCAGTTATAGCTTGGTCTATTGACATCGTATGTGTGCCCGAAGTTGATGACCAACTCGCATTTTTTTTACCCGAATCTGTCATTTCGCGAAGCTCCGAGCGAGGGTATCCGGAGCCCGAAGTTGTCACACCATCGACAGGCGCCCGAAACTGAACAAAGCTTTTATCTTCGGCCGCTATAAACCATGGGCTTATCTTGAAGGTATTCAGCTCTGTCTGCTTTATTTCCCTCGGTTTTTCAGATTCGCCAAGTGGCAGTGTTTCTTTCCAATTGGTTAGATCAAAAACTTGCGAAGGATATCCGTTTCCTACCGCAGTATTGACTCCGGAAGGGGACGGTGTTGATGGTACAGGTGTTGATGGAGCTTTTGTCATAGTAGCGAATATACCAGTCGGAGTAACGGTAGGCTTTTTTACTGGAGATAACCGCATTATTTTTGTCGCCTTTCCTGCAACCATAGGTACGTGCGTAGCGCTCAACCGAATCTTTGGAAGGGTAGACATGATAAGAAAAACGATAAATCCTCCTACTGCTCCACCAATAATATACTGCTTATATTTCAGGAATGACTGCATCATATAAGTCTACTCTATTTTACAGCCAATGCATCTTGAGAATTACGAAATTAGGAGTACAATACGTTTAACTTTTTATGAAAATTACGACAGCTTTATTTCTAGTTTCGATTTTTTGCATTTCACTTCTCTATCCTATCTTGTTTTACGTACTGCCCGTTTTCCTCTCAGTTAGTACGCTACTTGGAGCTGCTGTTTTTACATTCAGCATATTAACCGCGCTTACTGCAATTGTTTTTTTCTTACTGGGTGTATTGAGCCTTATCGTCCAGGCTTCTCATATAGTTACCATCTCTTTTAGACACAGCAGACGTTCAAGCTATCCATACCGCTTGTCGATCAAAATAGACGCGCGTCTCTTAAAATTTCTTCATATCCGATCTACTCGCTTCATGCGAATACGCCGAATAAGCCGACACCATTAAAAAGGGCGGCCTTCCGGCCACCCTTTTAACTTAAGTATCGGCAAATATAATTATATTTATCGATCCTGTCTAAAACCGCCTCCGCCGCCACCTCTTTCTTCTCGAGGTCGGGCTACGTTAACGACGATTGCTCTTCCTTCAACTTCTTTCTTATCCATTTCAAGAGCCTTTTGCGCATCAGCTTCGTTTGCAAAAGTGACAAACCCGAAACCTTTTGATCTGCCAGTTTGCCTATCAGTGATGACAACAGCCTCCGTAATTTCTCCATATTGGGAGAAGAGTTCCTTAAGACCATTTGAATCTATAGCCCAAGGAAGACTTCCTATGAATAATTTATTTTTTTCCATTTATACTACACACCTCCTTTCTAAAGTTTTTTTTATCGTAAATGAAGTAATCCGAGTTAAGAAATGTGTACATGCAGTCTTCAAATATCTCTCAATAGTATAAGTATATCATAGTTCTGAGAAAGTAAAGGCCTTCAGAAGAAATGGTTTCTGTTCCTATTACTATTCCTATATAATATTCTTATGCGGATTTTAGGCATTGTACTGCTTTTTATTGCTCTTGTGGTCGGCTTTCTTTTTCTGTTTAGAAATCGTTTGATAGCGCAGCTATTCAGACCTCGAGTTGAACCCACCTCCTCCACTCTTGTAACAACTGCCATAACCGGAACTTCCCCTTCAGAATCAAGTATTATAGCTTCCAACCTGACTATTCCATGGGAAGTTGTTTTTCTTCCCGATGATACAATTCTGGTAACCGAAAGATCAGGAAATGTAGTTCGGATAGACACCTCAACACATCTTGTACAAACCATCCCCGGCGTCAAACATGTGGGCGAAGGCGGCCTGCTCGGGATGGCTCTCCATCCTGACTTTAAAAAAAATGGCTGGGTTTATTTATACCTGACAACGTCCGGCAGAAATGGCCTCATAAATCAGGTGGAGCGATATAAGCTTCAGAATAATACATTAACGGACCGCAAAATAATTATAGGAAATATTCCCGGATCCTCGAATCATGATGGCGGCCGGATCGCATTCGGTCCCGACAATTATCTCTATATAACAACCGGCGACGCAGAAAACCCGAACGCGGCTCAGGATACGTCCACCCTAAATGGGAAGATACTAAGAATCACTGACGAAGGCACTATTCCAGCCGATAATCCGTTTGGAAACGCTGTCTATTCGTATGGTCACCGTAACCCGCAGAGCCTCGCTTGGGATAACCAGAAAAGACTATGGGAAACAGAACACGGACCGTCTGGAACACAAACAGGCAACGACGAGGTGAATCTGATAGAAAAGGGTAAAAATTATGGCTGGCCAGTAATCCGGGGAACAGAAACACATGAAGGTATGGTCTCCCCTGTTATTGAGTCAGGCAGATCGGATACGTGGGCACCAGCCGGTATGGCCATTGTAGGAAATGACATTTACTTTAGCGGTCTTCGTGGCGAGGCGCTGTATAAGGCACACATTAATACAGACTCTTCCCTTACCCTGACCAGACTCCTCGAAGGGAAGTACGGCAGACTGCGCGCTGTAACCTTGGGACCAGATGGCAACCTTTATATATCGACCAGCAACACTGACGGGAGAGGAAATGCACGTGAAGAAGATGACAAAATCATAAAGATGCCTCTTTAGTTCGGCTTTGCAGGAAATGTACCATCAGGAGCATACCAGTCACGTATCTCAACGCTTCCAACTGTTTCATTTGCCTTTACTGAAACCTCAACAAGAGAATGATCCTTACAGTCAACGCTTAATCCGCAGGCCACTGCCTTCGAATAGCCGCCAACCGACGTAGAACTGTTTTGAGGATAGGCAAACAGAACGTAGGTCCCGGGATCAACATCAGTAATCGTGAACTCTCCTAGATTCATAGCTGTTTTCATTTGATAGTATTTCGAGGAATCTGCCGTCGACACTGCATATACATCCATGGGAGGGATGCCTTCGGACGGATATCCGACAACTCCCTTTATACTTCCGGTGGTAACTTGCTTTTGCATAGCTGTTGGTATCGTTGTTCCTGTTACTACTCCTGTCACCGTTACTTTTACTTCCTTTATTTCCGTAGTAGGAGTGACAAGCGCGAGAGAGGGAGTTTTTGTTTGCCTGCCGAAGTAGAAGCCGGCGCCGATAAGAATTGCAAGAAGCGCAACGACTAAAATAAGTTTACCGAAAAGACTGAATACCCTGTCCATGGCATTTATTATACATGATACAATGAATCCATGCCTGAAAGACCAAGACCTGAACATCGGCCCAGAAGAGAGGAAAGAAAAGACGCGCAATCTTATTTACGAAGTGTTCTCGAATACAAAGAACTCAGAAAACTCTTCCCTTCACCGAAGATAACGGTTTTCCAGTTCTTTGGTGGAAGAGACGCCTCCGCATTTGAAGGATTTCCAACGGATGAAGTCTATCTTATAGATCCAGATGAAAGTGCAAACGTAATAGATGAATATTTAGAAAGCCATCCAAATAGTGAGCACAAACGTCTAGCACAGAATCCAGTTACCCACTCCCACCCTGAAACAAAAAAAGCCCATGTAGTTGCACTCAGAAATTCTCACGTGCCTCGCGCCGCAACTTCACAGTTCTACCAGCGTATCTACGATGATCTCCACGATGAGGGCATCGTCATAACGAGTAATACCAAAAGACATCTGGATGCGGCAGAACTTTTAAAACAAGGTGGCTTTGAACTTGAAGGAATCATCCAGAATGCAGGAACAAACAAAGAACCAGAACTTGTGGCGTACTCAAATCAAAATGAAGAAGGAAAAACTAAACTGAAGGAGGTCATAGAAAACATACATAAGAACAAAAAAAGAAAGAAAAAAATTAAAGACGAGGAACAAGAGGTTGACGAGTACGCAGAAACAACTTTTATTTTTAGAAAAAAAGCCCCCGAACAGATGACTCAAAAAGCGAATACAAATACGAATATGAGAACGCCTGCAGCAACAGCAGTAGCACATACAGAGAGCGCACATACCCCTTTGCCCGCTCATCCGGAAGGTTCCCGTCACGATGAACTACAAAAAAGAGAACCCCACACACCAGAGCCAGCACCGCAACCAGAACCGCCCCCAAATGTACAATCTGAGACACCAAAAAAAGAAGAAAAAAACAAGCCATCCTCTACTGAAACGTGGTTTTCAAAACAGAAGAAGGCTGTATTAAAAAGCTTAGAAAACCTTGGCTTTACCGTGGGAGGCGAGCTCTGGACTACGACCGCGGCAATGCTCAGTACTGCCGGCTGGGTAACGGGAAATCCTGCGTTCTTCTTGGCGGCTATTGCTCCTTCTGCCATAGGAGGACTCGTCAATTATGAAGGTATAAGAGGTTCGCAATCAGCTCTCGAAAAGTTGTGGTGGTGGACAAGTCACTTTACAGCCTCGACAGGACTCCTCTTCCCAATCTCGAACGTTTCTTCCGCAATTAGTAAGTTTATCGGCCGGCAGCGTAGGCCCCCTGTCCACACGTAATAACTATGATAGATGCACGAAGTGCTGTTGTCGGAGTGTTGGAAATTATCGGTTACAAAAGCGATAAAGAACAGTTCGCGAATCGATTTCTCATGTTGGCTGAAGCAAACGCCCTGACTGAATCTATAAAACAATTACCTGAAGACAGACGAACCCCACTTGTTCACCTTGTGAATGCCACTCACAGAAAACAAGAACTCATCACTGTACTTAAAAGGTATATTTCCACCGAAGTATATTTGCGTTGTTTAGAAGAAAGCATAAATGATCTTTTTCTTGATTACCTTACCTCTCTCGACAGATCATTAGATAGGGAGACCATGAGCAAGGTACAAGAGTACCTTGCGAACCTTACCTTACAGAAGGGATAGATTGCAGTTATTACCTTTCTCTAACAAAGTTATTACGTTTGGACCTATAGCCTTTGTTACAATTTTCTATCACTATGTCTACGGTCTGGATCCTTGATGACGATGCGGGTATTTTGGAAGCTCTAAAAATTATCCTCACCGAATTAAATTACAGCGTACGCGCATTCGCTTCTGAAACGAGCTTAAAAAAGGCACTTTTGGAGAGCGTGCCCGATGTTTTTTTGTTTGACGTACTTCTGGCAGGATCCAACGGTGCCCAGATTGCGAAAGAATTGAAATCGCGGACACTACTGGCGAACATTCCGATTATCCTTATGTCTGCACAGGGACGACTGCGAGAGCTTTGCCGGCTCTCGGGTGCCGAAGATTTCATAGAAAAGCCGTTCAATATAGATGACCTTGACAAAAAAATTAAGAAAGTCGTCGAAGTCAGCTGCAATCCCCCAAACCGTGTACCACGCCACTGAAAAAACTATCACTTCCTTCAAACATTGAGTATAATAAAACCTGCCTTGTTTCTTGCCTGGATAGTTTAGTGGTAAAACAAGCCCTTGGTAAGGGCTAGAGTGCGGGTCCGATTCCCGCTCCAGGCTCAAACTTATCGATCTCTATCAAAAGGAAATCGCCTCTCAAGCCACTCCATTATAGACTCGGTTAAAGGCGTTGCATTCTTCACGGTTTTTCCCTCCGGCTGCATGCGTCTGAGCACCGATTCGAAGGCAGGCTTAGTCTGCCCGTCTGCAAAACGGAACCCAAAAAACTTCTCAACGTTATTGGTTTGATCATCAGGAGCATTTTCGTCATTCAGCTCATAAAGCAGGATTGCCTTTGGCCTGATCCTACCACCCTTTATAGCATCAATCGCATGGGTGACGTATCTTCTCTGGTCATCGGCTGTGAATCGACCATACGTCGGGAGACCAAGTTCACCAATAATAATATCTTTCCCGTACTGCTCGCTATAAGTGGCTATATACTCCTCCGGAAACTCTTTGATTGCATCTATATTTTTGTCATGGTAAAAGTCAAGCGTCAGAGCATCTACCGAGTCTTTAACAGCATCAAAGAGTCTTGTTTCATCGAGTCGGAACGGCCGGCCGGACCCTACCCAGTGACTGGCGTTGACAGTAGTTTTTGCTGACGGATCAACCTTTTCCAGTGTTTCTGATGCGGTCTTCACTATCTCGCCAAAATCTTTAAGATACTCATCTGTCATGTGGGAAATGCCATGATAATCCGTATAATGATGAACGTCTGGTTCATTGAATATCTGCCAATGCGCGATTTTCCCCTTGTATCTATATGCCAGCTCCTCGTAGAAAAGCTTAGTCACTTTCTTGTAGTCCTCAAGCGAATAGTCTTTGGCGTATTCCGGAACATTTGTCACAAAATAGATATTCATCCCTCTCTCTTGTGCATATGAAATGGCTTCATCATAGGCTCTAAGCGAATCTTCATCCCACTGAATGTTATTCATGTCTCCGCCCAAAATTACATCACCATTTCTCATATTAAAGCGGAGGGCAGTCTGGTTATGTTCCCTCAATAGGTCGACATCTACCTTGAACCGCTCAAGTGTGAGATTTTCATGTTCACCCGCTTTGATGCGCACATGGGTGTTAAAGCCAAAATTAATAGGGGTTGTACTTAATGGTTCAGGAGAGGTAAGCCAGTCCACTGCTTTTTTTGGATCTCCCCCCGATAATCCCAGCGCCAGAGCTCCTGCTCCTGCCGCACCTGTTGCGGCAATTTCAAGAAATTTTCTCCTCGTAATTTTGGGCTGCTTTGGAATAGGTGCCCCCTTATTTTCCATATATAATAGTTATACAGCGTCCTGCATGCGTGATAAAGCCCAATATGAGACTATTGCGGCTGAGACTATGACATTTAGGGATTTGTTTATCCCCCACATCGGTATCTCGACTATCCGATCAACCATAGAAAGCGCTTCTGTCGTAACACCTGATGTTTCATTCCCGACAAGAAGCGCAAGCGGAAGTGCATAGTCAGCCTTGGTATAAGGAATCGAGCTGCCGGCCTGCTCCACCGCGACTACTCTATACTGCTTTTTCCTTACTTCCTCGATTGCCTCAATTGCAGTTTTTTTGTATTCCCATGGAACTACTTTATAGGTGCCAATTGAGGCTTTTTTAATGCGGGTATTTGGGGGTATCTCCATCTGACCGCACAGATACATCTTTTCAACCGCCAAAGCGTCAGCCAGGCGGAAAAGTCCGCCTACATTATAGGTATCATAGATGTTCTCCAGAATAAAGATGACAGGGCGTCTCTGCACCTGCCGTATATCGCCTTGCGCTTTGACATCTTCAAGCTCACGCAGTTCCTTGGCATTTAACTTCATTGTCCAATTATACTAAAGGTTTCTTACACAGTCCTCACTGACTCCGTACATTAACCATAATTTAGATTGTTACAGTAATCTGAATGACGTTTTACTGGCTTCAATTCATAGCTGTATTCCATGTTGTTGTCCTATAGTTGACAAATGGAAAGGCCTGTAGTATAATGCTTAGCTATATATGAAAAATCTTTACGTTCTGGTTGCTTCCCTTCTTTTCGTTGCAGTCCTACTCGCACGTCCTTCTTATGCACAATATGGATGTCAAGGACAATATGGTCAATACGGTAACTGTCCTCCTTCACAGTCTATTCTTATCGACAAATTCGTCGGCAGAGCAACTCTCAATAAGGGTGGTTTTACCGACATCGAATACGTAGATAACCTTTCTGCTTCAGATACCCGATTTCATGCTAACGACATGGTCGCCTTTAAACTTAAGGTCAAAAATACCTCAGGCACAACTCTTACAAACGTAACCGTCAAAGATTACGTACCCGCATATGTTAACCCCATCGAGGGGCCGGGCACATTCGATGCCATCAATCGTGTCGTCAGCTTCAATGCTGGTGACTTTCAGGCTAACGAGGAAAAAGTATATTACTTGAAAATGCAGGTGGTTGCCCCTTCCGCTATGCCTGCTGATAAGGGCCTTTTCTGTCTTGTAAATAAGGCTCAAGCAACCAGTGACAACACTTCAGACGACGACACTGCCCAGTTTTGTGTAGAAAAACAGGTTACTGGAGTGACCCAGGTACCTCAGGCAGGGCCTGAAATGGGAGTACTTTTACTTGGCCTGGAGGCTGCCGCTCTCGGCGCCGGACTCTTCCTTAAAAAGAAAATAACTGGCTAACCTGGCAACTCCTCTTCTTTGGACAGCCTCCTCATATCTCTTTTGAGGCTAAAAAATGCATTTGGATCGCCTGTATATAAAAAATTTAAAAAGGATAATGTGGACAGGTTGTGGATAGAATTTTAAGTACTTTTGTGACAATGACTATAGTTGAAAACCAGCTGTAAATATGCTATACTATAGGCCTCTGTTATCACTGGGAGATAATAGAGTTTAAAGAGCCCAAGGATTGAGGAGCAATTCCCAGTAATTGCTCCTCGCTTCTTGGGTTTTTTGTTGCAGTCTAGAGACTGACTCACGCTTGAGACGTGACTCGCTCTCTGGGCCGCAAGGCTCAGAATCCCCCGCCGAATGGTGGGGGGAAGTTCTTTTAAATATCTTGATCGACAGGGTCGATGGAAAAGCTTCCATCTCAACCCTTAGAGAAAGGTTTGTGATGGATGGCAGCAGCCTTGTAAAGCATGAGGCATGCTATAAAGCCATACATCCGGGTAATCTGGGAATCACATTTAACGTGATGAAGGAGAGCCTGGTCGTCCTAAGCTCGAAAGAGCGAAGGAGACGCACTTTAACATCTAGGTTTCAGGAAAAAATATTTCTCTGAATCTGCTCTAACTATGGCTGCAGCAATGCAACCAACTAGAGTGCCGAACTGTGGGCACATCCCTTACGTTAAGATGTACCCAACGCTCGGTACTTTAGTCCTTTGATTAGATAGGTAGTTAGCTAGCTTGTTTGTTTGAAACTTTTTCAAAAAAACAAAAAACAGATTCCAGGCTGGAGTTTTTATCCCCAAAGGATAACCTCTTCCGGTCGTGTAAGGAGAAAGAAAAAAATAACAAAGTAAGTGTTCGGAAAATCGTTCGGTCAAAAAAACGTTGACTTCGGTCAACAAGATTCACAGGAGGAACAAGAAATGGTCAACACATTGAAGCGGATTGGTAAGTGGGTACTCATCGGTATCGCGGCACTGGTCATCTTTTGGCTGACGATTACCTATGGAGTCCTCGGACTTCGCACAGTGATCGCATGGAGTGCTGACGCAGTCAATAAGGCATGGACGGGAAATGTTCCCACCATTCCTTCGGCGCCGCTCTTTCAGCCCGCACCTTTACCCAAGATGCCGGTCATAACGGTTTCGGAATGTCAATTCCAAATTCAGGGCGAATCCAGTACGTTCACACAACAGTGGAATGTACCCACACAGCATTTGCTCGCGAATGGCCACATTTTGACTATTGTCTGTGTGCCAGGGATGGATCCTCAAATCGTTAGCGATATGTCGCCCACCCCAACCCTTCCCGTCGTCCCGATTCCGCAAGGAACTCGCGACTCCGAAGGTTTAAGCCGACCCCCCACCAATGGTGGATGCACAAGTCAAGCTGTACAGCTTGGACCTTGGGCAAACAACGGCTCGCCTGAAAGTTTCACTATTGATGCTTCGCAAGGGGTAACCCACGCAAGCCTCTGGTTCCCTGGACTCAGTCCTGCGGAAACCGAATATAGTCTGATTCTGACAGGTGGTCAATATCAGTTCAACGCCGGCGGAACCGCATGGCAGTATATTGGATGCAACGATGTTTCGTTTGCAGACCAGGATGCAGTTGAACACGGAGCTCGTCGTCGGAATGCAGGCAAAATCACCATTCAGGTAACCTACGATCAATTGAAAGGGCTTTATCCCAACAATGTTCGTTAGGATATCGAAAAAAGAAAGGAGGTGATTAAAAACGCAGGAAACGGTACGGTAAGAAAACGAAAGTATCAAAAACAAGATTCAAGGAGAAAAAGAAGAAATGAACGCAAAACAAACCCTCTTGATGCGTCTCGGACTTGCGGTCGTCGCAGTTATCTGCGTCTTGCTGATCTTGGGTTTTACCCAAATTAGCACCGCACCCAGCGCATCCGCACAAGGCACCGAAGCAACACCGACGCCGTGGATCATCACCGCAACCCCCGAAGCAGGACAGCCGACCACCGGCCCGCAAGTCATGCCATATGGTTGGATACCATCGTCAATCGTCACCGCAACCCCGGTCGCGCCAAACAATGCGCCGACAAGCAACGGCGACGTACGTGGCTGCTTCGCAGACAAGATTGCTACCGTGAATGAATTCGCCGGCAACGGACCGCAACGCATGGAAATTTCGACGGGGGACTTGATCCACCTCGATTATTACCAGACCTCGGGTCTTCCGACGGTCAGCGTGTTGGTTCGGACAGGCGAAGTGGCAGTGCTCCGTGGCTACGGTTCGGAATGGCAATTCCCTCTCCGTGACTGCGCGACCTATGACTTTGTCAAGGACGCGACGGACTATGCACACGCACGGCAAAACTGGGACCACAGCGGCTTGGTCTTTAATTCCCTCACGGACTGGCTCAACGGTAACGCACCCATCGTCAACCTTTACAACGTTGATTATCGGCTGCCCAAGTACCGCCCTGTCCTCTGGGAGAACAAGACCGGAACGACTTTTGTCAATCCAACCGCCTCGAATACGATGCCCGCCGTGACCCCCGCTGCAAACAGTTTTGCGCCTCAAACGCAGAACACGTCACAATGTGCCGACGGTTTGCGCGAAGATCGCGATCCGGTCGTAGATGTCCCGTGGACACCCAAAGGCGACGTTCGCGTTGTCAACCTCTGGACAAACCAACCAGGGTTTGACCAACATAAGAACTACAAGTTGCTTTTGCGTGGGAACGAAAATCCCAAGTTGCTCATGGGCGGCGCGTCATGGTCGTGGTCTACCAGTTGTACTGCAAAGGCAGAAACGGAATTTGCACAGAATCCGAACACGCCAGTCACAGTCGCCGAACTGGACGCAATGGGTTTGGTGCTTCACTAGCATCAAACAAACCACCATGATCAATGACGATCAAGGTGGTTTCCTGAAAACCTAGAATTCGAGCGAGAGTGCTTGTGACGCAGCCTTGGCTGTGCGTGGTATTCCCACACCAGACTTTTGTCTGTGTCACTTTGCAAACCCCTCTCGCTCGTAATCTTATGTCTATAACTTCGGTTACAGACAGAAGGTTACGAATAAAAATCACTATGAAAAATATGAAGATCGTAAAACACAGTTCGATGAGAAAAATACGCCAGCCATTGGTATCGGTCATCATGCCTGTTTTTAATGCTGAGGCCTATTTGAAGGAAGCTATCGAGAGCATCCTAAAGCAGACATACCGCAACTTCGAGTTCATCATCGTAAACGACAATTCGACCGATGGTTCATGGAAGATAATCCGGTCATATAAGAATAAACACCGTAAACTCATCACAGCCATTAACCTTGAGAAAACTCTCAATCATGGCGGTGACGCTTGTGCAAACGCCGCCCTTGAAGTGGCACGCGGCAAGTATATTGCCCGCATGGATGCTGACGATATCGCTCATCCCAAACGTCTTGAAAAACAGGTCGCCTATCTTGAAGATCATAAATATACCTATCTCGTGGGCTCAAATGCACATGTAATCAACAAAAACGGCAAAGTTATCGGTAAGAAGCTGGAGCCACTGACACATGAAGACATTTATAATGCTTATTTCACGTTCCACCCGATTATCCACCCGACCGCTATGTACCGCAGATTTCTCAATAGCAAGATTCCATTTATGTACCCTAAGAAATATACCGCAAACAATGATTATTTCGGCTTCTTTACTCTCATCTGTAAAGGCTACCGTTTTGCCAACCTTGAGGATAAACTCCTCTACTACCGTATTCATGACAAGAACGATACATTCAATAACATCCGTGAAAAGTTTCTCAATACACTAAATATCAGAATCACCATGGTACTGAAACATGGATATAGCCCAAACTCAAAGCAGGTTGCCATTACAGCCATACAAACTTTTGCTTCACTTTTGCTTCCCAATGCTGTTATTCGCTATATTTACTTTGTAAGTAAGGGCATTATCAAGATAAAAATACCGAAGCTGCGAATCGGTCAGCTTATCAAATTCAAGAGATCTTTTAGAACCGCGGGACATATATAATGAAGCGTATGGTATACCTTCTTGCCATCTGCATTATTGAGCTTATTCTTTTTTTCCTTACCTATAAACCGGGAACATTTCTTGTCGGATGGGATAATGTGATGCCGGAATTTAATCTCTGGCTCAATCTGGAGCGCTCTCTGACAAGTATTTGGCAGGAGTACCGTGGATTGGGGCTCGTAGACGGAATGGCTCATTCAGCAAACCTCTTTCACACTCTTTACATAAGTATTCTCTCTATGGCAATCCCCCAATCAGCTGTGCGTTACGTTTTTATTTTCCTTACCCATCTTGCAGGCGGTATTGGTATGTACTATCTGATACTCCATTACACAAAGAAAAAAAATATATCATTCCTTGCAGCACTTTTTTACATGTTTAATCTGGGCGTTGTACAGATGTACTTTGCGCCCCTTGAGGTATTCGCCGTTCACTTTGCGGCCATGCCATTTCTATGTTTAGGCATTATTAGATTTCTGGAACATGCGACCAAAAAGAATGCACTTCTGCTTTTTGGTATTTTTCTTCTTACCACCCCCCAGTCATTTGTGCCCACTGTATTCTTGGCATGGTGCGTGGTATTCATGGCTCTTATTGGCTACTATGCCTTTAGCAAGCGGAATATCAAGCAAATCATAATCGTATGCGTCCTTTTCTTTGCGGCCAATGCATTCTGGCTCCTGCCATATGTCTATAGTCTTAAATATACTACCCAAACAATCCCGAACTCCAAGATAAACCAGTTCTCCTCCGAGGAAATTTTCTATCGAAACAAGGCTTTCGGCGGACTGACAGATGTCCTTCAGATGAAGGGATTCATGATGGATACAGTCGAGACGGATGCGGTCAATAACAAGAACGTATTTTTTATGGATGCATGGAGGACGCACACCGCTACACCCCTCTATAAGATTATTTCTGGCTTCTTTATAGGAATAACAGCGCTTGGTATATTCGCCTTTTTCAAAAAAAGAAAATACTCCTACACCCCTTATCTCCTAAGTTTTGGAGTGTCATTTCTGTTTCTTGCCAATAACACACCGATTCTTGAACAGATGAACAACTTCATACGTACTGTGTTCCCGATCATAGGTGAAGCCTTCCGTTTTCCATTCACCAAGTTTATTACCGTTTTTGCCTTCTCTTTCTCAGTGCTTTTAGCTCTTGGTTTTGAATATCTTTGTGAGTTCGTGAAATATAAATCAAGGATAGTATTTTTTGCAGTACTCCTTTTGCTGGCTTATCTTTCCTTTCCAGCCTTTACTGGCTACTTTACCTCACCGCTACTTCGACAAAAGATACCTCACGAGTATATGCAGATGATGGCATACCTGTCCACACAACCCACCGATAAACGTATAGGAATGCTTCCTGTCCACACATTCTGGAACTGGGAACTCAAGAAGTGGGGCCATATAGGTTCTGGTTTTGTGTGGTATGGGATTCCTCAGCCTATGTTGCTTCGCTCTTTTGACCCGTGGAGCCTCTACAATGAACAGTTTTACAATGAGCTTTCATCTTCTATAAATACCGGGGATCCGGACCTTTTTGCCCAGGTTCTCGAAAAATACGATATTCAGCTTTTGCTCCTTGATCAAAGTATTATAAATACCACTTCTTCCAAACCGATAAACTACGAAAAACTTATCACATTTTTGAGCACCGTTCCGGGACTTGCCGTCGAGGCTACTTACGGTAATCTCTCTTTGTACGCCTATAAGGGCAGATCGTACCGGACGTACACGCTTCCAAAAACAGCAGCCACGGTGCCGCCCGCTTCACTATTTACCCGCAAGGATAGAGCGTACAGAGACTATGGTCCTTATCTGGTCGATGATCATACGACCACTGCCTTCTACCCCTTTCCGCCGCTTTTTACTGAGAAATTGCAGTCAGACATACCGTTTACCGCCAAAAAAAATGCCGATACCATTACGATCTCTAGCGAATCGAACAATACGCTGCCCAGTGGGACTTATACGATCTATATACCCAATATGCTCGCTGACGAATATCTCATCCCTGTCACAATGACAGCAGATGATGGAAAATTGACAGTTGAAATCCTTTATCCTTCCCTATCCATTAACGGTAAGCTTTTGCAGTTTAGCCCTGCGCCGATGGTATATGACTTTCAAAACATCCGAAACCCGGTGACCATTCAGTTACCTGACCAAAATTTAACCATTAATTCAGGTGCAAAAGTTTATCTAAGAAACAACTTCACGAACACCGTTATTGTGAGTGATGGCGTGATTCAGGAAGCAATTACCATAGATCTTTCATCCAAAAGTGAAGGGGTGTACTTTGTTGGCTCATACCAAGGCAACCTTTCAAACATACAGGCCGTAGTGCCAATTATTCCTACGTCCTTCTCTGGTGAAAAAATAATTACGAGAGAGCAGTTTGAAGTTAAAACACCGGCAGCAGACCTGAGCTCAATGAAAAATAAAGAGAGCTATTTGAAAACTGCAGACGAAAACGCTGGACACTCATTTGAAGTCAAAAACTATTCTTCCGAAATTTCTGTCTGGATCCCCACCTTACCACATCAGTCGTCATATATCATATTCACAGAAACCGGCTACCAATCTGGGCTACCCGTAACGTTCAGTATTGATAATCCCTATGAAAAGAGATCCGAACTTGAAACAAGACTTCCCAAACTGAACACCACGAGTACCATCGTGCTTCCGAAAACGCAGGATTTTTATGAAGGATATGGCTTTCATTTTATAGTAAAGTCACTCGGTACAGAGATTGCTCGTTCCACGGTAAAAGACATGTCCATCTATCCATTTCCTTTGCAGACTCTGGAAGGTATAAGACTCGTAAGGCAGGAGAGATCACCTGTTCGTGCCGAAAAAAAATACCTGAAAGCCAAAAGAGTTACTTCATATGAATATACCATCTCGGATACTTCCGGGGATGTGGTTGTCCTCAGTCAAGCATACAACCCTGACTGGACGGCGTTTCGCGTAAACAAGCTTGATATCTTTTCACAATACTTCCCCTTTCTTGCAGGAACCAGAGTTGAAAAACATATATTAGTAAATAACTGGGCAAATGGATGGGTCTTGGACTCAAAAGAAAAACAAAATATTGTAATTATCTTTTGGCCGCAGTACCTGCAATTTTTTGGCCTAGGAGTAATGTTTGTTATGGGTGTAGCATTACTATTGTACCGTTATAAAAAACGTGTACATACGCCTCTTCCCAAACACCTGACTAACTGATTGTATGCTAAGATGAGTATATGAGTAAGCTCTCGTTTCTACAGGTACGCAATCCCAGGGATGATGAAACGCCGATAGAGTCGGCTACGCAGATATTTGCATCTACACTGCCCCACGCCTATGTGAAGTGGTGGAAACGACTTCTCTATCCTCCGAAAGTATATGCATTTGAGATTTATCTGCTGTCGCAGACGATCTTTTTTTATGTAGCGACTCCCAAAGAAAATGAGGTGTTCATGCAGAGCCTGATAACCTCGGCTTTTCCCAACTCCGCGGTCAAAAAAACAACCGATCCTATGGATATCCTCCTTAAGTCAAAGTACCTGGCTGCAGGAGAGGTGTCTCTAAGTTCGTCGTTTTATCTTCCTGTCAAAACATACTATGACTTTAAGGATATCGACCCCCTATCTTCACTTGTTGGTTTCCTTTCCAAGCAGCCAAAGGAAGTAAAAATGGGAATACAGATACTCGTCACTCCTGCCACATTTCCATGGCAAAGTCACGCAGTAGATGCGGCGAAACACATGGTCTATGACTCAACGGCAGATAAGTATACACAAAACCCCCTAAAGCTCCTTATCATGAAGAAGGCGTCGTTTCAGGGAGGTAAAGCATTAATACGTCTTATTGCCGGATCCAACATGGATATGCCCCTTATGCCGTTTGTGCAGAACCTTGCAGGGACCTTTGGAAGCTTCTCCTTGGGTGAGGGAAACCAATTTGTTTTTAAAAGGCCGCTCGTTTTCAAGGAACACCTTCTAAAAAGAATTAAAAACAGAAGTACCTACTATTTTGAACGCAAAGAACAGATTCTTAATGCCCAGGAACTTGCCACGATGTGGCACCCTTCAGGCTACTTGCTTGCCGGCATAAAAAACATCGCTTGGGGTAAAACGCTCGCCGGAGAACCGCCCGAAGACTTACCTGTTGCAGACGGAATTTCTGACGAGCAGAAAAAGGAGATTAATTTTTTTGCAAAGACCGAATATAAGAATAAGGAGACAATATTTGGCATAAAGACGCCCGATCGCAGACGACACAATTACATTATCGGTAAAACAGGCACCGGTAAATCTACTCTTATTGCCAACATGGCCATCGACGATATACGTAAAGATCGGGGCTTGGGCATCATTGACCCGCACGGAGATCTATCTGAAATAATCCTGGACTTTATTCCTAAGCGCCGCATGAATGATGTTGTATATCTTGAACCGTTCGATATCGAACGGCCTTTCGCACTCAATGTCCTCGAAGTACGGAACAATCAGCAAAAAGAGCTCGTGTCTTCTGGTATTGTTTCCATATTTGCAAAACTATACAAAGATAGTTGGGGCCCGCGTTTGGAGTATATCTTGCGTAATGTTATTCTGACACTGCTTGAGACACCTGATGCGACCCTTATTGATATTCTGACTATACTCTCGAATCAGGACTATCGAAAAAATGTCGTTGCAACACTCAAAGACCCTGTTCTCAAAAATTTCTGGGAGAAGGAGTTTGCCAAGATGCCTGACAGACTGAAAGCTGAGGCAGTTTCCCCTATCCAAAATAAGGTAGGCCAATTTGTAACAAACCGCATGATCCGTAACATCTTGGGCAAATCCAAGTCGACTATAAATCTGGAACAGATTATGAATGAAGGAAAAATACTCATTTTAAACTTATCTCAGGGAAAGTTGGGAGAGGACAGCGCTGCTCTTCTGGGTGCAATGCTTATCACGCAAATACAGCTTGCTGCCATGAACAGATCATTCCAGAGAGAAGATGAAAGAAAAGACTTTTTCCTGTATGTTGATGAGTTTCAGAACTTCGCCACCTCTTCGTTTGTGAAGATACTTTCTGAAGCGCGTAAGTACAGACTCTCGCTCACACTGGCTAATCAGTACATTGAACAGCTCGATGAAGATGTACGCCGAGCTATATTCGGAAACGTGGGAACTCTTATCTCGTTCGTTGTCGGTGCACGCGATGCATACATCTTATCGAAGGAATTTGGCGAACTCTATAGTGAAAGCGACCTTGTATCGCTCAGCAAGCACGAGATCGTCCTCAAGCTCTCGATAGATAATATGATGTCTGCGCCCTTCCCCGCCACGACCTTGCCGCTACCAGCACTTAAAAATGACAACCGCAGCAAGATAATTCAACTTTCAAAGGAGCGCTATGGCCGCAAGGCTTGAGTTTATTTCTTGAATAGGCTTCGTACTTTATTTCCTAAAAAGGTAAGCACTGTAGCACTTACTACTCCTGCAATCTTCCCTTTATTCGTAACGATCACTTGTTCCACTTTTTCAAACGCCTCTTGTTTTATACTGCTTATCGTATGTTGAATTTTCCAGAGAAAATAAACCACCGCGATAACAAAAACCAGCCAACTCACCATCACTATAATTGCGAGCGTATAAAAAATATCCTGCAGTTCCAACTCAGTTTGCTTTCTTGGTTACCTCTCGTACCTTACGCATTATCTTTTTCTCCTCAGGTTTGAGAGTTTTACTCCAATTTTTAACCAGATAGTCCTTCAGTTTATTCGCCCTCTCTGTCGTTTCATCCATCTCGGTCCGTACACGGTCAACAGTATCCTCAATAAGTTCGATATACTTGTCCGCGTCGAAATCATCCTTGATACCGGTACCCAGCGCGGTGATCATTGCCGTCACTTCCGTATTGGACAGGATCTTGTCGATTCGCGCTTTTTCGACATTCAAAATCTTGCCCTTCAGGGG
>CAYPZT010000011.1:0-27302 GCA_964415435.1 uncultured Gammaproteobacteria bacterium
CTAAAATAGTCTTGCCATCGGAAAAAAAACTGCCTCTTTTAAATACAGGTTTAACAGTATCTTTTTCGTTTTGAACGGTATCCATGTGTGCGATAAACAAATAGGTTTTCCCTGGTTGTTTTTGTTTCATGTGAGCGATCACATTTCCAATATCTGCATTATTTTTGCTTCCAGAATTGTCTATCATAACGTTCCAGTTTAAAGAGGCAAGCCTTTTCTTTAGGTACTCGGCCATTTTTTTCTCTTTTCCAGATGGAGATGGAATCTTGACGAGCTCTATAAAATTCTTCGTTAATGTGTCACTGAAACTGTTACTTTTCATTTGGATTTAGTATATAAACTTGACAACCACATGCATGCCCATTTTTTACAAAGCAATTAGCCGGACAGGGATTGGCTAGGTCAGGTAGTTCATCTTTAACCTGTGCCATCGATACCATTTCGAAGCCGGCTTTTTCAAGAATGCCTCGACTCTTGCTTTCTGCCTCTGTAAACCCCATAAAGCTCCATGAAGGTCGCTGCTCATGAGCAGTTTGAAATGCCAACTGTTTCATAACGGTATTTATATGTTGACCTCTCCAAGCCAAGTGAACTTTAGCGGAACGTGGTTCAAACAGGTTATACTGTGGCCATTCGTTCATACCCTGATATCCTATTATTTCATCCCGTTCAAGATCAACGGCCATCAATGCCTGACCGCGCGCAATGGTTTCCAAAATTTCATCCGGAGTAACGTCTAAAAGTGCTTTCTCCTGTACTCCATCCATTGCTCCCTGCAGTAGATCTAAAATAGGACTAACGTACATAGGACTAGGCTTTGTTATAAGAATGTTGGGCTTAAACAAGAGCTCCCCGGTATTTTTGAATGTATCCCAGATATCCGGTTGTGGCTGCCATTTTTTTAATTCAGACATAGTTTTTTTAAATTTTTAATCCAAAAAAAATCCCCCGATTCTTGTCGGGGGCGAGTAACGCAAACAGTCTATTTAGATCATAGACCTACTACCCACCCGTGGCATCCTCCTCAAAGAAGCACTGACTGTGAATAGTATGGTTTTCATATATCTTACGGGAATTATATTCTATAGGGCATTTAATGTCAAGCTTACGGACAAAGAAACAGAAACGAAGACACTAAATGCTTCTGCTCCTATATAATACTCATATGCAAACATTAGCCCTGGAGGATTGGAAAAAGGTAGAGCTTAAAGTAGGACAGATCAAGTCCGTAGAGCGGGTAGAAAACGCAGACAAGCTTTACAAGATCCTTGTTGATCTAGGCGAGGAGAACCTTCGGCAGATCGTGAGCGGAATCGTGCCGTTCTATACCGTAGAGGAGCTTTTAGACAGAAAAATAATCGTGGTCGCCAATTTGGCCCCCGCAACTATAAGAGGTGTGGAGTCAAACGGGATGCTTTTGGCAGCCAGTGAGAATGGAAATGCAAAACTTCTTTCTGTACCAGACGATGTAATGCCAGGTACCATTATCCGCTGATCGCTGGCTTGCATAAAAAACGTCTTAAGCCTACAATTATAGATACCAATGAGAACCCCAATGAGAAAAAAACTATTCCTTCTTTTGATTCTCCTTATTATGTTCGGGGCCTTTATAGCAGTTCGCTATTATATTTTAAATACGCAGAATGTTAACGGACGCATCCGTGTAACCTCGTCTCCAACTGCGACCGTATTTATAAATAACTTGGTTGTCGGCAGGACGCCATTTGAGGATAAATATAAAAGTGGTGAGTATATCTTGAAGCTTATTCCTGAAAAAACAGCAACAGAAACAGCTTCTTGGCAGGGGAAAATCCAAATATACAAAAATGCGCTGACTTATGTAAATCGTGAACTGGGCACTTCTGACTTAGGCTCTGCAGGCGAAATTTTTACCATCACAAAAATGGAAAAACCGCCTGCCAACTCATCACTAGGCGAGATATATGTTGAGACTGAACCTCAGGGTGCGATCGTATATCTAGATAACGATGAGAAAGGTGTAGCTCCGCTTATTCTTGCTGATGTAATAAAGGGAGATCATGAGCTTTCCGTATTCATGCCGGGTTTCTTAAGGAGGACGCAAAAAGTAAATGTCGATTCAGGTTACAGGGTGAATGCCAGTTTCAAATTGGCATTTGACCCAAACCAGCAAAGACTCTCTTCCATAACTCCTGTTCCGACTAAGGAGGCTTCGTCAAGCGCGGCAACCACCCCGACGAAAGAACAGGTAAAAATACTGGATACTCCTACAGGATGGCTCCGGGTACGCAGCGATCCATCCGTTGACGCCTCAGAATCGGCAAGAGTAAATCCCGGGGAAACATTCGATATCCTTGAAGAGCAGGAAGGCTGGTATCGTATACAGTATAATTCAACAACTTCAGGCTGGGTCTATTCGCAGTACGCTCAAAAGATAACTGAGTAAAAAAACACTTCTTACTTTTCCTTCCAGATGAACCGGTTGTACATGAAGTAGGAGTATGGAATGACAAGAAAGAGAATGATGAGGAAGTTAAACCCTAAAGGATAAAAAAGTATTTTCCCCAATACGGCAGTTAACAGGAATATGCCAGCGGTCTGGATAAGTATCGAAGGGAATGAAACAAGGTTAAACTTAATGAACTTAAATGTATAGACACTGAGTTTATGCTCTAATCGTTTATGGGAAAAAGCCCAGAAATTATTGAGAAGAAAGTTTGAAAGAATTGCAGTTTCTGCGCTTATCATTTTTGCAATCTCAACATTCAAGCGGAAGTAGTGATACCCGACATACAGTAGGATTGTATCAACGATAAAACCCGTACCTCCCACGATGATGTACTTTATGAAAGGTGAGTGTGTCAGGACATAAATAAGACTGGTCAGGCTGTATTGGACCGCGTTGATTTTAGATTCTCCTATCGTTCTATCTCTAAAATGAATAGGAACTTCTTTGATGACTGCTTTTCTTTTGATGGCGAAATCTAGCAAGGCTACCTGAAAAACATAGCCGCTGTAGTTTTTGATATGATCTGATGCTTCTTTAATAATCCAAGTTTTTATTCCGCGGTAACCGCCTGTCCAGTCTGTCACACCAGGCTTCATGAATCCGAAGCGAATTATTAGATTTCCTACCACTGAAAAAAACTTCCTGTGAAATCCCCAATCGCCGGGAATAGAGCCGCCTTTTATATAGCGTGAGCCGATTACGAAGTCTGCTCCTTTTTCAATCTCCCGCAGAAAGTTAGGTATCTCTTTTGGATCGTGAGAAAGATCTGCATCCATCTCAAAGATAAGGTAAGGCTGGATTTTTTCAATCGCCGTCTGGAAGCCCTGTACATATGCCTTTCCGAGACCGTTTTTCTCCGTCCTCAAAAGGTGAAGTGTTTTATGTTTTTTTATGAGTTCCTTTACGAGCTCCTCGGTCTTATCGGTAGACTTGCTGTCGACTACTAGTATATTAATTTCCCAATTAGTGTTGCTCTTAGTTGCCTCATAAATCTGGGGGATTATTTTTTCAATATTCCCAGCTTCGTTGTATGTCGGTAGAACAATAACAGCTTTTCTCATAGTTAGTCAGATTTGATATAGCTTATCATTTTTTTCAAACCTTCTTCAAATGAAACGTTAGGTTTCCACTGAAGCATTTCGGTAGCTTTGGTGATATCGGGTCTGCGGCGAAGCGGATCGTCTTGAGGAAGTTTTTCACTGAATATAATCTCACTTTTCGAATCTGTTGCTCTTTTGACGGCCTCAGCATATTCTAAAACCGTGTGTTCGTCAGGAGAACCGATATTTATGACTTCTCCGTCAAAGTTGGAAAACATGAAGCTTATAAGTCCTCTGACCGTATCGTCAACGTAACATAGTGAGCGTGTTTGTTTGCCGTCACCATAGATGGTTATTGGTTTTCCTGCAAGAGCCTGGTTTATAAAGATAACGATCATTCGCATGTCATCTTTGAGCATACGAGGTCCATAGGTATTGAAGATGCGTACGATACGTACAGGTAATTTATAGGTTCGGTAATAATAGGAGGTAATTGTTTCACCAAAGCGTTTCGCCTCATCATACACAGAGCGCGGACCTATAGTGGATACATTTCCCCTGTAGTCCTCTTTCTGGGGGTGTTCTTTTGGATCTCCATATACCTCAGAAGTTGAAGCAAATAAGAAAGAGGCGTTATTTTTATGTGCAAACTTGAGAAGTTCGAGCGTCCCCTGCGTATTCACAAGCATCGTTTCCATCGGAAGTGAGTGATAACTAAGCGGGCTATGGTGATTTGGTGAAGCAGGAGAAGCAAGGTGAAAGACTGCATCTATTTTTACATCCAGAGAAACAGGCTGAGTAACGTCGTGATTGAGGAAATGAAAATTTGGATTTCCATCAAGACTTTTAAGATTCTCTTTATTACCTGTTAAGAGATTGTCGATGCAATACACAGAATGATTTTCTTTTATCAGCGCTTCGCACAAGTGAGAGCCTATAAAACCGGCTCCTCCGGTCACTACTATATTCATATTTCGTTAAAGAACAGGTTGGCGCCCCGTTGAGATATATGTGAATCCAAGTTTTTGGAGCGTCTCCGGGTGATAGATATTCCTTCCGTCAAAAATAACCGGCTTTTTCATGAGCGACTTTACCTTATTGAGATCAGCCTGTTTAAATTCATTCCATTCGGTTACGATGCAGAGCGCATCCGCTCCTTTCACTGCTTCGTATGGGTCCTTGGCATAGCGAAGTTTATCGCCGTAGATTTTTTTTATGTTTTCTGAGGCTGCCTGATCATAAACTACTACACTGTGACCGTTTTTTAGTAGATCGTCAATAATAGAAAGAGAGGGTGCTTGTCTTATGTCGTCAGTATTTGGTTTAAAGCTAAGTCCCCACAAGGCGACTATGAGGGAAGTGGTTTGATTATTCCTCTTGAAGTAGTTGTTAAATTTATCTATGAAATTGGTGCGAGTTTCCTCATTTATCGTATCAACTGACTTCAGAAGAGTAGTATCAACGCCATATTCGTTGCCAATACTGATAAGCGCCTTCACGTCTTTCGGAAAACAGGAACCCCCATATCCGATGCCGGGATCAATAAAGACATTTCCGATACGTTTATCAAGTCCCACACCGTCAAGGACTGTTTCAACGTCGGCTCCTGTTTTTTCGCAGTAAAAAGAAATCAAATTTGCAAACGAGATTTTTGTTGCAAGCATGGCATTTGACGTGTATTTGATGAGTTCAGCCGAGGCAAGATCTGTCACGACACGTTTTCCGCTTAGAGGCTCATGAAGCTGAAGGAGAAGGTCAACTGCCTGTTTGGACTTGGAACCAATAACCACCCTGTCAGTGTAGAGGGTGTCATTAATCGCGGTACCTTCGCGCAAAAATTCCGGACAAGAGGCGACTGCGACGGTTGCATCCGCAGGTTTATTTTTATTGAGTATCTCTTCGACCTTTTTATTGGTTCCGACCGGAACGGTGCTTTTGCATGAAACAACAGTAAAACCTTTCTTTAAATGTTTTGCTATCTGCTCGGACACAGCAAAAACAGTCGAAAGATCTGCTTCGCCGGTTTTTTTGGGAGGGGTTCCTACGGTAATAAAGACGATTTCTGACTCAGGAATTGCTTCTTCATATGAATTGGTAAATAACAATCTCTTTGATTCAAGATTTTTCTTAAGAAGTTCCTGCAGACCCGGCTCATAGATGATAGGATCACCGCTTTTTAGTCGTTCAAGTTTCTCTGCAGTATGTCCTACCACCCAAACCTTATTTCCAAAGTCGGCGAATATGCATGCAGTAACAAGACCGACGTATCCGTGACCAATAAAAGTTATTGTCATAACGTTACATAATATAGGAATATCCCCTAAAATACAAGTTAACCAGCTTGACGTTTCATCTCTTCCAGCCCTTCTATAAAAGACCTCATTCTCACGAAATTATTTTTCTTGCTTTTGATCACAGAGTAACGCGAGCGGGGGGCTTTTCCCTTGGAATATACGTCGAGGGAGACAGGTTTGATCAAGTTTGCATCAAGGTCAAACGTTTCAGCGATTTTCAACGCTATATCAAACGGAGAGAGGCTTGAAGAGCCGACCAAGTGGTACACAGATGGTTCGTATTCATGAAATAGGTGCTCAAGTCCGTAAGCAATGTCATCGATAAATGTTGGTGTTATTAATGAATCGTTGATCATATAAAGTTCTTTTTTGTTTTCAAGGTGAAACTTGAGCGATCTAACAATATCCTTTTTCGCCTCAAACATGGCGCGGTACGGATAGGCAATCCTGACGATCATTCCTCTGTTGCCAACGATTTTTTCTGATTCAAACTTAGTGCTGGCGTAGACGCCTACAGGATGGGGCTGACTATCCTCGTAATAGGGAGGATTCGTTCCATCAAAAACAAAATCGGTCGAAAGAAGGATGAAACGTTTCCCTTTTTTTTGCGTTGCTTCAAAGACGTTTTTTGTCCCGACCACGTTTATCTTGTATGCTTTTTCTTTTTCTTCCTCAGCCTTATCGACCAAAGTGTACGCAGCCATATGCAGTACTATGTCGAAATCCAAAGGATCTACGGTATTCTCAACACTTTGTTTGTCCGTTATGTCCATCTCATTATGAGGAAGGTCAATAAAATGAATCTTGTCTGCAAGGAGCTGTTTTATTCGGGAACCGACGAGGCCGTTTCCTCCGGTAAGAGCAACTTTAAGCATATTTCAACTTAGTCCACCAATCTTTATGTGTCGTATACCAGTCTATAGTCTTTTTCAGACTTTCTTCGAACGAATGTGCAGGCTTCCAGCCGAGCTCCTGACTTGTTTCCGACCAATCTATGGCATAGCGGCGATCATGTCCTGGCCTATCTTTCACGAATTCGATAGTGCTTTCATCTTTGCCCATCATTTTAAGAATCATTCGAATAACATCGATATTAGATATGTCCTCAACGAGCCCGCCTATAAGATAAGTTTTTCCGGGTTGTCCTTTTTGGAGAACAGCTTCAATAGCCCGGCAGTGATCCTCAACATAGAGCCAGTCTCGGACATACAGGCCATCACCATATACCGGTACTTTCTTTCCTTCGAGTATATTTGTTACTGCAAGAGGTATTAGTTTTTCCGGATACTGATAGGGACCGAAATTATTCGAACAGTTCGAAATGGTAACGGGAAGCCCGTAGGTCGTGTGATAGGCGCGTACAAGATGGTCTGAAGATGCTTTGGAGGCCGCATAAGGGCTTCGCGGCGCATAACAGGTGTTGAGGGTAAACTTTTCTTTTGTATTAAGCTCAAGACTACCGAACACTTCATCGGTCGATATGTGATGAAATCTTTTTTTGTGCTTGAGTGCGGAAAGCAACAGGACATGTGTGCCTTCAATGTTCGTCTTTACGAAAGGCGAAGCATCGGTGATAGATCTGTCGACATGTGACTCGGCTGCGAAGTGAACGATAAGATCAGTGTCTGCGACAAGTTTATCTACAAGAAGGCTGTCACAAATATCGCCTTTTACGAATGTATAGTTGGGACTGGTAATATCAGATAAACTCTCTAAATTGCCTGCATAGGTAAGAAGGTCAAGATTTACGATCGAGTCCTGGGGTTGATTCCGAAGCCAGTAGTGGACGAAATTCGAACCAATAAACCCAGCCCCACCTGTGACTAAAAGTTTCATATTTTGATTATATCAAAACGGATGCAGATGGTGGGAGATCAGCCTATTGTATATGGTAAAATAGTGCTTAAAACAGTATGGTGAAACCATTACATTATGCACTTACGATTGAGCCTGACCTCGGCGCATTCACTTTCAGGGGAAACATAATAATAGATCTAGTTGCGGATCATGATGTGTCATCTGTGACGCTCGACGCTCATGAGGAGCTCCAGATTCTCCAATGTAATGCAATAGAAGGTGAACTGCAGCGCAAACTGACATTCAAAAAAAGGAAGAATACCGTTATTGTTACATTTCCTTTAACTGCAGGCAAGCCGGTAAAGTTGTATCTTGCCTTTGAGGGGAAACTTGAGGATAATTTGGCAGGTTTCTACAGAAGCTCGTATCAGTACAAGGGTAAAGTTGGGTATGTAGCAACTACGCAGTTTGAAGCTGCAGAAGCAAAACGTGCATTTCCATGTTTCGATAACCCTTCCCTCAAGGCAACCTTTGTTGTCACCATGATTGTTGATAAAAGACACACGGCCATTTCCAATACTCTTCCCGTTTCTGAAAAAAAACTTCCTGGTGAAAAAAAACTTGTAACATTTGCAATGACGCCTGTAATGTCAACCTATCTTCTCTATCTGGGAGCGGGTGACTGGGAAGTAGTTCAGAAGAAGTATGGCAAACTTACCATAAGAGGAATTACAACTCCTGGAAAATCGAAACACGCAGCTTATGCTATGGAATGGGCTGCAAAATCACTTCGGTTCTATGAATCATATTTTGGCCAGCCGTATCCGCTCGAGAAACTGGATCTAATAGCCGTGCCAGATTTTGCTGCGGGTGCCATGGAAAACTGGGGAGCAATTACATTTCGAGAAAATGCTCTCCTCTACTACGAAAATTCAAGCTCTATCGCGACCAAACAGAGAATTGCTGAAGTGGTTGCTCATGAACTGGTTCATCAGTGGTTCGGCAATCTCGTAACAATGAAGTGGTGGGAAGACTTATGGCTTAACGAAAGTTTTGCAACTTACATGGCCTATAAGGCAATCAATAAGTTTTATCCAGACTGGGAAATATGGACCGAATACGTGTCTTATGCATATTTCGGCGGAATGGCTTTAGACAGTTTGAAATCTTCACATCCAGTGAAGGTAAAGGTTGAAAAAGTAGAAGACATCGATGAGTTGTTTGATGAAATAGCGTATGAAAAAGGCGGAAGTGTGTTGAGGATGCTTGATGAATTCTTGACAGAAGCGACTTTTCGGAAAGGTCTGCAAAAATATATAAGCACATTTGCATATGCAAATGCAGAGGCACACGATTTATGGGAATCTCTGGAATCGGTTTCCGAAGTTCCGGTGGTAAATCTGATTCAGAAATATCTTAAGCAGACAGGATATCCTGTCGTACAGGTAGATAAAAGCGGCAACAAACTTGTTTTAAAACAAAAACGATTTCTTTTTCTTGACGGAGAGCACTCCGGTTTGTGGGACATTCCGCTTGTTATCCAGACAGATGGTAGAAAGGAAATAAGGCACCTTCTCTCCAAGAAAAATGAAGTGATCAAAACAGATGTAAAAGAATATACCTATATCAATCACGACTACGCCGGTTTTTTTATAAGCTCATATAGTTCGCTTCTGCTTGACAGTCTTGGGGTGCAGCGCAAGAAGCTCTCATCTATCGACAAAATCGGGTTGATACATGATCTATTCGCACTTGTACTGGGACTGCAGTCGGACATGCTGTCTGCAGTAAATTATGTTGCTTCTTATTTTAAAGAAGAAAAAGATCCTGAAACACTGTCCTACATACAAGCAAAATTAATGGGGCTGTACTTTCTTACTCCACGTCCGCAACTCAAGGAACTACTGCTTTATCTGGCAAAAAGTGCACTCAGCATAACGGGTTACAATCCTCAAAAAAAGGAAAATCCAAAAGTTACAACGCTTCGAAACGGTGCCTTGTCAACGTTGTCATTTTTTGATGACAAGGAGGTGCAGGTATTTCTCAAAAAGAAATTCGACGAACATATAAAAGACAAGAAGCCGATAGAACCAGACATAAGAGGAGTAGTGTATGGAGGTGTTGTTTGGCAGGATAATCGTTATTACGAGAAGATACTTAAAATGTATCGAGAGTCCTCTATTATCGAAGAGCAGGTAAAGTTTCTCATGGCGCTAGGTAATACGAAGAATAAGCGCTTTATAAAAAAAACACTGGACTTTGCTCTGAGCAAGGAAGTGCGCTTCGCAAATATTCTCTACGTTGTAGTATCGGTAAGTCGCAACCCCTATGGAAAGCAGATAGTATTGGACTGGATTCTGGATCATTTTCAAGAAATGAGAGAAAAGACCGGAGGACATGCAAACACAATTTTAAGAAGAATGCTCAAAACCGTAATTCCAACCTGTGCTGTGGGGAGAGAAAAAGAAGCGGTTATGTTTCTAAGGAAGAATAAACTGCCGGGGATGGAAAAAACGTATGAACAGATAGAAGAAGAGCTTACTGTCTACTCTCGTTTTACGAAACGATACGCCTCTTGAGGTGCGGTTTGTTTATGAGCTCTTCAAGTGCCAGCCAGCGACTTTTCTTGATTGCATGGGGTACGTCATCATTAAGTATTTTTGTAGCGGCTGTCATGGGTCGCTCTGAATAGATAGATATATACGCCTTCTCAAACTGCGCCTGTTTTGAAAGGTTTACTGTGCTTTGAAATTCTTTATCGGTTTCTCCACAAAATCCGACGATAATGTCGGTTGTGAGCTTAAGATCAGGAACCGCGGCTCTTAATCTTTTTACGACTTTGAGATATTCTGTTGAAGTGTACCATCTGTTCATCCGGTGAAGTACCTGGTCGTCTCCCGACTGAACAGGAAGGTGAATGGTGCGGCTAATATTCTTATGCTTACCGATGACTTCGATAAGCTCATCAGTAAAGTCCCAGGGATTGGAAGAGAAGAAATCAACAGTTTCAAAACCCATCTCTGCAATTTCCTCAAGAAGGTGAGGGAAAAGAGTGGGGATGCGATAGCGGCCAAGATGTTGAATATGCGTGATTTTTTTGGAACCTCGATACTCATTTTTCTCGCGCGCTTCACCCGACGGGTCACCCAAGCGACTGCTTCGAAAAAGGGTATCTTCGTTTTTGACTTCTGCTTTTTGTTCCTGCTCCTGTTTCTGAAAATACGTTTTCGGCAGATCACGCATGACCTGTACATTTTCCTTGCCGAGTATAAGATCTGCTCCGTACGAGTTCACGTTCTGTCCGAGTAACGTTACTTTCTTATACCCTTCTTGTTTCAGCCTTTTACATTCGCTAATAATGTCATTATACGGACGGCTTATTTCACGCCCCCGGGTAAAAGGGACAATGCAAAAGGTGCAAAAGTTATTGCAGCCATTTGAGATTGGCACCCATGCCGACTCGGCGTCCATCCGGTGAGGCATAGTATCAAACCCAACTTCTTCTATAGGCATAAATTCATCTACACCAGGCATACGTGTTTTTATCTTATTAAGATATTTACCGGTTGCATCTCTGAATGCCAGACCTACCATACAGCCGGTTACTATTATTTTCATAAAATTGTCTTTTTTGCGTTTCTTCTTCAGTTCGGCAACATTTTGGATAAGTCCGTAGACACGTTCTTCAGCGGAATGCCGCACCATACATGTATTGACTATCACATAATTGGCATCTTTATATGTATTCGTTTCACTAAAGCCTTTATTTTTGAAGATAGCGCCGATACGCTCGGAATCGGCTTTATTTTGTTGACAGCCAAATGTCTTGATGAAATATTTCATGGATGAACATTATACACGGAACCTATATTGGTTCGTATATTTCTTTTTCCTACGACGTGCCTCGTGTTATGTGGGGGTGTGATTTTTTGATAGTTTCTATTATGTACATAAAAGCGAGGAGTATGAGTGCGATGGTAACAAAAACAATAAGTTTTTCTTGGCCCTGGAGAAATAAACTCGAAAGCCCCAGGATAAGAGAGACTGTCCAGTAAAAAACCGCAATTCTTCGCTTGCCCCACCCGATCTCAAGGAGTCGATGATGGAAGTGTCCCCAGTCTGCCTTAAAAGGGGACTTCTTGTTTTTTATTCTTCTAAGGATCGCATATGAAGCATCAATCATAGGAACCGAAAGGACAAGAAGTGCAGTCCCGACTTTGCCGAAAGACAGAATGGATAAGATACCAAGAAGAAATCCAGCAAGCGCTCCTCCGCCATAACCCGGCATAATTTTTTGGGGAAAAAAATTATGGGGAAGAAAGCCTAAAAATGCACCGGCTATTATAAAAGAAAACAACGACACGGACTGTACTGAAATATCATGATGGGTAAACCTCTGTGCCACAAGGCCCAAAAAAATGGCCGTTATGGCGACAAAGCCCGGCAGTTGTCCATCGACACCCTTGCTCCAGTTCACCATATTCATGGTCCATGTAAGCCAGAGGATAGCCAAAACATCTGCGATGATAAGAATGGAATGAACCCCAAAAAAGTTTATATCTATACTCCATTGGCCTGTGTTTATAAGTCCTATAAACGGAATATTGATAAAAGGAATTCCGAGACCAAATCCGATCACCATAGTTGAGATAAAAAGGTTGATGATGAAGCGAAGATAGGGCGAAAGATCGAAGTAATCGTCGAGCACTCCCATAAGGACTAGAAGAGAGCTTGAAATAAGTATTCCACTCAATATCTTGTTTAAGGGAAGCACAAGAATAGAAGTAATAAGAATCGCCAAAAATATCGGAATACCGCCTCCACGGGGAATAACTCCTGAATGGGTATGTGCAGGATGGAACCGTTTTGATTTATCAGTTACAAGACCATACTTTTTTGCCAACATGATGGTGGGGAACGTAAGAAAGTAGGAGATGCCAAGTGAAACAAATAGGACGGCCAGTTCCATATCAGCTAATGAGAAAAAGTATCTTCGCAAAGATACCGGTAAAACTTACAATCAGAAATACATTTGTATAAAATATCACTTGTTTCACAAAAGTGTTCCCGCTATAAAATCTGCGATAAAGATAGCTGTTAGCAATAACGAGCACATTCATGAGAACAGGAAGCAGCGCGATCATCCACAGATCACCTAACTGTTCCTCCCCCTGATTATGGGAATAAAAAAGGGGAACCTGAGGAGGTAATGAGTTTAGTTTATAGAAAAACAAACCAGCCTGTGCAATATTTGCCGCTATAAGAGCATACCACATGAGGTATATTATAAACTTTTATTACCAGGCGTAAATTGGATATTTTTTTGCGAAGGTTCGAATGTCGGAGCGTATTTGTCTGATTTTTGCGTTACCGGCAATTTTTTTGCGGAATGCCGAAATATATGTGACGCGGTCTTTCTTGTCATTCGGCAACCTATATTCCTTCACCTCGCTCAACACTTCGGCCATCCACTTTCCTATCTTTTTCATCTCCTTTTCCTTCATGCCTCGAGTCGTGAGAGCTGGTGTGCCTATCCGGACACCAGACGGATAGAATGGCGAAGAAGGTTCACCAGGGATGGTGTTTTTATTTAAGGTCATGCCTGCCAGATCAAGAGCATATTGTGCAAATACTCCTCCGCCTGGCCCAAGAACTGGGGTTAGATCGATGAGAATCAGATGATTTTCTGTCCCATTCCCAACGAGCGTTATCTTGTTTTTCTTAAGCTCCTCAGCTAATGCTTTGGCATTGCTAACAATCTGTTTGCCATAACGTTTGAAGGCGGGGCTGGCTGCCTGTTTCAGGGCTACCGCGATTGCTGCTGTTGTGTGATCGTGAGGGCCTCCCTGAAGACCAGGGAAAACAGCCCGATCGATCTTTTCTGCTAATTCTGGATCTTTTTTCAGACCTTTTCTGGTAACCATGATCATGCCGCCACGGGGCCCCCTCAAAGTCTTATGTGTAGTGGTCGTAATAATGTGCGCATGTTTGGAGGGATCTACATGTGCGCCTGCAATAACGAGACCTACAGTATGTGCGATGTCGGTCGCGAAATATGCCCCCACTTCGTCTGCGATTTCTGCAAACTTCTTGAACTCGTATTGAAATACATAGGCGGTCGCCCCGGCCCAAATAAGTTTAGGTTTATACTTCTTTGCCAGCTTGCGCACTTCATCAAAATCCACTTTTCCATCTTTTTTTACGTGGTAGGGAACTGAGTTATAGAAGATGCCGGTTGCTGAAACTTTCCATCCGTGAGTGAGATGTCCACCGTCTGTAAGGTTAAGGCCCATCACTGTGTCACCTGGCTTAAGGGTAGCCAGGTACACCGCAAGATTTGCGGGTGATCCTGAATAAGGTTGCACATTAACATGGGGCACATCAAATATTTTTTTTGCTCTTTCCTGAGCAAGTTGTTCAATATCATCTACTACTTCGTTTCCGGCATAGTATCGTTTTTTTGGATATCCTTCAGAATATTTATTGGTGAGTACGGAGCCCATCGCTTCAAGCACAGCATGAGAAACATAGTTTTCGGAAGGAATCATTTCAAGACCTTCCTTTTGCCGTTTTTCTTCTTGTCTGAGGAGAGCGCTTATCTGAGGATCAATGTCACGAAGATTTTTCATGACCAAAAGAATACCACTCGGTTTTTAAAAAAGCAATGAGATATTATTAAGGTGTAGAGGTAATGTTTAGAGTTGGTGTTGGAGAAGGTATATCGGTTGGGCTGCTGGTAGGGCTAGGTTTGTTTGTAGGTATAGCAGTCGGCTGTGAAGTTGGGGTGGGTGTAGATTCTTTCTTCCTCTCGTTCTTATCACTATCGGGTAATTTCTGGACAGATGTTGGAGTGACCGCGTCTTCGGAAGCAGTAGTTGCTGGGGAACAGGCTGTGTTTGGGAGTGTACCTCTCAAAAAGTATTCATTGTACCGGTTGTAGCTCGTGGATTGGATTGTTTTGTCACCATCCTTTTTTTCAGTCATGACCCTGTTACAGACGGCAACCTGAACGACACCGGGTGGAGCAGTAAACTGTTCAACCGGTGCATCACGTAAAAATTCCTCCATAAGTGCTCGCCAGATAGGAGCGGCGCCAAGAGATCCAGCAATATTATCCATGGGAACGTTATTATTATTGCCAACCCATGAAGCGACAACGAGTTGCGGCGTATATCCAATTGTCCACGCGTCCTTATAGTTGTCGGTGGTTCCGGTCTTTACTGCGGCTGGACGGGAAATATTCAGAGCATTTCCAAATGTTTCTCTGCGTGCACTATTGTCTGACAAAATAGAGGAAACGAGAAAGGCAACCTCCGGTTCGATAACTTGTTGAGGGTCAGGTCTGTAATTGAAAATATTTTTTCCGTTCTTATCGGTAATCTCAAGTACAAGAGTGGGGCTTATCCGACTTCCCTTATTTGCAAATGCGCTATAAGCGCTTGCCATTTCCATGAGGCTTACTTCAGCAGTACCAAGAACGAATGAAGGTCCATAGTCGGAGGTGTCCCGAAGGGAGGTTATCCCCATACGTTTTGCCATTTCCATTCCGGTAATAAGACTTACCTTTTCCATTACTTCGACTGCAGGAACATTAAGTGAATTTGCAAGAGCTCGCCGCACCGTTACGGTGCCGCGGAACTTGCGATCATAATTTTGAGGTTTATAGTTCCCTTCAAATGTGGTGGGTCGGTCGGCGAGAAGAGTAGCGGGAGTGATAACGCGTTTTTCGAATCCTGCCGCATATATGATGGGTTTAAAAGCGGACCCTGGGGGACGCCGTGCGGTTACGATATTAAATTTCCCAAATTCATTATTGTTCCAGCTGACGCTTCCGACGAGCGCCTTTACCTCACCTGTACGCGGGTCGATTGCGACTGCGGCACCATTGCTGACATTATTACCCTGCAATGTTGCTACTTGGTTCTGTACCGCGTTTTCTGCAAACTGCTGCCAGCCAATATCGAGAGTAGTGCGTACTTTATATCCTGAACGGGCAACCTGTTCCTCACCGAAATTTTCAATAAGTTCATTCAGCACCATTATTGCAAAGTGTGGAGCATTTGAGTTGAGAGAACCTTCGTTTGGATTGGGATTATAGCTAAGCTTTTCGTCTGCGGCGTGCTGTCTCTGAGCTTCGGTTATGTATCCCTGTTCTGCCATCGCAGCGAGAACCAGGCGTTGCCGCACTTTTGCCGGTCCATCACTGCCATTGAACGGGGAGAGCGACGAAGGCGCTGGGAGCAGTCCAGCAAGAAGTGCGCTTTCAGAAACTGTAAGTTCACTGGCTGTTTTTGCAAAGTATACCTCAGCCGCTTCCTCTATGCCGACAGCGCCCGAGCCAAAATAGACTGAATTGAGGTACATCTCGAGTATCTCATTTTTACTGTATTTTCGTTCGATTTCCTGGGCAAGGATTATTTCCTGGTATTTACGAAGAAAATTTTTTTCCGGGGTGAGAAGGACATTCTTAACAAGCTGTTGAGTAATAGTGGAACCGCCAGAAACGATCTCTCTTTGCATTATGTTGTTCCAGACCGATCGTGCGATGCCCCGAAGTGAAAACCCGGGGTGGTTGTAAAAATCTTTATCTTCAATCGCGATAACAGCCTGCGGTACATGTTCGGGCAGTTCTGATAACGATACCGTTTTTTTTACCTTTCCCTCATAAAAGGAAAAGAACGGTTTATTCTGCCGGTCCATCAAAACCACCCCACGGTTATTGCGGTTCATGATCGTTGCCTTGCTCTGCAGATCCCGGGCGAAATACACATATGTGAAAAGAGGGATGCCTAGGACTATGAGAAGTGTAGCAATATATACCTGTAAGTAGCCGACAAACCGCAGTTTATACATATCCACTTATAAAACACGTCCTTAAGCAGAGCCGTAATAGTTCAGCAAGAACTCAGTAAGAGCATCAGGGCAGAGTTTGCCAGCTGGCGTACTTCGCGCGAAGGTCTTCCTCTTTAACATTGACCGGTTGAAGATTTTTAGTAATTTCGAATCCCAGATCAAGTAGGCTTGATCCCCACATGTCACGCTTGACGATATCAGGTGCCCCCAGAACAACAGCAAGTATTTTTTTCCCCCCTCTTTCCGACACAACAATGCTCGTTGTGAGGGCTGCGTCTGTGTTGCCGATTTTTACTCCCATGACATTCGGGTATACGCCAATCAACCCGTTCCAGTTATAGAGGTCAAACTGCTTATGATCGGCATTTGCTGAAAGAAACGCATAATCTTTCTGTACGATTTCAGCGATGAGGGGATACTGTGTAAGTGCATAATGGGTAAGCACTGCGAGATCTTCTACACTACTATAATGGTCAGTGTCGTCAAACCCCTGTGCATTCGTAAAGCGGCTACTTTTCATGCCGATAATTGAAGCTTTTTCATTCATCGCCTTAATAAAGACGGGACCTCCATACTTTGTATCAATGCCTTCGCGTATAACTTCGGTTGCGTCATTTGCTGAAGTGAGGAGTGAAGCATGGAGGAGTTCTCTCAGCGTCATCTTTTCTCCGGGTACAACGCCTATTTTGGTGGGAATTCTTTGTGCTGCATAGCGGGTGACAGTAAATGATTCGTCAGGTTCGGCCAGATCAAGCGCTATAACTGCAGACATTACTTTTGTGAGAGATGCGATAGGAAGCTTATGCAAAAGCGATTTTTCAGCGATTATTTCACCCGTATCATAGTCAACGACCGCGTATGCTGCAGCCTCGTCATAGGTATTGCCTGCACTCACTGGTTGTATAAGACTTGGTTTTTTATAAAGCTTAAAATTATCCACGCGTTCTTTTAATTTCGGTTTTACTGCGTCAAATATATTGTAATTTACCGGCAGGGGAGATAGTAATTTTGCAGGAATAAAACCTAAGTGAGTGAATGTTGCCGCCAGACAGCCAATCATAAGACCTGCAATAAAGGGTGTCCAATTTATTTTTCTAAAAAAAGACGTATCGCTGGTAAATAAAATATTGAATTTAAATGCTCTCATTTATTTCTTTTTGAATTAAATTAGTAACGACAAATTTCTCTCCGAATTTTTCCGCCAGTAGATCCCACATTTCCTTCTTGCCGTCTTCAAATCCGAGCGCCCACATTCCAACACCGGCAAGGCCTGTTTCCTTTGCGAAGTCATACTTTGCTGAAAGTGATCTCACATCGTCTATGAAAAGCATTCTCCACGTGTCAGTTTCAGCAATATAATAAGCTTTCCAGCTGACTTGTCCATAGGGATCCCATCCGCTTTTGAAGTTTTTCTGTCCAAGCTTTTCAGGGTTTATTTCTTCTTGAACAACTGAGTAGGTAAGGGTTTTTGGTTGTGCGCCCCAACTGTACCAAGGTCGGGTTTCTGCTTTAAGCTCTGGTTTGTAGACAGAATAATCATAACTGTACCAGGGTGTTCCTAGGATGAGTTTATTTGCTGGCATCTGAGTAAGAAAGTCACGCACAGATGTTTTGATATCGTACCAGTACTTACCCTCCTGATATCCTCCCAATGGAGCTGTCGGAATAGCATGATCAGATCCCGCAACTGCAAAGTCATATGCCATCATAAAAACATGATCGATATGTGGATGGAGTCGGGCGAGATCATAAATTTTCGGCTCCTTGACGGCCGAGGCATAGACAGAAACGGAAAGACGTGCCTCAGGAACCTCTTTTTTTAGGGAACCTGACATATTGCTGATGAAGTGAGTAAATTTGTCGCGATATTCTTGTCCTGGATCACCCATATACTCAAAGTCAACATTGATGCCGTCTATACCTCTTTTCTTTACAAGCCCGACGGTCTCTTCTATAGCCTGTTTCTGGGCCGCCTCACTGTCCATGAGAGTTGTAATATCATCGTTATCCATTTGAGTTATGGTTACAACAACACGAGTACCCTCCTTGTGCGCTTTCTTGAAAAGGTTAGTAGCACTGCGGCTTTGAAAGGTCTGGTATCCGACATCATCTTTCAGAATACTGCCATCGCTTTGGATTTTAAGATCGAAATAGGCAAGCGTTGTGAGTGTTTTGAAGTCAACCTTATCTAATTTTTCGAACATCCACCATGGAGCAAAACCAAAAACTTCGTGATTGCCCTTGGTTGTATTGAGTGAGTGAAGCGATCCGAATGTGGAAGCAAGAGGAGATACTATTTTCTGTACAGTACTGGGACTGATTAAACTACCAAGCATAGTAATAAGCATACAAGCGAGCAATGAAAGGGTAACGATATGTTTCTTATCTATAAACTGTGAAATCTTTTCTCCGATAACCCAACATTTGTTTATCTCTGTATAGTTTTTGTGCATACTTTAGAGCCAATTTTTGAGTGTAAAGAGAAGCGAGCGAGCAAATGTCCGTACCTAAAAGCAGATGTAAAAGAAATAGTAACAAACTCGTAAGAATTTGTCAATTTTTTGGTGAAAATATAGTAAGAATAAGGTAAGAAGAAAAGAGTACGACTAAACAGATTAGGCTGTCGGTTAAGGATAAACTAGTTTTTCAAAATGGAAGAACCTGTTTTTGTAAGAAGTTACTATGGGTAACGAATATGTATAAAAAAACAGCCGGCCGGATGGCCGACTGTTACATCTGCTCGCCTCACTTCTCCTTTTTCTAGGTAATACGCCAATCATACGAAGATGGATTAATAAGTCGACGCAGAAAACGTAAGAGTGAGGTAAGAAAAAAATTACTTTCTCTTCTTAGGTAAAGCACTCTGGAAAACATTAAGTCCGTACTGTCCGGCCACAGATATAGCAATCACTCCTATAAAGAACGGAAACCAGCCGAATTCTTTATAAGGAACTGTCTTTATGATGACATACATCGCGATATAGTGAATAAAAAAGAGTGTGTAGGAATATACGCTAAAAAAATTTATGCCTTTTGTAACCAGTGGGATTTTTTCAAACAATCGATACGCGAGCATCATAATCCCAATCCACATAATGCCGTAACTCAAAAAATATATATTGGGAGGATATTTATTATCAAATAGAACTAACGATCGGTGTGCATTTGAAAGATAAAAGAGAGTTCCCGCAAATATGAGAAGAGCGCCAATGCTCACAGCAGGTATTATTTTTTTAAATTTCTCAAAAAGATTGAAGTAATAAGCTGTCCCGACTATAGTAAGCCACGGTAGCCACATGGTAAGTTTGTAATGGAATGGCGGTTTATAAAAAAATAAGACTACCGAAGAGGCTATCGATATAAGAAATATGCCATGAACAAGCGGTCGGCTTTTTGACTCGACGTATGCCACGAAGGGTAAAAGGAAAGTCAGGTAAACAAAAAGTACAACGAGCCAGTTCAGGTCGAGCCCTCCTGTCAGGAGTATATTGTCGCGAATAAAAGGGAGTGTGATTTTGTCGTGTTCGAAAACGTATATGAGGCCGAAATAGACACCGAGAAAGATATAGTAAGGCACCATTAATCTAAGAAGCCGATCCTTGAAGTAGGATAATGTGAAGATTGGTTTGGAAACGGCTGTTTTCTTGAAAAAGATAT
This sequence comes from uncultured Gammaproteobacteria bacterium, assembly GCA_964415435.1. Classification (GTDB taxonomy): domain Bacteria; phylum Patescibacteriota; class Microgenomatia; order UBA1406; family GWC2-37-13; genus CAYPZT01. The sequence continues at coordinate 20,130 of CAYPZT010000011.1, forward strand.
AAGCCGACACGAAAATGAATATCTGGACTACAAAATTGCCATAACTCCAGAATGTGTGGATTACCTTGTTTGAGAGAAAATATGACTGCGTGTGGAGCACGATCATGACGAGGATTGCTATACCGCGTAAAAAGTCAATCGCGCCGAAGCGTTCGGGTCTACTCATTTTTTTGACTCGCCAAAGTAGCAGCTGCCGTAACCAGCTTCCTCAAGTTGATCGAGGATAGCATTAGCCCTCTCTTCATCAATGGCAAGTTCCTTTTGGAGTAATGCAGATGGAATTTCCTCGTACTTGTCAACGAGGGCGAGTGCCCTGCCAAACAGAGCGTCACGCTGAGGCATTGCGGTTTTTACCGTAACAACCGTGTCGGTTTCGCCTCGTTTACCCGTTTCCAGCTTTCCCAGACGAGACTCGATAGTCGTAAGTTTTTCCAAAATCTGTTTGAATGTGTTGTCCATAGGGTTAATTGTATCTTTGTATACCCGTTTTTTCAAGATAATATGACATTATCTTTATTTATGCTTTCACGGTAATATATAAGTGATGCAGATAGTATCACAAGATTGACATAATTCAATACAAACAGATAGATGAGATTGAGAAGAACGGTGTCTTTTGATCCAAATATATGACCTGCGACCATGAAAAAATTAAGTATAAGAAACGGCAATGGAAGGAAAGAAAAGGCCTTGTGGGACAATGAAAATTTAACACTGTGTATTACCGAAGCAATCACGGATTTTCTTTCAATCATATAAAGAATAGAAAAATAAAACATAAGCGGTGTAAGGATCGTGATGATAAACGTCAGTAAGTAGATCATGGTAAGACTATTCTCACTTCGCAGAAAAAAGTAGATACCCCCGACTATCGCAAAAAAAAGTAACGCAGCAAGGAGTAATGGACGAATAGTGCGACCGAAATTTTTAACCGTGAGTACAATAATATCCTTGATGGAACTGCGCTTTTTATCTAAAGCCTTGTCATATATAAGTACCGGTATAAAGGTGAACGCCAGGGAAGCAAGAATAAAAATAAAACCAATAAGAGTCAGCAATGAGAATGATTGTTCAGTCCCCTCAAGAGACTTTACAATTGTCGAGCCAGCTGTCAAAAAATAGCTTATTAGAAAAACATTAAGATTTCTTTGGACAAGCAGAAACCCTTTTTTATAGAATTCTATATATGATTTCATTAGGGCAAGTATATCAAATTAACTCTTTGAAGGGGATGACTGCTCTGGTGAAAAATAGAGGAGCGCGATTATAAATGGTCTTATTATTTGCTGAATATGAATGGGCTGCATTTGCATAAGGAGTCGTTCTTCCGGTGGAATATCCCAATAAGAACGCATGAATGTTTCATCTTCTTTTATTTTCTGGCGAGGTAGTTGATAGAGAATTAGAAGTATTTTTTCAAGGAGGTCGGGCATTTGCATAAGTTCTGAAGCATTTGTTGTAATTCTCGTTTTTGTAAAAGAAAATATTTGTCTTTGCTCGGCTGTTTTTAATACATGAGGCCTTCCGTTAATTTGAATCTTGTGTGTATCTGGCTGTATTTTCTCTCTCTCGTCGGGTTTTAACTTTCTTTTATTTTCTGCGATCTTTCCATGTTTTTCTGTGACTATTTTTTTATTTATTCTTAAGTTATATTCCCCGGACTTATTTTTCGGTCGTGGCTTTTGATTTCTTCTAATTTCAACCTTGTACTTCTTGACGATTTTCGGGTGTAGTGACTTTGGTACCTGCTTTTCGACTAATGGCATATTGACTCTTTTTGTTTGATGGTTAGCTGTTTCTATTCGTTGTTTTTTTTGGTTCGTCCTGTTTTTTTTGAATGGATTGTCTTCATGTGAGTGAAGAAATATTTTTCGTTTGAGAGTACGTTTTAGTTTTTCTGGGAGAGGAAGTTTAATTTCGTTTTTTGCGGACTTTCTTTCCGACTTTTTTTTCGTTTGAGTTTCGACTGATTTTGTATGGTCCTTGCTATCTTTACTTTCTTTTTTTATCTTTGGTCTTTCATGTTTTTCCCTAGATGAAAAGACAGTAACGGGCTTTATCTCGCGATTCTGTTTAACTGTCTGAACGTGATGTTTTTCTTCCTGCCTTTTGGTCTTGTCAGCTGATTTATTAGTATATACTGTATTCTCCAGTCGTACGTATTCTGGTTTTTTTTGAGAACCTGGCTTTTCAGGACGAGGTGGCTGAACAGTCTCTTGAATATGCTTTTTGAATTTTTGGGCGGTCTTTTCAGATACTTGGGTAGTCTGCATTGTAACTCCTGTTTTCCTCTTTTTATCAAAGTTTGGTGTTATTGTAGTTTTAACCACCTCTTGCATTTTATCCAGTTCTCTTTTCGGTGGAGCTTTTATTTCAACTTCTGGTGTTTCTTGCCGTGGTTCTTGAACAAGTTTTTCCGTCACTCTGGCAGATTCACTGTCAGATTTCGAATGTTCTTCAGTAGATTCTGCTTGAGGCTTACTAGGTTCTGGTTTTTTCGCCTCTGAAATAGAGGTAGGTGCCTCAGTAGCTTTTTGAGCAACAACTCCGCTGGGGACTTCGACTACCGCTTCTTCGGCGTGGTGAGCCTCATTTGGTTCTATTTGAGCTGTGCTTGATTCTGGAGGCACTTGAGTTACAGGAGTTACTTGCTTCTCAACAGGTACTTCGGCTTGCTGCTGTTCGGTTACTGGTGGTTCTAGTACGATTTCGGTTGGAGGTTGGGGTACGGTCGGTTTTCCTTTAAAGTCAAAATAATCTTTCGCATTGGTTCGGAACGCGTTGAGATTTTCTATCGTAAGCTCGTTTCCGTGAATCGCAAGTTCATCCGCTATCTCATGACCTTCCTCGGAACTCAAAATATGTTTCACGCCTTCCATGGCGGCGTTACTGCCTCTTAAAAAGTCAAGCATATTTCTCACTGTGACAGCTCCACTTTCAGAGACTGCTTCTAATGTTTGAGGCGTAAGACCGCACGCTACCTGGTTGGCACATTGAGCGCAGTTTATACAGGAGTTGATGAGTTTTGTAGCTGCGTCACGGGCCATCCCCATCTCTTCTTCGGGTATTGCGCCTGGTTGACTGAGTTTAAGAAAGTATGAGAGATCTTGTTTAAAAGCTGCTTCTGAGTCGTATGCCGCTTTCATGCTTTCGGCAGCTGACAGACCGATCTGAAGATTTGGATTTGTTCCTGCAGTAAATTGAGGTGAAGGCATCGTACCTCTTGTGTCTTCACTCATAGTGAAGATCTCCTTTCGTAAAGGTAGGGAAGAGTGTCAAAAGTTATATCTTCCCTGATTGAAAAAACGATATCATAACGTACTATTATACTCGCTCTTTTTAATTGCTACAATGTCATAATGGACAGCATCTACAGAAAATCTTTGGAATTTCATAAGAAATATCGCGGCAAAATAAAAATAGAACCACTCACTCCTGTTCGCAACAAGAAAGATCTGTCTCTTGCGTATACACCGGGTGTAGCAGAACCCTCGCGTGCGATAGCAAAAAATCCATCACTATCTTTTGATCTTACCTGGCGCGGCAGGACAGTTGCGGTTATCTCTGACGGATCAGCTGTTCTCGGAATGGGAAATATCGGCCCCGAAGCGGCTTTACCTGTTATGGAGGGAAAAGCACTCCTTCTCAAAGAGTTTGGCGGTGTAGATGCGGTACCTATTGTTGTCAACAGCCAGGATGCCTCGAAAATTGTGGAGTTTGTAAGGCAGATAGCTCCTTCTTTTGCAGGAATAAATTTGGAGGACATCTCGGCCCCTCGCTGTTTCCAGATAGAAGAAGAACTTCAGCAAATCGGAATACCTGTATTTCACGATGATCAGCACGGAACTGCCATAGTGGTTGCCGCCGCTCTTCGGAATGCGGCAAAAGTAGTAGGGAAACCGTACGAATCGTTAAAAGTGGTGATTGTAGGCGCTGGAGCGGCGGGTCTTGCGGTTGCACGTATGATCTTAGGGTTAAACTGTTCGGCTTTTGTTTGTGAAAGAATACCGGGTCACGCGGCCGTCAAGGATGTGATCGTGGTCGACCGAGACGGGGCACTTTTCACGGGACGCGATAATCAGAATATATACAAGCAGGCAATTGCAGGTATTTCAAATACTGAGAAAAAACAGGGCAGACTCAATGAGATTATAAAAGGGGCAGATGCCGTTATCGGTGTCTCGGGGCCAAAAAATATAACCGCCGGTATGATACGGAGTATGGCAGTTAGACCTATTGTATTTGCAATGGCAAATCCAGTACCTGAAATAATGCCCGATGAGGCGTACAAGGCAGGCGCGTATGTGGTTGCGACTGGAAGAAGTGATTTTCCTAATCAGATCAACAATGTACTAGCATTTCCCGGAGTATTTCAAGCTGTCGTAAAAGGGAGACTCACCTCGGTTTCTCAGTCCATGAAGGAAGCCGCCTCACAGGCGCTCGCATCATTGGTGAGAAAGCCTACCCGCGATTATATTATTCCTGACCCTTTTTATCCGAAACTCGCCGATCATTTGGCCAAATCGATCCTCTCCGCACGGTCTTCAAAATAGCGTTCTATTTCATATAGTTATTTAACATTTGCCTGCTACAATACGCATATAGAATCAGTATGAGGAGAGTATTCCAGTATCTGAATCCAATCGCTCATTTAGGAAATCGAGACTACTCAGTTCTCTTTCCCTTCTTTACCGGTCTCCTGGCAGCTTTGTTAGGAGAGTTACTTCAGAAATTTGTGATTTTTCACGATTCATTCCAGGGATTGTATGCAATCCTCGTTTTTATTGCTCTCATAATTTATTTTTCATTCAGAAAAGGAATTCGCGGCGGATTAATGATGGTTGCAATAACCATCTCTTACTATCTTTATATTATTTTCTTTACGCAGTCACCCGAACAAAGAAGGTCAGGTCTTGAAACAACTGCGGTCTTAACAGTTCTTTATGTTCTTCTTGCGTTTATTATCGGATGGCTCAAACAGACGATAGACCACCTGATAGAAAGGGAGTCGGATGAGAAAATACGTCTCCTTACCATTATTGAACAGTTACCAGTCGGCGTGGTGATTACCGACAGTAAAGGCATGGTAGTACAAAGCAATAAACGAGTTGATAAGATACTGGACATAAAAGTTAGATTGGGAAGTTGGGTAGGGCACGATACCCTCGTTTCGGGTATAACTGAGGATGGCGTCGAGGTAGATGCTTCTCACTCACCGCTTGCCTATGTCTTGACAAAAGGGAAAGCTCTTGTTGGTAAGGAATTTGTTCTTAAAAAGAGTTCAGGAAAGCAGACACACCTTCTTGTAAATACTTCGCCCATCCGTAATCGGCAGGGCAAAATAATTGCTGCTGCGGCAATTATAAATGATATAACACAGCAAAGGGAGATGGAAAAAAGGAAGGACGACTTCGTAAATATGGCGTCCCATGAACTAAAGACCCCTCTGACGAGCATGAAAATATATACAGATCTTCTCGCTGCTCATGCCAAGGAAAGTACAGATGTAAAGTCCATGAAACTAGTTAAAACTATTCATGAACAAACTGACAGACTGCAAGAACTTGTGGAGGATCTTTTGGACGTTTCGCGCTTACAGACGGGGAAACTGTCATTTAACAAGGAAGAATTTAGGCTTGATGAACTGATAAAGCAGATTGTAGAAGAGCTCAAAATTCCGGATGGACAAAATATCCTCTTCAAAAAACCTACAATCATTAAGGTGACTGCGGATAAGTTTCGTATATATCAGGTAATAGCAAATTTTATTCTAAATGCCCAGAAATATTCCCCTCGCAGATCGACAATTGTCATAACCGCTAACCGAAAAAATGGCGATGCATACGTAACTGTGCAGGATAAGGGAATAGGGATTGCACAGGATCAGCAAGGAAAAATATTTGAAAAGCTATACCAGGTAACCGATGACCATGCCAAGACATTCCCTGGTTTCGGTATGGGACTTTATATTGCCAAAGAAATCATAGAGAGACATAAGGGGAAAATCGGCGTCATGAGTGAAAAAGGAAAAGGATCAACTTTTTACTTTACCTTACCATTATAATAATCCAATGGCTTATAGAATATTGGTTGTGGATGATGATGAGGGGATCGCTGACGCAGTTAGTCTGATTCTTCGGGAAGAAGGTTATCATATCCGTGTCCTCATGCAGGGCGAGAAAACCTATAAGGAGGCGATTACCTTTCGACCGCACCTCATTCTTCTTGATGTTCTCCTATCCGGAAACGACGGAAGGCATATCTGCAAAAAGCTCAAAGAAGACAAGAAAACGAAGAACATTCCCATTATCATGTTATCAGCTCATCCTACCGCCGGCAACGATGCGCTGGAAAGTGGAGCGGATGATTTCATTCCAAAACCTTTTGAAACCCAGAGCCTTCTCGACAAAATTAAATCACTTTTACACAAATCATCTCCTCACTAGTTCCAGGATCAGAAAGCAAACGTAGACAGCCAGAAGTATAAGTCCGTCTGACCTGGAAATATATTTTTTGTATACAGAAAGAAGATAGAATGCGCTAAGTCCCAATGATAAGAATATAAAGGTGACTATAAAGTTGTTTACCGTAAGCACCTCTCCTCTGTTAAGTATAGTAAACAGCCCAAACAAGAAAACGTTAGCAGAAGCGGAGCCCATAAAGCCTCCCATTGCAAGATTCTTCTGCCCCGATACGATTGAGCGAATTGCAAGTGTGAGTTCAGGTAAATTGGTTCCTACAGAGATAAGGACAAGGCTTAGATAAAAAGGCGAAATATTGAAAACATTTCCAAAGTAGATGGTCTTCTCGACGATCATGTTGCTTGAAAAATAGACGATGAGTATTCCGGCGATTATCTTGAGCAGGTCTTTGTAGGAATAGACCTTCAAATTAAGTATACGGCTGTTGTCACGGTCAAAGATACCATGCTGTCGCTCTACAAGAAAAAAAAGTACAAGATATAGGATTAACAGGGTAATCCCCTCGATAACCGTCACACTTTTATCAAGTATGAATATGGAAGGTGCAAGAAGTACCGCTATGACAGTAAGGAGAGTATTCTTTTCAAGCTCATGTTGGAGGCTGATGCCTTTTCCCAGCACAGCCAATAATGGTATGATGAAAAGAAAAATAACGATCGCACTACCAATAAAATTTCCTATAAAGATCTCG
>CAYPZT010000011.1:27312-30787 GCA_964415435.1 uncultured Gammaproteobacteria bacterium
AGTCCAACAGAAAAATCGGGTATGGAAGATAGGAGTCCGAGAAATACAAACGAAAACATGAACTGTGATAATCTCAGTCTTCGCGAAAAAACGGTGATAGTGGAAACCAAGAGTCCCGACCCAAGCCATATGAGAGCAAATGACAGAAGATAGACAAGTGCGTTAACAATGAGCATTCTATTCAGTATAGAGGGATATGTATGTGAAGGCAAGAATAGTGTCTTTCAGCCCTTAGGATATAGTAAAATATACTACTCTTGGGAGATCGTCTAATGGTAGGACAATAGACTCTGAATCTATTTATCTTGGTTCGAATCCAAGTCTCCCAGCCATCCTTTACTGAAGTTATAGGATTACTTCGGTCAAAGAACCCTAGATTATTCAGTTCTTGCATATTTTTGATAAAAGTCAGTGGTAATAAGAGGGAATGGTATGCTACCATTAAGAAAATGCAAAAAATAGTTCCTCATCTTTGGTTTGATAAAGAAGTTAAGGAAGCCGCCGGCTTTTATACTTCTGTATTTCCAAACTCAAAAGTTACAAGTACTTACACACTCCACAATACTCCACCAGGCGATACCGATGTGGTGTCATTTAATATTCTGGGATACGAATTTTTGGCAATTAATGGCGGGCCTATCTTTAAATTCAATCCGTCCATTTCTTTCATGGTCAACTTTGATCCATCACAAGACAAAGACGCTAAAATACATATCGACGAGATATGGGGCAAACTTATAGAAGGTGGAAAAGCACTTATGGATATTGATAAGTATCCCTTCAGTGAACGTTATGGTTGGGTAGAGGACAAATATGGACTCACATGGCAGCTTATTCTCACAAATCCAGAAGGAGAAAAAAGACCACGTATCGTTCCATCCCTCATGTTTGTTAAAGGGGCATATGGTAAAGCGGAAGAAGCTGTAGATTTTTATATTTCGCTTTTCAAGGATTCCAAGCGCGGTGCACTTCATCATTACCCTGCAGATATGGGACCTCAGACAGAAGGAAAGGTCATGTTTAGTGACTTTAAACTGGCAGGACAATGGTTTGCCGCTATGGACGGGGCAGGTAAACACGAATTTACATTTAATGAGGCAGTTTCTCTGATGGTAAATTGCGAAGATCAAGTAGAAATTGACTATTTTTGGGAGAAACTATCTGTTTCACCAGAGAATGAGCAATGTGGTTGGCTTAAGGATAAATATGGTGTCTCATGGCAGATCGTTCCCCGCGATCTTGAGGAGATGATGAGAACGGCTAATCGTGAGCAGCTTGACCGTGTGACGCAAGCATTCATGCCAATGAAAAAACTTGATATCGCGACTCTTAAAAAAGCATTTGAAGGAAAATAGGCATGAGAAAACTTATTGTCCTGGCATTTGTTACTTTAGATGGTGTGATGCAGGCACCAGGCGGTCCCGAAGAGGACAAGAGCGGTGGATTTAAGTACGGTGGATGGGTTGGTCCTTACTTTGATGAAGAGGCGGGTAAGATGATGGGTGAACAAATGAAACAACCGTTCTCTCTTTTACTCGGTAGAAAAACCTATGAAATATTTGCCGGCTACTGGCCAAAACACGAAGATCAATGGCCAGGTGTTAATTCCGCGATTAAGTATGTAGCTTCTCATACTCTCAGAAAAACTAGTTGGGAAAATTCGGTAATCCTAACTGGCGATGTAGTTGAGGAAATTAAAAAAATAAAAAAAGAGACAGGTCCCTATATACAAGTACATGGAAGCGCAAATCTTATCCAAACACTACTCGAAAACGATTTAGTAGATGAACTTTGGCTTAAAACTTTTCCTATTACCCTGGGGAAGGGTAAGCGTTTATGGAATGGCGGTAGTATTCCAGCGGCTTTTGAACTCACGAAGACTGAAGCTACTCCAGGAGGAGTGATCTTTGCCAACTACAAGCGGGCAGGAAATGTTAAGACACAGACAATAGGTGAGTAATTTCTTCAAAACACTTTTATTATTGCTATAATCGTTGAGTGAATAGTATTCAAAGACTCCTTGAAGATACGTTTCATGAAACAGGGTGGGATATTAATCTTCCTTCCGACGGGTGGGAAAAAACTTCATTTATAGCCTCACTGAAAAACAAAAAATATTTTATAAAACTAGGCATTAATCCGGATGTTATGTTGAGACTCTCAGAAATTCGTGTTACAAGCACTGTTCTGAAAACGGGTATTCTGGACGGCGAATATTATATGATTCAGGAATTTATAAAAGGTGTATATGTGCCGAAGGAATGGCTATTGAAGAATCCTCATAAGCTTACCTCTATAATACTAAAGTATCAAAACGATATTCGGTTGAAAGAAGTCATTCAGAAAAATATGCCGGCCCAATATTTGACTATAGACGGTGAGTTGGATGACTTACTCAGTCAAATTACTCCTTTTCCTTCATCAAAAGAGCATTCGGACGTAATAGAGGGAATAAATAATTTAAAGACAAGATACAAAAAACTTCAGCTTAATAAGCTCGTTCCAGTCCATGATGATCCTAATACAAAAAATATTTTTCTGCAAAATGAAGAGCTCCTTATGATCGATTGGAACAAGATCAGACTTTCAGATTCATTTAGTGATATAGGCGCAATATTATGGTGGTATATTCCTTCTGAAAAATGGAATCTTTTTTTAAAAAGTTATGGTGTTCAAGAGTCAGATGAGATACTGGAAAGAGTCTATCTCGCGGCGGCAAAAATGTCGATGGGCTTTACAATATGGAACATACTCCACAAAAAGAATTACAAAGATTCATTCAATGATTTTAGAGCGGCAATAGCTCATAAGGACAATCCTAGAGCATGGTATGCAGACAAAAAGTTTTAATATATTGATATACTTGCCTCATGAAAAAGTATTGGATTAGTGTAGTCCCTAAGGAGCGCGTCAGTGCGGCCGTTGCGCAAGGCATCATGCAGTCGCAAGGAATTGAGGCTCATTTAAACAGATTGAATCAACATGACTGGGTTATCTTTTATTCTCCTCGAGCGGATATTGCTGGTACCACTAAACTACAGACTTTTACTGCAGTTGGCCAGATGGCAGATAGCACCATTTTTCCGATCAAAAATTCTCCTGTATCTAAAGCTTTTGGACGAAAAGTAACGTATGTGCAGTCAAAAGAAATACCCCTGATACCCCTTATTCAAAAAGTAGCATTTATCAGAAATAAAAAGCACTGGGGAAGTGTATTTAAAATGAGCCTCATTCAGATATCTCAGGATGATTTTGAATTGGTCACCAAAGCAATGGAAGCAGAGATAGGATAATCTATAATTAACACATGCAGCGGGTCGTCCTCATATTGTTTTTCCTCTTCTCCCTATTCTTCGTTTGTAGTACGTTTGCATCAGAAAAGGATGATCTTGCAAATCAAATCCAGGAGTATCAGGAGAAACTCGAGAGTCTTCGTCAGGAGAAGAGCACCTTAGCATCTCAAATTCAGTACATG
>CAYPZT010000012.1:0-19911 GCA_964415435.1 uncultured Gammaproteobacteria bacterium
TCAGACCAAAAAGACGCTCAATGGCCTGGAAAATCGTCTGTGCAGAGCGGGTATCTTCGGCGAGAATGATGTCGGAATGGGTAAGTACACGTGCCTGCCTTAGGGAAAGGTCCTCTAGGTTACCGATAGGCGTTGCAACAATATAAAGCATACGTTAGAATTATAGCTTAAATATGGACATTATCAAATTCCTCATAGACTTCATTCTCCATTTAGATGTTCATCTCGGCGAAATCATTAAAAACTATGGAATTTTTACCTACGCCATTCTCTTCATAATCATTTTTGTTGAAACGGGGCTAGTCCTCATGCCTTTTTTGCCGGGAGACTCTCTTCTCTTTGCGGCTGGCGCGTTTGCCGCCTTAAGTTCGTTAAATATCTGGCTTCTCCTCGTTCTGCTTTCGATCGCGGCTATTGTCGGCGATACAGTCAACTACTGGATAGGGCATTTTTTTGGAAAGAAAATAATTGCAAACCCTCATATTCCCATAAATGACGAGCATATTGAAAAGACAAACGCGTTCTTCAAGAAATATGGCGGTAAAACCATTGTTTTGGCGAGATTTGTGCCTATTGTGCGTACATTTGCGCCTTTTGTTGCAGGCATTGGTAGGATGGAGTACAGAACCTTCCTTACCTACAACTTTTTCGGTGGTTTGTTTTGGGTTATGTCCGTAACACTGGCGGGGTTCCTTTTTGGCAACATACCGTTTGTAAAGGAAAACTTTTCGGTTATAGTGATCATTATCGTCATAATCTCCGTTGTACCGATGTTTCTCCACCTGATACCCCACAGGAAGAAGGAATAAGCCAGCACTATTGCCGCTCCTGTTCCCGGGCCCTATTTTTTGTTATAATTGTTGGTTGCTATTATGTTTTCATTAACCTCGTCATTCACTCCAACGGGCGATCAGCCCCATGCAATAAGAGAACTCATGGATGGAGTTAAAAACAGCCTGAAGAATCAGGTTCTACTTGGTGTGACAGGGTCAGGTAAGACGTTCACTATGGCGAACGTTATACAGAACCTCAATATGCCCGCTCTTGTTATCTCTCACAATAAGACTCTTGCGGGCCAACTGTACCAGGAAATGCGCGACTTCTTTCCGAATAATGCAGTTTCCTACTTCGTGTCTTATTATGACTATTATCAGCCTGAAGCATATATTCCACAGTCGGACACCTATATAGAAAAGGAGGCGGAAATAAATGAGCTTATAGACAAGTTGCGCCTCGCCGCAACAACAAATATCTTAACAAGAAAAGATACTATCGTTGTAGCCTCGGTTTCATGTATCTATAATATCGGTTCACCGATAGAATACGGAAAATTCATTCTTGAGTTCAAAAAGGGTGATTTTATTGACTGGAACACCGTTTCGAGAAGACTCATTGAACTGCAATACGATCGTTCCGAGTTTGAGTTTAAGAGAGGAACCTTCCGCATTCGAGGAGATTATATCGACATATATCCTGCTTATGAAGATTTCGGTTATCGATTTTTTCTAAAGAATCAGAAACTCGAAAAAATTGTGCAGTTTGAACCACTGTCAGGCAAAGAGCTGCAGGTAAAAGGTGATCGAATGGTTATCTATCCTGCCAAACATTACATGACCGATCCGCAGGTATTTAAAAGCGTGGAACAGCAGATACGGCGTGACCTGGAAATTGAGTATAAGGAGTTTAAATCACAGGGAAAAATTATTGAGGCAGAAAGACTTCTCAGAAAAGTTAACTACGACCTTGAGCTTATTAAGGAAGTCGGATATGTGAATGGTATCGAAAATTACTCACGTTACTTCGATGGCAGACGACCCGGAGATGCGCCGCACTCGCTTCTTGATTATTTCAGGGAGGCTTATGGCAATAATTTTTTGACGTTCATAGACGAATCACATATGACCGTCCCGCAACTTCGCGGCATGTATAACGGGGACTTCTCCCGTAAAAAAACGCTCATCGATTTTGGATTTAGACTTCGTGCTGCCTATGACAACCGACCCTTAAAGTTTGACGAGTTTTATAAAATACCTCCCCATCTTATATATGTCTCCGCAACACCAGACGCCTGGGAAATCGATCAGTCCAAAGAAGAAATAAGACAAAAAAAGTTTGCAGGACATGAGGGAGTCGTAGAACAGTTGATCCGACCTACCGGAATTATAGATCCAGAAATTATAGTCCGTCCTGCAAAGACAGAAATAGACGATCTGATCAAGGAAATTGAAAGACGTACGAAAAAGGGTGAGAAAGTACTAGTCACTACCCTGACAAAAAAGACCGCCGAAGATCTGACGCAATACCTGAAGGATAAAAATATCCGCGCATCCTATCTTCACTCGGATATTCATACTCTTGAAAGATCAGACATACTCGATGATCTGAGAAAGAATGAATATGACGTACTTATCGGGGTAAATCTGCTTCGAGAAGGCCTTGATTTGCCGGAAGTATTTCTTGTGGCAATATTGGATGCAGATAAGGAAGGTTTCCTGAGGTCGCGCACGTCCCTTATCCAGACCATGGGACGCGCCGCACGTAATATCGGTGGTAGCGTCATAATGTACGCAGATAGTGAGACGAAGTCAATGAAGGCCGCCATCGAGGAGATCAATCGCCGCCGTGAATATCAGCAGGACTACAATAAAAAGCACAATATTACACCGAAAACGATAACCAAACCTCTGCGTGAGAAAATAGCTAACAGGCAGGAAGAGTATCTGTCGATTGACCGCCGCGATGATTTTGACGCAACCGCACTAAAAGAGATTGTTCCCGAATCGCTTACTCCCTATGACAAAAAGAAGGTTCTCAAGCGTCTCGAGACTGAAATGAAAAGGCAGGCAGAAAGCCTGAACTTTGAACTCGCGATTCAAATTCGCGATAAGGTACGTGAGTTAAAAGTTGATACGGAAAGATAATGATGAGAGATACCATTCGAGTTGAAGGAGCCCGTCAGCATAACCTTAAAAACGTTACCGTCGATATTCCTAAGAATAAGTATGTAGTTATTACCGGAGTTTCGGGATCGGGCAAATCCTCTTTGGCATTTGACACAATATATGCGGAAGGACAAAGAAGATATGTAGAATCACTCTCCGCATATGCACGGCAGTTTTTGGGTGTCATGGATAAACCCGATGTCGACAACATCGATGGACTCTCGCCGTCTATCTCCATAGACCAAAAGACCGTTTCTCATAATCCGCGTTCAACTGTCGGCACCATAACGGAGGTATACGATTTTTACCGCCTTCTATTTGCACGTATTGGTCATCCCCACTGTCCTAAATGCGGAACCGAAATCACAAAGCTTTCCGTCGATGAGATCGTAAACAAGATACTTGACCAGATGAACAGGGAACTTGTCGCAGATAAAATCAAACCTCATCAGTTTGAACTCTATTCTCCTGTGGTTCGTGCAAGAAAAGGCGAATTTAATGATCTTTTTGAAAATCTCAGAAGTAAAGGTTACATAAAAGTGAGGGTTGACGGGAAAATGTATTCACTATCCGACGAGATTGATCTTCTTAAAAACAATAAACACTCGATTGAAGCACTCATTGACACAATAACTTTGCAGCACAAGGACTTTAAGAATGAGGTTTACCAGGCAACACTCCGCTCACGTATAAGTCAGGGTGTCGAACAGGCAACAAATCTTTCCAACGGTTTGGTGATAATAAATGTGGGAAAAGAGGAACATCTTTTTTCGGAGCATTTTTCTTGTCCAAATGACAACATGTCACTGCCTGAGATAGAACCGAGAATGTTTTCGTTCAACTCTCCAATCGGAGCATGTATCAAATGTAAAGGGATAGGCACTCTTTTTAGAGTCGAGCCGTATCTTGTACTCAATAAAAAACTAAGTATCGCCGAGGGAGGGATTTTACCCTTTTCGAAGTTTTTCAATGCCACAACGTGGTATATGCGCCTCATCCTTACTATGGCCGACGAAGAAGGGATAGACGTAAACACTAAACTTGAGGACATTCCAAAAGATAAATTGAAACTTCTCCTCTATGGGACAGACAAGGTTTATCGTGTTCCTGGCACAAATCGCTTCGGTAAGCAGACAACTATTTATGAGCGATTCACAGGCATCATTCCTGAGCTTGAGAAGAGGTACTATGAATCTTCGGGCGACTATAGCGCTCATGATATACAAAAATATATGAGGGAGGAAGTATGTGACGAGTGTAAGGGTAAAAAACTCAAGCCTGAAGTTCTCTCAATCACAATAGACGACAGGAATATCGCTGACTTTTCGGATATGTCTATTAATGAGACTCTTCCTTACATAGGAGACAGATTACTGAAGGTAATAAGCGAATATGAAAGCCAGATCGGTAAACCTATTCTTAAGGAAATCTCAACCAGACTGACATTTCTTAAAAATGTAGGACTTGCCTACCTGACAATCGGAAGGACTGCCCGTACCTTGTCCGGCGGCGAACTGCAGCGTATTCGACTTGCCTCTCAGATCGGTACAGGCCTGACGGGAGTACTCTATGTACTGGATGAGCCATCGATTGGCCTACATCCACGTGACGTGTCAGCTCTCAATAATACCCTTATGAACCTAAAGGAGCTTGGTAATACGCTTATTGTTGTTGAACACGATAAAGAAACAATAGAATCTGCTGATCACATTATTGAACTCGGTCCGCATGCAGGGAGAAACGGAGGAAAAATTACATTTACAGGTACTGTTTCGGAAATGAAAAAGTCAGACACATCTCTCACTGGGCAGTATCTGTCAGGAAAAAAAGATATTCGAATAAAAAAAACTCCCCTTGAGACAAATAAGGGAGAGCTTGTACTTTCTGGAGCTTCGCAGTTTAATCTCAAAAACATAACACTACAACTTCCTTTAGGGAATCTTATTGCGGTTACCGGAGTTTCTGGATCGGGCAAGTCCACAGCTATTACCGAAACACTCTACCCTGCGCTCAAATATTATCTGGAAGGATATTATTCTGACACCATCGGGAATTTTAAAAGATTGGAAGGCCATCACTATCTCGACCGGGTGTATCTTGTCGATCAGTCACCAATCGGCCGTACGCCCCGGTCTAATCCGGCAACCTACATAGGTTTCTTCGATGAAATTCGCGCGATGTTTGCCAATACAGTAGAGGCAAAAGCTCGAGGTTTTACAAAAGGAAGGTTCTCCTTTAATCTCAAAGGTGGCCGTTGCGAAAAATGTCAGGGAGCTGGTGTGATTAAGATTGAAATGCAGTTTCTGCCCGACGTCTATGTGACCTGCGATGTGTGTGAGGGAAAACGATATAACAAAGAAACGCTTGAAGTCTTGTATAAAGGCAAGAACATTTATGAGGTTCTTAAGATGACTGTGGATGAGGCTCTTCCGTTTTTTGCTAACTATTTCCGGATTTATCAAAAACTTGAGTTTTTGAAGAGTGTTGGACTTGACTATGTGGAACTTGGCCAGCCTGCACCAACCTTCTCAGGCGGAGAAGCACAGAGAATAAAACTCATAAACGAACTGTCACGCAAGGAAACAGGCAAGACACTCTACATTTTGGATGAACCCACGACAGGACTTCACTTTTATGATATTCAAAAGCTTTTGCACGCTCTTTATGAACTGGTGGAACGAGGTAATACGGTAGTTGTTATTGAGCATAACTTAGATGTAATAAAAAACAGTCACTATACCATTGATCTGGGGCCAGAAGGAGGAGACGGTGGAGGAACAATTGTTTACCAGGGACCGACTGAAAAAATAGTTAAGGAAAAAAAGTCATATACGGGTCAGTATCTAAAACCATATCTTAAGTAGACTATTTTAAGTGAAAGTAAAGAAAGACTCCCCTATAATCATTACATGAAGAAGTTCCTGGGTGGTATTTTGGGGTTTTTACTACTGCCCATCCTTATCTTTTCTGTATACGCCGCAGATCCTGATCACACAACTTCGTATCAAACAGACTATTACGTACGCCAGAACGGTGATCAAATTCAAACAGATGTTTCGTATCAGATACGGATAACCAATTTACGTTCCGATGTGTACGTTAAGAAATTTACACTCGCTTTTCCGGATACATTCAGTATTTCCAATATCAGTGCCTCTGATGATAAAGGACCTATTGCTCCCCTCGTCACCGATGAAGCAGGAAACATAAAAATTGTTCTTGAGTTTTCTGACCCCAACACAGGTCGTGACTCAGTCAACACGTTCCGCCTGAATTTTACACAGGATAATTTGTTCAAATTGAATGGAAATGTATGGGAGGTGATTCTTCCTACGCTCGAGACTCCCGACGGAGCATACCAGGTGGTTGTCCACTTGCCGCCAGGCGATAATAAGATTACCGTTGCCAAACCCGTTCCCGATAATGTGACGCCCGATGAAAGTGTTCCAGGCGGTCGCAAAGTAATTTGGAGTAATCCGAAAACACGTACTATCTATGCTATATTCGGTGAAAGGCAGCTGTACCGTTCCGAACTTGTCTACAATCTAAAAAATACCCGCCTCACGCCTATATATACCGAGATTGCTCTGCCTCCCGACACTGCATTCCAAAAAATATATATTAATTCGCTTCAACCTCCGCCTAGCAAAGTCTACCAGGACGAAGACGGGAATTATTTGGCAGAATATCATCTAAATCCGAAGGAAACGAAGACCGTAATATTCAAGGGAACAATAGAAATGAACTCTAAACCCCGCGAAGACATTGCCCTTCTCAATAAATCGATTCCAACGGCACTTCGCAGTAAACTGCTTACTCCTAAAAAGTATTGGACAGTTTCTCATCCCGAGGAATATGCAGGTCTCAAAACTCCGCAAGATATCTATAACTACGTGGTTAAGACACTTAAATATGACTATGAACGCAGTGCAACAAACAACACGAGGCTCGGTGCCGAGGCAGTGCTTTTGTCGCCAGATAAAGCAGTCTGTGTGGAGTTTTCTGATCTCTTTATTGCCATAGCGCGTGAGAAAGGTATACTTGCACGGGAAGTTCAGGGATACGGTTTTGCCAGTGACTCACGTCTTCGTCCCCTCTCGCTTCTCTCAGATGTTCTTCACTCATGGCCAGAGTACTATGATGAGACAAGCGGACGATGGACTCCTGTAGATCCGACATGGGAAAATACTTCCGGGATCGATTATTTTAACTCGTTCGATCTTAACCACGTTGTTTTTGCTATACACGGCCTCGAGCCAGAGTATCCCTTGCCTGCAGGAATGTACAAAGTCGAGAATTCCAAAGACATAACATTGACAGCAACGCAGGAGCAGCCTGTGGAGAAAAAGGATCTTGTTATAGCACTTGAAAATCCTCCGAAAACAATAAACGACAAGGAGGAACTTAAGACAAAAATTCTTATAGAAAACAGAGGAAACACGTATCAGTGGAACATCCCAATAACCTTGTCGTCATCCAATCTTATTACATCCGATACAAACATTACAATTCCCTCACTCGCACCATTTGAGTTCAAGGAGATACCAGTGACACTGAAGGCCTCGGTGAAGAATACTCAGAGCAACGGAGAACTGACGATCATTTCAGAAGGTAAAAGCGAGTCCTACCAAATACGTATTGTCCCCTACTACTACCAGATTATTTTTTGGATTGGTGGAATAACTATTTCTCTTACTGCCATCTTTGTTATACTTCGCTTGTTGCGCAAAAATGAACCACATTTCTGATGCTGTATATGCACCGCTAAACAGAGAAACTGTACAGGATCTACCAACCACGACAGGTATTTATATTTTCCGTTCCGGCGGAGAGCTTTTGTATGTCGGAAAATCCAATAATCTAAGAGCTCGCGTTACTTCCCATATAGAAAACGCTCGCATAGATGCAAAAGAGGCAGCTATCATTGAAGGTTCTGATAATCTGGGATATATTGTTACAGACTCTGAGTTCTCCGCACTCCTCCTGGAATCAGAGCTTATACAAAAGAATAAACCAAAATATAATAGTCGATGGCGCGACGATAAAAGCTATCTCTATATAAAGATTACCAAGGAAACATACCCAAAAGTTTATTCTGTACGTAGAGAAAATGATGGGAAATCTCTCTACTTTGGTCCGTTTTCTTCGCAAAGGAGCGTACTTGAGATACTTCGGTACATCCGCCGAGTGTTCCCTTTCTGTTCACAAAAGAAGATAACTAAACGTGGCTGTTTTTATTCAAAAATAGGCCTCTGTAATCCATGTCCAAGTGATATAGAAAAAATTACAGATGCAGACATTAAAAAAAAGGAGATTGCGAGATATAAACAAAATATAAGAAACAGCATTAAAGTATTAAATGGCAATACTGATCTCATTCTCAAATCTCTCTACAGGAAATTAAAGGAATTAACCCAAAGAGAACAATTTGAGGAGGCGATTCTTGTACGAAACCAAATATATGAATTTGAGAGACTTATCTATCAGCGGAGTTTCAGATCTGCGCAGGATGAAAATTATAATCGTTCTGAAGAGAGTTTGGTTAGCCTCACTCAGATACTACAACCTTTTTTCCCTGAGCTTAAAATCTTAAAGCGTATTGAGTGTTATGATATTAGTAATTTTGGCGGTAAGGATTCTACTGCATCTATGGTGGTATTTACCGAAGGACTCATCGATAAATCCCAATACCGGCGTTTTAGAATAAAAAATCTTTCACTTACTTCAGACTTCGAGATGCTACAGGAAACATTGGAACGCAGGTTTAAAAGAAGTGCATGGAAAGATCCGGATCTTGTTGTTATAGACGGCGGTAAGCCTCAGTTAGCTGCGGTTAGAGAAGTGCTCCAGAAAATGAACGTGACAGTTCCTTTCATAGGCATAGCCAAACACCCTGACCGTCTTCTTATGGGTACAGAAAACTTTCCAACAATCAGACCGCCTGTGCACAATATGGGTTTTAACATGGTACGTCACATCCGTGATGAATCGCACCGATTCGCCCGCAAATACCACCGGTTCCTGCGAAACAAAAAGATATTGCCTATATAATTGATCTATGAAGCGAATAAGCAGGATGCTTGTTTTTTCCGCGACCAGTCTGTATCTTACCTCCTTATGGAATTCAGGATTCAGTATAAACTTTGAAGCGAAGAGCTTTATAACTATTACGGTTGCGGTGGCAGTACTTTACTATATACTGACACCTCTCTCCAAACTTCTTCTTTTTCCCTTGAACCTGCTCACTTTTGGCCTTTTTTCCATTGCGGTCAACAGTCTTCTTTTTTACCTCATAGTTAGCCATTTTTCCACTATAATATCCATTAAAGAATGGAGCATGCCTCATATACAGTTTCTTTTCGTAAATGTGGGGCCCGCCCATCTTAGCGCCACTTTGAATCTGGTGGTTTGTGCGGTTTCAATGTATATAATTATTAATTTGTTCGAAAAATTAGTATGAAAATAGCCTTACTTGCACTCACGACTATCGTTTCTATCCTCATCGTTGTTTTTATCCTGATACAAGGCAGGGGGGCAGGTCTTGGGAGCGCCTGGGGTGGCGGCGGTGAGTTTTTTCAGACTCGACGGGGAATAGAGAAAATAACTCTTCAGGTTACCGTCCTCCTCATCGTCTTATTTTTTATTATCTCAGCCATCAATCTTTTTTTGAGATAAAAGTTTGAAGGTACCGTAGGACATGTTCGATAAAAAAACATACCGGTATATCTACTGGTTTATTAAAGAATATGCGCGCAAGCACATAAAGCTTATTCTGTTAAGCTCTATTCTTACGGTCGTTTTTATAGTCGGGCTTATATCCCTCACTCCCTACTTCGAGTCTTTTCTTTCAAGTCGTCAGGAGAATATTGGAGAGGTCGGTGTGTACGATTTTAGTAATCTGCCTGAGGAGATAACCTCAAAACTCAGCAATGGCCTTGTATACATAAACGAAAAGGGAGAAATCATCCCCACACTTGCAAATGGGTGGGAGCTTTTCGATGGTAATAAAGGATATCGTTTTCATCTTAAGGACTCGCTTGTCTGGGATGACGGCAAAAAATTTACTGCATACGACCTTAACTATCAGTTTAAGGACGTTGCAGTGAAGGTAGTAGATGAGAAAACTATTGAGTTTCATCTGCAAAAGCCGCTCCAAATATTCCCAACCTATCTGCGCCGACCCGTTTTAAAGTATCCGCTTGTGGGTATAGCCGGCCTATATAAACTTGATCATTTCAAGACCCAGTACGGGAACATCAAGGAAATGACCCTATCCCCAAACAAACCAGATTTGCCGACCATCAATTATCATTTTTACGACAACGAAACGCAGCTTATCAATGCCTATAAGCGTGGTGAAGTGAATAAATTCACAACTAACAAAAAAAATATCGCCGATCAGTTTGCAACCTGGAAAAATACTAAAGTAGAAAAATCAGTAGATTATTCACGTCTTCTTACACTCTTTTTTAACATGGACAACCCACTGTTAAAAGAAAAGGAAATACGCCAGGCTATTGCGGAGTCTTTTGATGCGGATAAGATTCTTGAGGAGGGAGAACTCGCCAATGGCCCGATACCACCTAATTCCTGGGCATATAATGAAGGACTTAGACCGGTTATTTACGACGTGGATTCATCAGAGCGGATTATCAAGCGCTCGCTTCCTGCAAGCGGTGAGGCAAAGCTTGAACTCGCAACATACTACGACTATCTCGATCCGGCAGACAATATCGTGGTAGATGCACTTAATAAGATCGGCTTTAAGCCGAATGTTACCCTCATATCATCGGACAAGCCGCCAAAGTTCGATCTGCTTCTGGCTTTTTGGAAAGTTCCTCAGGATCCAGACCAGTATTATTTCTGGCATCAAACTCAGACGCAGGGAAATATCGGTGGCTACAAAAACGTCAAAATTGACAAGCTACTTGAGGATGGTCGCTCGACGGTTCTGACTTCCGAACGGAAGCGGATGTATGATGAATTTCAAAAAGTTATTTTGGACGATCCTCCTGCAGCGTTCCTTTACTATCCTTATATTTACACAATCTCACGCAAGTGATATAATTGTCCAACCTGCCCGGGTGGTGAAATTGGCATACACGCAGTCTTGAGGAGGCTGTGCCGCAAGGCGTGGAGGTTCAACTCCTCTCCCGGGCACACCCCTTTATATGAAAAAAGTTTTAGCAATATTCGTTTTCCTTGTTCTTTTGACAGCAGGAATAGTTGCACAAACCCGTGTTTCCAACCCATCCGAAACTTCAAATGTGCGGTATCCGTCACAGATTCTGAATCTCACCAACTGGAAACTGACACTCCCGCAAGGACCTTCCGAGACTCCTACCGAAATAAAACAACCACAACTCGCAAAGTATGTGAACAATCCCTGGTTTATGCCATCACTTGAGGAGAATGGAGTGCGCTTCAGGGCGCCTGTCAATGGGGTGACAACATCAGGATCGCACTATCCACGTACAGAACTTAGGGAGATGTTTAATAGCGGAGAGGACAAAGCTTCGTGGTCATCGACGTCAGGCACACATGTGATGACACTTACAGAGGCTGTGACTGCAGTGCCTAGAACAAAAAAGCATGTTGTTACCGCTCAAATTCATGATGACAGGGAAGACATCATAATGATTCGTCTGGAGTACCCAAAACTTTATGTAACAGCGCGGAGTGATAAATTATTCCTGCTAGACGGCGACTATAAACTTGGCAAAAAGTTTACTGTCAGGATGGAAGTGGCAGGGGGAAAAACAAATATCTATTACAACAACAGCAAAAAACCTGTGTATACCTATACCAATATCTACACAAATTCTTACTTTAAGGCTGGTGTCTATACCCAGTCGAACTGTCAGCGTGAAGTTGTTCCTTGGCTATGTAATGATAGTAACTACGGTGAAGTTGTGGTCTACTCTCTTAATATTGCTCACAAATAGATTATTCATCTTCTCTTGCGGTCAGATCTTTTCGGTTCTTGTTGAGCAGATTGTTTCCTAAGAAGTTATGTACTTCGCTGGAAACTTTTGAATATATTCCATAGAGACCATTATTGAATATTGCATTATCGACAACACTGTTGCCGGTGGCCCGGTCAGTGAAGTATATACCTGTCCTGTTGTCTGTAATGGTATTTCCATAGAGTTCATTGTCGCTTGAACGTACATAGATACCCACATCATTGGCGACGATTTTGTTATTCTGAATAACGTTGTCTTTTGCATCCTCATAAATATACACTCCATAGAGTTTACTGTCCTTTATCTCATTATTTTCTATAATGTTGCTGTTCGCTGCCATATTGGCGCGAACGCCATGTCTATTATCCTCAATTTTGTTATTTCTTACGATGTTATTGCTTGATCTCCAGAGAGCAATGCCGCTCGTATTCCCCGTCACTACATTATCATAGACGAGGTTATAATCTGATGCTTCATGCAGCATGATCCCATGAAGTTTGTTATTGTAGGAGTAGTTGTTACGGACGATATTATAGATACAGCGCTTGGAGAAAATGATTCCGTGAGTACCATTGTCATGCGCTATGTTGTTCTCCACCAAAAAGCCGTTTGAGTCGTCATGAGGATCGAGCCCATATCGTGTGTTTGCATAAAACTCGTTTTCTTTCCAGGTCATGCCTGTGGCGCCGAATGTATATGCTCCAAAGTAATTATGATGGAACTTGCTATTGAAGACCTCACCCGTGAGGATCTTCGTTTTTAGATCCTTGTTGCTCATTTTCCAGGATATGCCGTACGGTGAGACGATAATGTCATTTGAGGTTGGAAACCCGAGATATGCAATTTCCGAATCATATACATCCATTCTCCCGGCATCTTTTATGAAGATAAAACTTCGTCCGTCTTCCTGTTTCATATCATAGTCATTCTGAGCAGTGTCCCACGAAGTGATTTTTACGCCATTTATTACGATATCTGCCTCCTGACCTCTCAGGATAGCAAACCCGTTTTCCTCGCTCCTTAATTTGAGCCATGTCACTTCGCTTTTATCAAGAGTGAGTGTTACACCGTTACCGATAAAAAGAGAACTGCGCAGAAGCCACTCCTTTGGCTGTAATTCCTGAACGTACTCATTCCCGAAATAGTCGGCAATCTGCTTTAGCGTCACAGATTTACCTCGACCCATAATTACCATCGTGTCTGTTTCTTTTTCGTATGTCATCGTCAAAGGCTGATCGAGAAGTCTGTTTGTAGTGTAGGTGGTAACAGGATTAAGAGGAATATCCTTACCTGGAATTGTCAGTATAATTCCAGGTTCCATTCTCCACCACGAAGGAATTTTAGCTATGTTTGCGCTCAGTAATCTAGCCGCATCAACGTTCAGTTTCTGTGCCAGCGCATAAAAGTTTGTTTCACCTCGTTGGACTACATAGCGTTTTGTACTGTAATCCTTTTCGGTTATTGTCGAAGCTCCAAGGACAGCCGGCTGTTCTGCCTGGGCCAGGTTACTTGGTTGTGGAGGAAGTGCGGCAGCAAGCAGTGCCTGTCTTCTGGCCAAAGGTTTGAAATAAGTAACGTCCTTTATAAGATAAACACCTACATAGAGGAGCACCAATACTGCTGCCGTTGCCCCATAGACGATAGCATTATTGACCGCCTTCATCGGTACCATGCGCGATTTATCCCAACGGGTTATCCAACCTTGCGTGTTGAGAGAGAAAAATGCGTATATCTTTAAAACCCCAACAAAAAAGGAATACAGTATGTAACCCGGAAGAATGACAATATCCTTCGGACGTCTGCTGAAATGAGGCATCATTTTAATAGTTCGGCTCAAGAGCCACCACGCTACGATAATTGCAGCGGGAATCCATAGCTTTGCGAAAAGCGATACCATAAGAAAAAATGGGCTGAGGATCGTGACGAAAGACTGCAGGACTTTGTCTATCTGGAAAAAGGCAAGCGCCGGATGTTTAAACGGCCACCCCTCCATCATTGCGCGCAGATCAGCACGCAGACTGTTCCGCGTCCATCGCAGTCTTTGGGCTGTATAGGCTGTAAGATTAGCCATGCCGGGAGTGTATACATGTGAATTGCTTTGATAAGCCGTCTTCCATCCTGCCGCAAGAACCAGATAGGTGAGTCTTTTATCGTCACCGCTTATAACAGGTCTACCCATGAATGTTTCATGAACCAAGTCATGAAGCATAGGTGTTATTACTGCCCGTCTGTAAAAAGCCGTACGCCCCGAGAGACACACAAGCGCATCACCGGCTCCAGCTAAAAATGGATACTCGAGTCTGTATCGGATATCAAGCTGTGTGTCAAAAACCTTTTGGGCAAACGTTTTTGGATCGAGGACATTCTGATATGTTGCTACACCTCCTACCTTTTTGTCGTTAAAAGGCGGCAGTCCGTTTTTAATGACATCATGTGCCCAGATGGTGTCGCTGTCAACGAGCGCCACGATAGGAGACTTCGCAATTTTGATACCATCCGCAAGCGCCGGTCTTTTACCTGGAGTTTTCGTGACGATTAGTTTATAAGTTTTCTTTCCCTTCGCAAAATCTTTGAAAATCTCGATACACTTTTTATCAGTGTAATCGATAACCGCAATTACCTCGGCGGGTTTGTTCTTTTCCCACGATCTCAAGGCCTGGAGAAAAATTACCGGATTTTCGTTGTAAACCGGTGTTACGATGGACACATCCGCCTTGTAGGGACGACTATCAGGATGGTAGCGCAGGCCTACCACCTCTTTCAGAACCCATACACTCCACCTCCAGATACCTATAATTCCAAGCGGAAAAAGGAATGTATAGTGATCAAGGTATTTATAAAAATAAAGAGCTGCGTCAGACCAGTGAATGTTCATATTTTCTTCTTTAAATCATCTAATGCCTTATAAATGCGCTCACGGCGTGATATGAAAAGTTGTTTATGCAGTACAGTCAATAGGACAAAGATCCCTACGTTCAAAAAAATGAAGTAGTCACAGAAAAAAAGTTCTTTACTGCACTTTTCGTGACTCAGCTCAAATAAGATATATGTTACGACAGGGATCAGGAATGCGGCGATTGTGAATCTAGAAAATCGTTTATAAAGGTGCATAAACGCATAAAAAGCGACAAGTGCTATCACTTCTGCGATAAGAAAGTTGATCCCTTTACACTCTGCGCAAACGGGTGCATCTACTTGCGCGGTCGATGGTTGAGCACCTTTTATCTTGGTCGGTAGTGTCGTTGCAGATGTAGTTGCTCCCAGTACCGTATTTTGGGTAAAGAGTAAATTTCTTACCTTGTCAGGCCGTTTGACTCCCGCAACTGCCGTAATTTTGTCAGAAAAATCACCAGGTTTGCATCCGTTTTCTGCTCTTACTCTGAAGTAATATTTTGTTCCATTAGTCAATGACGAAACCGTATACGAAGTTGTATCACGATTGCCGATATTAGGGTTTCCGTACTCGTAGTTCTCGGAGTCCGTGCCGTACTGTAATAGATAATGTGTTACGGGATCCTCGGCCTTTTGCCATGTAAGAGTTACCTGACCATCCGCCGCAACTGCAGAAAGGAGAACGGGTGCTGTTGCAGGAGGAGCCGTTGGCGATTTACAGGCCGCTTTTACATAAGTATTGTTAGGTATAAAAAAAGTGAACGCAAAAAGAAGAACTGAAAGAAGTGACAGCGTTTTAATAAACTTCATAAGGATTTATTTTTCAAGTACAAGTCAGCATTATATACTAATAAAATTAAAAAATACAAGAGATATTGTGATAAATATCACAAAACCCCCTTGAATTTTTTTTAAACCTCCGTATAATGACAAAATTATTACTTAAAGTTTATACATACATAATATGGTAAAAAAACCTGTCATCAGCGTAATTGGTCCCGGTGTCGTAGGTTATTCATTGGGTAGGGTTCTTGCAAAAAAAGGATTCAAGGTACATTTTTTTGGCGGTGGAGAAAAAACAAGGAAGAAAGTTAAAAAAGATGGCTACACAATCTTTGACAAAGATGAAAAAATGGACGGGGACTACGATTATGATATTACCTTCTTAACGGTTCCTACGCCTACCTATAACGGAAGGATTGACCTCTCCCATATGGAGTCTGCCGCAAAGAATATGGGTGAACGGATCAAGAAAATGAAGAAGTATCACTTGGTTGTTGTTAAAAGTACTGTACCTCCAGGCACAACCGCAGGACTTGTCAAAAAAACACTTGAGAAGATTTCCGGAAAAAAAGCGGGAAAAGACTTCGGTCTCTGCATGAATCCAGAATATCTTCGTGAAATATATGCCTATGAGGACACTCTTAAACCGTGGATGATCCTTATCGGACAGTTTGATAAGAAGTCGGGAGACATGCTCTATAAAGTCTATAAAGGCAAATTCAAATGCCCGATCCATAGATCCAGTCTGACAGAGGCCGAGATGCAGAAGTATGTTCATAATTTATACAATGCAGCAAAGATCAGCTTTTTCAATGAAATGCGCCAGATTGGAAAAAAAATGAAGCTCGATGTTGACAAGGTATTTGGAATCACTGCTGAAAGTGCCGAGGGAATGTGGAACAAAAAGTACGGTATCCGCGACTTCGGGCCATACTCAGGAAGCTGTTTGCCAAAGGACACGAAGGCTTTCGCCGAATGGGCTCAGAAAAACGACTATGATATTGATGTACTCATGGCAGTTATGAAGGCAAACGAAAAGCTTTTGAGAAAAAACGGGTATGCACATCTCGCAAAAGAACAGGAATACGTTTTGTAATCGGTGGAATTAATCGTCGCGGGACCTCAAGAAAACGGGTTACTCGGGTGAAAATCCAAAATAGCCCGTTGAGTTCTCGCGATGAATTAAAAATGGAGGCTGCCTTTACTTTATTTCCGCAATAATTTCGTCGATAAGGGGAAATTTTTTGAGTTTCTTTATTTCTTCTGGTGTAAACCAACCCCATTCACTGGCTTCATGATTCAGTTTTATCTGTGATTCAGGTGAATCAAGCTGGGCTACATATGCTATAAATATGCCGTGCCATACTCCCTTATAAACTCGGTGAAATATCTTAGGGATAAGTTTCAGGCTCTTAATCTCTACATTTACTTCCTCTCTCATCTCTCGTCTCAATCCCTCCTCGATAGACTCTCCAAACTGTAGCCCGCCACCAGGAATTTGCCACAAATCGTGAAATTCCATCTGTGCCCCTTCCTCGTCATGGTCTTTTTCGACACGCTTTGTTAAGAGATACTTATCTCCCTTTCTGAGAAGTGCCATTACAACAGGATTTATGTGCTTTTTCATAACTGGTGAGCCCAGACAGAATCGAACTGTCATCTAATCCTTAGAAGGGATTTGTTCTATCCGTTGAACTATGGACTCTGGAGCCGAGATGGGGATTCGAACCCCAGACCTGCTGTTTACAAAACAGCTGCTCTACCGCTGAGCTATCTCGGCACTCCAGTGGTGCCGCGAGAGCGAGTCGAACGCTCACGATCTTTAGGATCACAGGATTTTAAGTCCTGCGTGTCTGCCATTCCACCACCGCGGCAACAAATCAAATTATATCAGCGCTCTGGCTATTTTGCTATAACAGCAGGACACGGTCAGATTAATACTGGTTGCTGAGAGGCTTTAGAAAGGGGATTCATTTTAAGGTGTGCGAGTCCTTTTGGTGCCACTACCCTACCACGCGGTGTTTTTTTAATAAAACCAAGCTGCAGTAAATATGGTTCTATGAACTCTTCTACAGTACGTCTGTCTTCCGACATTGCGACCGCAATAGTCTCCACACCAACCGGCTGGTTCTGAAATTTTCCGGCAATTACGTTAAGATATTTGAGATCTACATTTCCGAGACCCACCTCATCAATTTCAAGCATTTTAAAAAGTTTGTCTATGACTTTCTGATCTATGACCGTCTCTTTATGCACTTCAAAGATATCCCTGGCTCTTTTGAGGATTCTGTTTGCTATACGAGGGGTTTTTCGAGCTCGTTTGGCAATTTCCTGTATAGCTTCCTTTTCTATAGGAAGACTGAGAAGTTTTGCTGATCTGCGAATAATTTCTGCCATTTCCTCAATAGTATAGTAGTCGAGCCTCAAAATAAGACCGAATCTGTCACGAAGAGGTGCTGATAAAAGTGCCAGTTTCGTCGTGGCTCCCACAATGGTAATTGTCGGAATAGGTAGACGTACCGTTCGAGCCGATGGGCCCTTTCCTATTACGATATCAAGTGCGTACTCTTCGATTACAGGATACAGCATCTCTTCTACCGATTTAGGCAACCGGTGTATTTCATCGATAAATAGAATATCGCCATCTTTTAAGTTGGTAAGAATTGCAGCGAGATCTCCACTTCTTTCTATTGCTGCACCCGAAGTGATCCTCAGATCGCCTTTTAGTTCATTGGCGATAATGTGGGAAAGGGTGGTCTTACCAATACCGGGTGGTCCATAAAACAGAATATGTTCAGAAGGCTTCCCTCTTTTTTTTACGGCATCAATAAAGATGCTCAGAGTATGGATAATATTTCTTTGGCCGACGTAATCTGCTAATGATTGAGGGCGGAGATTTGCATCTTCAGATGGTTTGTTTGCCATGAGTGAAGTACATTATACCCTTTTTTTTATTGCTTCAGTGAACTTTAACGCCTCCTGTATACGTCTCTCAAGAGGGAGATCTTTGGGAATTTTGGTCAGGAGAGTTTTTGCATCCTGACTTTTATAGCCCAATGCCATAAGTGCCTCTACAACAGTTTTATCGTCTTCTGATAGATACATTTTCTCCATGGCAAACTCCCCTTTCAGCTTTTGCGAAAGTTCAAGAATAATCTTCATAGCGGTTTTCTTACCGAGTCCGGGAATCTTTGTAAAATAATCAAGTGAATTGCTTTTAATTGCTGCAATAAAGGAGTCTATTTGGATATTTGAGATAACCGTATAGGCTGTCTTGGGGCCGACTCCAGAAACGGAAAGCAGAAGTTTAAACATCTGCAGCTCCTTCTTTGACTCAAAACCAAAAAGAATCTGTACATCTTCACGCACATGAAAATGGGTATAGATCTCGACTTTTGATCCTACTGGAAAAGTGTTGATTATTGCGGGCGTCACAAATACCGTATAAAAGAGACCCGAAGCGGTCTCAATGAGCGCTTCATTATTCTCAAGTTCTGTAAATATTCCCTTTATTTTTCCTATCATACTTCTTTCTTCTCTTCAATCGCTTCGGGTGCCGTAGTTTTTACCGTTTCACCTTTGATCGGTTCGGGCAGTTTCCATGATGAAAAGTCACACTTGGGATAGTTTTCACAGCCATAAAATTTTCGCTTTGACTTGGTGAACCGAGTGACGATACGGCCGCCGTCTTTTGGGCAAAATTTATCAGGAATGATGTGCAGGTAGGGCTTTGTAAACTTGCACTCAGGATAACCGCTGCACGCCAAGAATTTACCGAACTTTGAGTAACGCACAACAAGAGGATGACCGCTCTTCGGACACTTCTCGTCAACCACTTCCTGTACATCAATAAATTTTTTATCTTCCTTACGGACGGCAAGTTCTTTCTGAAAGGGCGAGTTAAAGGTAGAAAGCAGTTTAATAAGATCTTCCTTTCCTTCTGCAATTTCATCAAGTTTTTCCTCCATACCGGCAGTAAAATTAAGATCAAAAAGAGCAGGAAACGCACCTGAGAGATAATCCGAGATCGACTGTCCGAGAATTGTCGGCTTGAAGTATCGATTTTCTTTTTCTATATAATTTTTCTCCTGGATAAGTGAAATTATAGGTGCATATGTCGAAGGTCGACCAATACCCTTTTCTTCAAGAATCTTGATAAGCGAGGCCTCGTTGTAACGTGGTGGTGGTTTCGTTTGACTTGCCTGCTCTTCAAGTGAGGTAAGTTTTACGATGTCATCCTTTTTGAATGGGGATACGCCCTTATTTTTTTCTGCAAATTCAGGATTGAGAACTCGTAAAAATC
This sequence comes from uncultured Gammaproteobacteria bacterium, assembly GCA_964415435.1. Taxonomy (GTDB): domain Bacteria; phylum Patescibacteriota; class Microgenomatia; order UBA1406; family GWC2-37-13; genus CAYPZT01. The sequence continues at coordinate 19,887 of CAYPZT010000012.1, forward strand.
CTTCGAACACCACGTTTTGCATATC
>CAYPZT010000012.1:19921-28321 GCA_964415435.1 uncultured Gammaproteobacteria bacterium
AAATTCATAGCCTTTTTTGCCCATGATGGTAAGCTTGATGGCACGAATTTGTGCTTCTTTCATCTGTGTTGCAACCGCTCGATCAAAAATAAGCTTGTAAAGTTTTTTATGAGCTGAGGTTATTTTTTTGTCAAGTTCAAGGTCTTGAGGCTCTTTATTCAACTTCGTTGGTCGTATCGCTTCATGGGCCTCCTGTGCCATTTTCGACTTTGTTTTATAGCCGCGGGGTGTTTCTAAGGAATATTCTTTACCGTAGGTTTTTTCTATATAAGTTTTTGCACCTGTAACAAATTGAGCTGACAGATTAAAGGAGTCTGTCCTGTGATAGCTTATGAGACCACGCTCGTATAGATCCTGTGCAAGTCGCATAGTCATCTTCGAGGAGAATCCGTGTCTTTGGAACCCTTCCTGCTGAAGAAGTGATGTAGTAAAAGGCGGGGGTGGAAAACGATTCTGGATGGTTTCCGATAAGTCACTCACAAAGAAGCTGTCGCTTTTGATATCGGCAGTAATCGTATTTAAATTCTCACGCGAAATAGTTGTCTTTGTATACGTATAGGTATTTGCAAATAGATCCAAACTGAACTTCTGTTCATAGGAAACGCCATCTTTTTTTACTAACTTTGCTTTTAACTCATTTTTGGAGGCAAAATTTCCAAAGATCTGAAAGTAGTCCTCAGGTTTGAAGGCGGATATTTCTTTTTCTCGCTCTACAATAAGTCTAAGTGCCACTGTCTGCACGCGTCCTGCCGAAAGCCAGTACTTTCCCATTTTTTTCCAAAGAAGCGGTGACAGTTCGTAACCTACTATGCGGTCAAGGATGCGGCGCGCCTGCTGGGCCTTAACAAGGTCCAATCGAAGTGTCTCTGGTTTTTTAAGAGCTTCCTCTAATGCCTCTGCCGTAATCTCATGAAAAACAATACGCTTAAGTTCTGTTCCTTTTTTCACATCCATTTTCGGCCACTCCTCATCTACCTTATCCAAGAGATAAGCTACATGATAGGAAATAGACTCGCCCTCACGATCGGGATCGGTTGCGAAAATGATTTCCTTATTCTTTTTAGCCAGTTCCTTGAGTTCCGCTACAACCTGCTCTTTATTTTTGATTATCTTGTAATTGGGCTTAAAGGACTCCTTATAATCAACCGAGAGTTTATTAGCAGGCAGATCTCTAATATGGCCCATAGTTGCGAATACATAGTAATCCTTGCCTTTCAAAATGGCGTTAAACGTGCGCGCTTTGGTTGGTGATTCAACGATGATTAGTGCCATAGGTGACGAATAGATTATACAGAAGTAGAAGACTAACGAGAGTTCTTTCTTCTTCTTACAAGCTTCATGTCGATAACCGACCTTCTCATAACTGCAATTGCTTCCTGGCGTTTTTGTTCATCCTTTGTTTCGCTTAATATTTTTTTGGCCTCTGATAAGGCTCTTTCTGTTTCTTTCGCGTCAATCTCCTCCTGACCATAGGCCCTTGAAACAAGAATATGAACATCTTTTCCGTCTGTCTCAACATATCCTCCACCAATCGCTAAATACTCTTCCTCAGTGTCTCTCATTCGCACCACTCCCTCACTCAAAAGCGAAAAGAGTTTTGCATGTCTTGGCAGTATGGTGATCTCACCATCAGCAGATGGTAAAGTAACCGACGATATATCCTTCTCAAAAACTACTTTGCGGGGTGTGATGACACGCACATGCAGTCTAGCCATACATTATAAATTTATATAACTTCATCAATCGCACCTTTCATATAAAAACTCGCTTCTGGTTTACTGTCGTGACGACCTTCCAGGATCTCCTTGAATCCGCGGACAGTCTCCGCAATAGGCACATATTTCCCTGGACGACCAGTAAAAGGTTCTGCCACAAACATTGGTTGAGTTAAGAATCGCTGGATCTTTCGTGCTCGTGAAACGGTAAGTTTGTCCTCTTCTGAAAGCTCCTCCATACCCAAAATTGCAATAATGTCCTGCAGATCCTTGTATCTTTGTAAAGTCTTCAAGACATTTTTGGTGACCTGATAGTGTTCCTCGCCGACGACGTCCGGATCAAGTGCGCTTGACGTTGAGGTCAGTGGATCAATTGCTGGAAATAAACCTTGCTCTGCAAGAGACCGCTCAAGGGCGATGGAGGCATCGAGGTGTGCGAATGTTGCAACTGGGGCAGGATCTGTGTAATCGTCAGCCGGTACGTATACCGCTTGAATTGAGGTTATGGAGCCTTTCTGCGTTGATGTGATTCTCTCCTGAAGTGCTGCCATCTCGGAAGCGAGTGTTGGCTGGTAGCCTACCGCAGATGGAATACGCCCCAAGAGCGCCGACACTTCTGATCCTGCTTGTGCGAAACGGAAAATATTGTCTATAAACAGGAGTGTGTCCATTTTCTTTTCATCACGGAAGTATTCAGCCATGGTAACACCTGTCAGAGCAACACGGAGACGATTGCCTGGCGGCTCATTCATCTGTCCGAAGACTAGAGCAGTCTTATCAAGCACCTTTGTCTCCTTCATCTCATTCCAAAGGTCATTTCCCTCACGAGTACGCTCACCAACACCCGTAAACACAGAAACGCCGTGATGTTGTTTGGCTACGTTATGAATCATCTCCTGAATCGTAACAGTTTTACCGACACCTGCGCCTCCGAAGATGGCTACTTTTCCGCCTCTTATAAACGGAGCAATAAGGTCTATTACCTTGATGCCCGTTTCAAAAATTTCCTGCTCAACCGCTTGATCTTTCAAGGCCGGTGCCTTGCGATGAATCGGAAGTTTTGTTTTTGTCACTACTTTCGGTCCTTCATCAACCACCTCACCTAACACGTTAAAGATTCTTCCCAAGCCTTCTTCTCCGACGGGAACGGTGATTGGTGCTCCTGTATTACTAACCTCCGTACCTCTTCTTAAACCGAATACATTTCCCAGAGCAACCGTACGTACCACACCGTCACCTAGAAGAGCTTGCACTTCAAGGGTAAGCTCTCCAAATGCCTTATCTTTTAATGTCAGAGCATCGTATATCTTAGGTGTCTGTTTGTCTTCAAACTGAACATCTACCACGACACCTCTTACTGCAATAACTTTTCCCTTAGTCATAGGTACCTAATAAATTATTAATTTGATTCTACAGATTCTTTTGCGGTAACCATATCGAGAAGTTCATTCGTGATCTTCTCCTGCCTTAGACGGTTGCCCAACAGAGTGAAATTATAAATAACATCATTTGCATTGTCTGTTGCGTTCTTCATTGCAATCATGCGAGCGGAATGTTCCACTGCCTCTGAGCTTATGACTGCTCCGCGAATCTTCTCTTCGACAAAGCTCCTCAAAAGTGCATCGAGTATCTCTACAGGTGATGGTTCAACAAGATATTCAGCATCCGACTGTTCTTTCTTGTCTTCTTCTTTTGAAACTTCGCCTGTTATTGAAACCGGAAGTATGATTTCCCTCGTTGGAATCGATTTTAAAGTACTTACAAACTTCGTGTATACAACACTAATTTTTGAATACTCCTTTGCTAAAAACTTACCTAAAGCCATCGTAAAAACTGCCGACACTTGGTTTAATGGAATATTTGACGAATAGTCCGCAATAACAGTTCCCCCAATCCGACCAATCATCGTAGCACCTTTCTTGCCGATAGTAATGAAATCGGCACTTTTAACATCCACTGTTTTGTAGAGATACCTAAACAGGTTTACATTAAACGCACCGCATAATCCTTTATTTGAACTTACGTAAATAATAAGTTCCTTGGAACGCGCTCCTTCAGCGACCGTGCTCAACGCCGAGAATGATGGGTCGATACCTGGAGCAATTTTCTGGATAATAACATCCAGATTATTGCGATATGGTCTTCCATCGACTTCAATAGCCTGAGCTTTTCTCATTTTGATGCCAGAAACAAGCTCCATCGCCTTTGTTATCTTTTTTACATTCGTGATCGACTTTACTTTTTTTCGTACCTGCCGTAAATTCATACCTTGCTTATTTTGAACTTAATAGACGAACTCTCTCTGTGACCAATTTCTTGAGTCCCTCTTCATCCTTTTCATCTAAAATCTTGTTTTTGTTAATTCTTTCCGCGAGAGCCTTACCTCGGCTTTTCAAATCATCGATAAATCTGGCCTCAAAAAGTTCAATCTTATCAACCGGAAGTTCATCAAGATAGCCTTTACTCGCAGCCCACATAATTGCAACTTCCTCAGCGAGACTGTAAGGACGGTTTTTTTTCTGCTTTAGAATCTGGGTCATACGCGCACCGCGATTCAGAAGTTTTTTCGTTTCCGGATCCAGATCTGACTCAAACTGTGCAAAGGCTGCCATATCACGATACTGGGCAAGATCAAGTTTAAGTTTTCCCGCAACCTGCTTCATTGCTTTCGTCTGGGCATTTCCTCCAACGCGTGAAACCGAAAGGCCAACATTAATAGCCGGTCTTATGCCTGCATTGAAAAGATCTGAGTCAAGTACAATCTGCCCATCTGTGATTGAAATAACGTTTGTTGGAATATATGCCGATACGTCACCCTCAAGGGTTTCAATTATTGGAAGAGCAGTGATTGATCCCCCACCCTTTTCCTCATTCAAGCGACAAGCACGTTCAAGAAGCCGTGAATGAAGGTAGAAAACGTCTCCTGGGTAGGCCTCACGACCCGCTGGACGACGAAGTATAAGTGATACTTGTCTGTATGCCCACGCATGTTTCGAAAGATCATCATAAACTATAAGAACGTCTTTGCCCTGATCCATAAAATATTCTCCAATAGCACATGCTCCGTACGGGGCTAGGTATTGGAGTGAGGCCGGATCTGAAGCTGATGCGGACACAACTGTCGTATACTCCATTGCGCCTTCTTCACGAAGAAGCTCAATAATAGCCGCGACTTTGGAGTTTTTCTGACCAACTGCGCAATAGATACAGATAACATCTTTCCCTTTTTGATTCAAAATGGTATCAATCGCAATTGTTGTCTTACCCGTTCCGCGGTCACCTATAATAAGTTCTCTCTGACCTCGTCCTACGGCGATAAGAGCATCGATCGCTTTAATACCTGTCTGCAAAGAAACAGTGACTGATTTTCGTTCAACAACTCCAGGTGCAACTTTCTCAAGTGGATATGCATCTTTTGCCTTATAAGCTGCTTTTCCGTCGAGCGGCTCTCCCAATGGATTTACAACTCGGCCTAAGACTGCTTCGGAAACCGGTACAGACAATGTCTGACCAGTTGCACGTCCCTGTTCACCTTCTCTTACCTTGAGATAATCACCAAGTACGATAGTACCGACCGTATCCTCAGTTAAATCGATAACGTAAGCACGAACGCCTGATTCCAGTTCTATGATTTCACCATAAGAAACTCCATCAAGGCCCTGCAGAAAGACCACACCGTCACGAACTTCGGTTACCACACCTACCTCTTCAGTCTTTACCGGCCTTCCTTTTTGCTCAAGGTCTTTTTTAATTTCTTTGAGGTATTGATCAAGTACGTTCATACATTACCTTCTTTAAATTTAGTAACTGTCTCCTTATAGACAAATCGATCATCTTCGATCCAAACTTTATAATAAGTCCGCCTAAAATCTCTCTATCAATTTCGTTGGTCATATCGCTTTCTTTGAGTACGGGCAATTTGGTTTCCAACAGCTTCATCTCCGCTTTCGATAACGGATACGTAGAGTAAACCGTCACTTTGCGGCTTTTTGAATGTATCTTTTTCTGTAGATACGTTTTCAGGTCTTGCTTGAGTGTCGGATCAATTCTCATACACTGGCAAACCCTTATTCAAATTTTTAAGAATTCGCTCTGTCAGCTGTTTCTGTTCCTTTTCAGTTAAATATTCTTTCATTGCATTGCTGACTAAAAGAGTGCTGAGGTCGGCAACAGAATTTTTAACTTCCTTCTGAAGCTCCTCGCGCTCTTCATCAATCTGCTTTTTTGCTTTGGCGATTATTTTTTCTGCCTCTGCCTGAGCCTCCTTGATGATATCTTCTCTTACGGCAACCGCATCTACTTTCGCCGCCTTTAGAGTCTCTTCTGCCTCTGCAGATGCTTTCTTTTTCCAGGCTGTCTCTTTTTCTACAAGCTCGTCCTCCATCTTTTTAGATTTCTCAAGAAGAGCAGTACGTTCCTCGTCTTCCTTTTTCTGCTTGGTAAGAAAAGCTACAAATGGCTTAGCAATGAACTTTTTGAAAATAATGAAAAAGAGAACAAAGTTCACGAGCTGTGCGATTAATAATTTTATATCGATACCCAAATTTTCCATACTCTTATCTTTTTATGTAAATTTCAAAATTAATGCGACAACCAATGCGTAAATAGCAACTGCCTCCGCAAAAGCGATGGCGAGAATCATGGTTGTTCTTATTGATGATTCTGCTTCAGGATTGCGACCTAATGCTTCAACCGCCTTTCCTCCGATCATACCAATACCAATACCTGGTCCTAATGCTCCAAGACCGATTGCAAGTGCGACTGCGACCTGCTTAGCTGATTCCATATCCATATATATTCACTCCTTTCTGATTAATAATTTTTAATGGTGCTTAGCGATTGCTGTACTTATAAATACTGCTGTCAACATTGAGAATACCAGCGCCTGAATCATACCTACAAATACCTCAAGAACCAGGAATGGGAAGGTAGCCAATACGGGAATAAGAAACGCGATCACCGCTAAAAGTACTTCTCCCGCAAATATATTTCCAAAAAGTCGGAATGCGAAAGAAATGATCTTTGAAAACTCACCTATGAGTTCCAGAATACCAGCAAAAAAGCTGATCGGATCTTTAAAATTAAAAAACTTCTTTAGATATCCAAGAATACCAAGATACTTAAAACCATTGTACTGGATAAGAAAAAATGAAACCAAACCAAGCATGATAGTAGTATTAAGATCAGCCGTACCTCCGCGAAGTATGGGAACAGCCACTTCGTGATGATCCTCTACCATCTTCAAAAGAACACTTCCTACCCCTGGCACAAGTCCAAACCAGTTATGAAATAGAATAAAAAAGAAAAAAGCACCTAAGATGGCAAAAAATCCCGGAGCTTTGTCACCTAAAACTGAATCAAAAAGCTTATAGACCGAAGAAACTACGAAATGAATAAGGTAAAATCCCTTACCCTTTTTCTCGCTATTTATTTGTTTGTAGTAATAGAGTCCAATTAAAAGTGTTAAAAAGAGTACAATGAAAGCTGAAAGAAGTGAGTTGGTGACGTGAAACTCTCCTATAGAAAATATAGGCTCCGCTTTAATGCTTATGTGAAGCGAGTGCTCAGGCTTATCCATTATCTTTAACTATTTTCCACAAATTGTAAAAACTTGAGACGGTTCCAAATATAATTCCAACAATTACGAAAAAACGGGTACCAAACAGTCGATCGAGTCCAAGTCCCGCAACGACACCTAAAATAAGAGGAACAACTAATACATAACCAATGCCTGAGTACTCTAGCGATTTCCAACTATTCCCTTTCTTATGCTCCAAATTCAATGGCATATCTATCGATTTGACTCTTCCTTGTGCATCGATAGATAAAATCTTTTTTTTCATCTTCATTTTATCATCCGGGTTTTTGTTCGTCAACGGATTTTGGGTATGCTTCATTTTCATAACGCTACATGTAATCTACAGTATACTAACCCTATCGAGTGATACGGCGTTATCCAGAAGTATAGAAATACGGCCATCTCGGTCATTTACTTTACCCTTTAGCATAATAACATTATTCATATCAAAAATATCCTTCAGCTTTGCAAATGCCTTGGGAAATGCCACTACCTCGATCGACCCCGATTCATCAAAAACATTCAGAAATGCCATCTCTGAGTTGTCCTTCTTCGTCTTGATAAGTTTTTTACCGCTTATGATGCCAGCAATGATAACGGTCTTATTATTGTCACCCTCGGTGATTTCGCCTATTTTTTTGGTCACTTTCTTATCTATGATAGCTTGGTATTTTTCAAGAGGGTTTTTGGTTATGAGAAAGCCGATTACTTCCTTTTCTATATTAAAAAGCTCGTCTTCATTAAACTCCGGCATTGCAGGAAAGTTGTCTTCCAGGTGTTCTGTTGACACGGACTGAGTAAATAGTCCAAACTGGCCCTTTTCCCTGTCTTCCTTGAGTTCGCCGACCTCCTTTACGAGTACTGGATACATCGAGAGAAGCGTTGCTCTGTTACTAAACTGTGTGAAGACGTTCGCTTTAATGAGGCTTTCAACGGTCTTTTTATTTACACGACGAAGGTCCACGCGGTAAAGAAAGTCTTTAAAACCTTTAAACTCGCCTTTTTGCCTCGCCTCTATAATTGATTCTATTGCCGACTGACCCACATTTTTAATAGCGGAGAGTCCAAACCGTATTGCTTTTCCCTCTATTGCAATACTTTGGAAGG
>CAYPZT010000013.1:0-26761 GCA_964415435.1 uncultured Gammaproteobacteria bacterium
CGCGATCATTGCTCCATACTGGACAAGTCTTATTTTTGATCTATATTTGAAAATAGTATAGAAAATAAGCGGCCAAAAGACCCACAGGGAAAGATGTACATGGTATGAGATGGCAATAAGTGCTGTAGAAATATAGAGCCATCGCGTATTTTCCCGTGCCTTTATAAGTGAATAAGTAAGCCACAGGGTAATAAACGGTACTGGAAGCGGATTCCAAAATCTTCTGTCAAACAATATAAAAAATGCCGAGCCGCCATACAGTACTGCGGCAATTATGCCGGCCGGCGCACCAAAAAGTCTTTTGCTGATGTATCCAATACTTATTGTGGTCATGATTCCCCACCCTGCGGCAAAATATGCCAGAATAACCGGATCACCTGAGGAGATTTTGAAAAGAATCCAGTTGAGATATGTGAAACCAGGCCCCAGATAGTATTTAAGTCCAGAGGCTGATACCCCGATCCAAAGGATGTGGAAATTTTTTACGAGAGACCATGCAAGGGTGGCCTGGTATTCCTCGTCGTAATTAAAACTGAAGAACTCTGCGACTTTGTATGTTCGAATATATGCAATAAGGCAAGAGGCGCATATGACTAAAAGTGTAAGTACGCGCCTTCTAGTGAATAACCCTCGCACATATCTTTGCAGGAGAAGCGGGAGAGCATATGATGCTTCACTCAGAGCTGTTCTCATTCTGAGAAGTAGTGTCATGAGGGAAAAAGGAAATATTATATTTTTTCCTATATAGTAGCCATAGCTTCCGTAAATCATAAGTTCCTTATGTCTGTAATCAGTCCTTGTTCCCCCCTTTTTTGCTTTGTGATGATAGACCAAAGCCTCAGGTTCAAAGACAATCTTGCCATGCTTTGATGCTCTTACTCCCGCATCGATTTCCTCAAAAATCTTATCAAACTGCGTATCAAACCCTTTTATCTTAAGAAGTACATCCCTTCGAAACGACATATTGCATCCGTAAGGGAAATCAACAAATTGTTTTTTAGTCGACCAGAATTTAAAACTGAAATATGTACCAATCCAGTTGGTTTTTCCTGTCGATACTTTTGTATCTTTTGGAACTCTCTCGTGATCATTTATCACCCTCCCCGCAACTCCAATAATTGAAGGATTCCGATAGGCGCGTACATGGTTCTCAAGACAGTTACTTCTAACCTCTACGTCATCGTCAAAAAAAACTATGAAATCTCTTGTTGCCTCGTTAATGCCTTTATTCCGGGCGACCGAACTGTTTGCCTTCGGAAGATTAAAGTACTTGATCTTGTGTCGGTCCAATATTTTTTTTGCCGGATACTGTTCTGTTTCTTGTTCGACGATTATTATTTCTATACGCGGGTACTTTTTTCTGAGTTTTTTTGCTAAGGCGAGTGCGAGTGAGGACCGTTTGAATGTAGGTATTATTACGCTGACATTTTGCATATGTTTCATGTCTCCCCTATTGTAGCAGATGAAGTCAGGTGTTTAGCTAGTCCTGTAAGCAAAAGAAGGTTTAAGAGATAGGATTCCCTTGAGAGTTTCTTTATAGTGTCCATAGAAGCCTATGATTAGTGCACCAAGACTTTTCGGAGATTCAAATGTAGACCTTTTCATTGCAATGAGAAGTGAAAGATGGGGCGCCTTGCTGTGTCTTGCCAGGAAGTATCCGTAACAGCGATAATACATGTTCATACCATTTTTCTTGATCGCTCTCGTTCCTCCCTGTCTTGCTTTCCTGTGGTAGGCCAGAGCGGCAGGCTCAAATAGTATTTTGCCGAACTTTTTCACTTTCAAAGCTGCGTCTATCTCCTCAAATGCGGAAAGCGGAGGAAGAAATTTCTCATCAAAACCTCCTGCGTCAATAAGTGTCGCCCTTCTAAACGACATGTTGCATCCGTAGGGAAAATCAACATACTGTTTTTTAGTGCTATAAAATCTTTGAATAAACTGCGTACCAAGGGCATTCATCTTTCCTGTAGACAAATTGGTATTTGCCGGCAATGATTGTCCGTCATCGATTACTCTTCCTGCAACTCCCACTATACCAGGATCGTCATATGCCTTTAAATGTGCCGAGATAAGGCTGACGTCCGGATCAGTATCATCGTCAAGAAATATAACAACACGGCCTTTTGCCGCAAGCATTCCGATGTTTCGGGCAGCAGGCAGACTGACCTGTGAAGTGTTGATATAGGTATATCTGGCTTTCGGCAACGTAACTGCAGGACCTTGGTCCACGATGATTACCTCGGTGTTAGGCAGATTAAGTTCATCGCGCAAGGCAAGAGTAACCGCCTGGTCAAGTCGTTTATAGGTGCAGATAACTATGGAAACGTCAGGATTCATATCACTTTTGATGTAAAAATGACAATAGGGTGAATATATTTGCTTGATTTGAGGTAGAAAGAGCTTTTAATGGGAATGTCTTGAGATCACGCATTCGAAAGAGTGCTGGGTCAGAACGAAGTCTCCGGTTTATCCTCGTAAGCCTGCTTTTTTCAATTGCGGTATTCTCTATGATAGACTGGACAGTTGGAATAACATTTTCATATGCGCTTCCTTTTCTCAGATCAATAGTATAGAGATGGGCTTTCTTTTTGTAGACAAGCTTCAGAAGCTGTGAGTTTTTAAGATCATAGTAACTGTCCGAGATCACACTTACGACCGGCACATTCTGCGATAGTGCAAAGACAAGTCCGTGGTAGCGTGTACTTATAAGAAGATCAGTTCCAGCCGTTGCCTTTTGAACAGAAGATACGGGATCGGCGTGGTCGATGTGCGCGAGCTTTATTTGGTTTCCTACCGCTTTGTGTATTCTTGCAAATAGTGCCCGATCACCATAATTTTTCCCACCCAAAAGATGCGGAATAAAAATAAACGTGCAGTCACACTTGACTGAAAGGGTACGAATGAGACGAATTCCGAATATGCTTATATCTTCTAACCCGTTGTTTGCAAGCGGGTGCAGTGACAGACCAACGACCGGTTTATTATTCCTTTTCTTTCTTTGTGTCGGTTTCTTAAGTTCAGAATAAGCTATATCGAGCATCGGCCTAAACTGTGTATTTTTGTCCTCGCGCACTCCTATTATGCGTGCCGATTTCATAAGAAGATGTGTGACCACGCTGTCGACCGGCTTGAAGGGCCCTATACTTTGACTTGTCAAAACAATGTCTTTTCCACAAACGAGTGATGCAAAAAGCAGAAAATTTACGTAGTAAAGCCACGCGGGATAGAGGCTATTTATGTTACCGCCTCCTATAAAGTGAATGCGGTCATGGGATCTGACGACTTGTATAAGTCTCTCTTCGCTTTGGGAAAACAAAGATACGCCAGTCGCAACGAAAAGTAGGAGCTTCGCGGAGAGTGTAAAGAAGTAAAGCCGATTCAAGATTCTTTTTGTAGGCCAGACAAGGTGAGGGAATGCACGGCCGCGAATACTATTATAGGTCCTTTTCCAGGTAAGAAATGAAATCTCGCAATCTGACTCATTTTTTTTGTACCATTCGTATGCAGCTTTAAAAATAGCCTCGTCACCTACGTGAAAAAAGCTTTTGGGAAAGTTTATATGAGGGTATCCTTTTGGCGCTCCTCCGATATCGGCGATCAGTAAAATTTTCATCTTGCAATACTGAAATTATATCCTATAATTATATCACAAAGGTCATATTTTAGCTATGAGAGTAACACACTTTAAAAAGGAGCTGACAGGCAGTCATATTGCCTACTCGGCAGACTTTATACCATCGCGCCCTGGCCTTAAAAAGCGCATTTTTTTCAGGGTTCCCCGTGCCTATGACAGGCACGATTTTCCGTATGATGCTTTTTTCGTGGCGGCAGTTCCTATGGCTATGGCCCTGCAGGAGGACCTGCAGTTTGAAGCAACTGTTTCTGAGCGGCTTTTCCGTATTCTACCTTCCATCAAAAAATACATTAATGAGCCTCAGTCCTCCATTAGGATCAGTGTTTCTGGTACTCTAAAACGGAAGAAAACGTCTTCCAAAAACGGTCTTTTTTTCACACTCGGTGTGGATTCCACACACTCGCTTATAGCCTCGAAGCGGTTACCAAAAAAAGATCAGGTAGATTTCCTGTTGTTTATGAACGGTTCACACAATTTTGAGCTGCCTGTCGCAGTAACCAAAACCGTGTATGCAAAAATAAGAAATTGGTCACGCTTGACAAAAACGCGCGCGATCATCATTGAAACAAATGTACGGAAACTTGCGGACAATATTATTAACTGGGACTACTTTCATGGTGCAGCAATTGCTGCCGCGGCACACCTGGTGAGTCCTTATATCGGCAAGATGTACATAAGTAATCATGATGGTTATGGTAAGCCGCGTCCTTCAGGAACAGGTATTGAGATCGATAAGATGTGGTCTACGGAGGGTATGAAGTTTGAGTCGATCTTTCCATCATATAAGCGTCTTATGAAGATAAGTGAGATTATAGACTCCAGTCAGTGGAATAGGTTCAAGCAAGACATATGGGTATGTACGCATAGACCCAAATCTGCGCATATGCTAAACTGCGGCAGGTGCGAAAAATGTATTAAAAATACCTGTCGCTTTATGATTATCGCAGGGAAGAAAAAGGCACTCCCCTTTCCGAAGCTGAAACCCTCATTTTTTATAAAACTAGAGCCTGAAACGGGACCAACTACGGGCTGGGTCAAGATCTACCAGGGGCTCAAGGAAAAAAATCTGATGGACGAGAAACTGTCGGCAATGATCAGTGCCTATATTGCCCGAAGATTTGCAATCGAGAAAAGTAAGAAAAGACGGGAACAGGTCGATGCATTTAAAAAAGGCATAAAGAAAGCGCTCGTTCGACTCCAACTCCTAAACGAGGTGCTTTATCTAAAGAATAATCTTCAAAGAGTGTACGTAAGGTAAGTTTCCATAAGCTTGTGCTAGAATAAACCTATGAATGACGTAGGCACCATAACTTTCGAGGACGTTAATAAATACTTCTACTTCCAGCACCAGCGCACTCTTAAAGAGCTTGTACAGGCAGTATTCCGAAATCAAAAGACCCTGGAACGAGTCCATGCACTTCGTGAGTTATCACTTCAGATTAAAAATGGAGAAGCTGTGGGTATCATAGGAAGGAATGGCGCAGGCAAATCGACCCTTCTGAAACTTATTGCAAAAGTCTCACAGCCAACGAGCGGAACAGTAAAAGTCCAGGGCAAGGTTGCCCCCCTTATAGAGTTGGGAGCTGGTTTCCACCCAGAACTTACCGGGCGTGAGAATATTTATCTGAACGGAGTTATTCTGGGTCTAACGGAAAAGGAAATCGAGAAAAAATTTCGCCCGATAGTGGAGTTCTCTGAAATCGAAAAGTTTATTGATATACCTGTAAAGCACTATTCGTCGGGCATGTATATGAGGCTTGCCTTTTCGGTGGCCGTGTTTACAGATCCAGATATACTTCTCATAGATGAGCTTTTTGCAGTAGGCGATATAACGTTTCAAAAAAAATGCATGACAAAGATGATGGAGTTTAAAAAAAAGGGTGTGACGACCATTTTCGTTTCGCATGAGATGTCACTTATCGAAGCCTTTTGTGATAGAGTGGTGTACCTTCAGCAGGGAAAGGTTCTTTATGATGGGAACGTGCATCGAGGTTTGCAGTTATATACAAAGGAAGATAAGTAATATGGAATTTTGGAAATATCGTGAACTCATAAAACACCTCACACTCCGTGACATACGTGTCCGGTATAAGCAATCCTTTTTGGGATTATTTTGGATTGTGCTCAACCCTTTTTTCCAGATGCTTATCATGAGTTTTATTTTTTCTCATATAGTGCCATTCAGGAATATCGGGATTCCCTATCCCCTGTTTCTCTACGCTGGGCTTTTGCCGTGGGTATTTTTTGTTGGATCGCTCACGACCTCAATGAACGTTTTTCTTGAGGATGCGCCTCTTATCAAAAAGATCTATTTTCCCCGGGAAGTCCTGATTCTATCCACACTTCTTGCAAAGACATTTGACTTTATTCTGTCGCTTATTGTTTTTGTACTGCTTTTGCTTTTCTTTAAAGTTCAGTTCACCCCTTACATGCTTCTCGTGATACCAATATTTTTTATTCAGTTCCTCTTCATGTACGGGTTGTCCCTCATTCTTGCTGCGGCAAATCTTTTTTATCGCGATATCCAGTATTTGTTGAATTTGGTTCTGACGCTCTGGTTTTATCTGACTCCAGTACTGTACGCCGTAGAGCTTTTTCCCGAACAATACCGCTGGATATTCAGAATAAATCCGATGTCTGTGTTTATCAATGCTTACAGACAGGTGCTCTTCGGCGCCAAGCTTCCTAACCTAAGCAGTCTTGCGGTTGGAGCGGTGATATCGATAGTTATTTATATTGTTGCGTATAAAATCTTTAAGAAGCTTGAGGGAGTGTTCGCGGATGTAGTCTAATTCACTATTCGACGTCTGGTACGTACTCTACATAAAATTTAAGATTGGGCAGATATTTTTCCTTCGTGGCGACACCAAATGCGGCAGTAATCTTTGTATCTTCGAATGTATGGATCATGGTTTTTGTTATCGGATCAAATGTCATCGGATACGCGGAATATACTTTTTGAATACCATCAGGATCAGCAGGCAGTCCCTCAATTCTTATAAGAACCTTGCCTTTAAATGCAATACGTATTCCCAGGCTATGGCAGTACATATCGGTAATACGGGATACCAAAAGTTCATCTGCCGGCGGCGAAGGTTCTCCTGTTGAAACATCGAGCGTTGTCGGACTTCCATGGCAAGGAGGGACGATATTGCTGTCCTGAAGATTCCTGAGACTGAAAATTTTCGAACTAGGCGAATAATAATGTTCCATTCCTTCGTAAGGGACTACATATCGAAGCCTCATAGGTTCGGTAACGTGTTTCATTTTGAGAATGCCATAATCAGTTTCGGTCATCGCCTCTATTTCAGGGAACCATGTGATTCCTAGAATACCTTGCGCAAACAATTTGGTGTAGTGCGTGTAATACGATATGGGTGAGGGAAATCTCCAGATTATTCCGTTGGTGTACTTTTTAATGAACGCCTTTATGTTATGAATTTCCAGATCAACGTTATCTTTGGAGTACAGAATATTAGTGCCCCATTGAGGCCAAACAAGATAATCGATTTTTGCCGAACCTTCTTTTCCCAATGTTGTGATATCAAAATTTGGTGCACGTACATTATCAAGAGAAGTCATAAACCACCCTACTCTGTCCCGTGCCTTTTCATCAGGAATTTTTTGTTCCTTTAAAAAAGAATCAAAGTTTCTGGTCAGTAAATTGTAGCCATGACCTGTCGGATAGTCTGATAATTTTATCGTCGCCAACAGCATGAACATCACAGACCAGCTTATGAGAAAAAGTATTGGAAATATAAGCCAGACAAACCGTCTTTTGAAAAACGATGAGGCAACGAATATAAGGTATACCTTTTCAAGATAGCTACTTAACAGCAGAATAAGAAGAAAACCGAGCGGTGCCCCCCAGCGAGACCAGTGTATCACCACAGAACTTATGCCAACATAGTAAGTGATAAGGGAAAAAAACAGAATAAGTTCCAGATAAGGAAATACATCACCGTTTCTGATGAGTTTAGTTGTGTAAAGAGCCAGAGCCGATGTTTTAAGGTTGTTCCATATCCTTCTTCCGGTCATCACGAAAGCGACAATGGTAAAGATAAGTATGGCGAAGACCTGAGAGATCCCTACCTGGAACACAAGGAGGTCATACAGGTAAACTGCCCAGCTGTGATGTGCTACTCCTGGATATTGATAGTCGAAAATTACTGATGCCACCGTAGCTTGTTTTATGTTGTACCAGAATGTTTTTGGATCAACAGGTTTGGGAATCAGCACATACCACAGGATTACCGAAAGAAAGATAATGCCAAGTGTATAAAATATCAGTCTATATATTTTTGGGAAAACAATCTCTCCCTCCTTTCTTTTTTCATAAAAAAGAAACGGCAGAAGTGTATTGAGAATAACAATGGGAGGCAGGAGGTACATACCCTTGAGATTGGTAAAGCTCATGAGGAATATAAAGATGACATTTATCAAAAAAAACTTAAGCGCTGTAGCTTTTCTTCGATGGTATATAAGGGAAATAAATAGATAATTAGCAAATACGAATATGGCCATTGAATCGGAATTTACCCGGAGGAACCTTTCAAAGAGTCCGATCGATCCGAAATAGAGGACTGTAAAAAAAACCACACTCGGCCGCAGAATTGTTTTTTCTTTCTGAAGCAGAAAAACTCCAACCATATAGGTGAGAAGCCAAAGAATAAGACCAAATGTTCTTCCGTAGTAATACGTTACCTCGGTAGGAAACCCTTGAGGAAAATTGACACCGGAGCGGGTTACGATATTTACAAATGAGAGATAAAATGCTAATAAATACTCTGTTACAGCAACATGGAGATAGTTATGAAGGGCCTGTCCCCCCATAATGCTCCACGCATTGTTGAAAAACTGATGCTCGTCGGGATGACCCGGTATATGGGGCAAAAGTGGTACGACCAGAGCCAATATAAGTCCAACAATGCCAGCAATAATAAGTGCAGGGCCTGTGTTAGGCAGACGAAGAAAGCGTTTTACCTTTTGTACTATATTCATTATGCTGCTATATAATATCGCTTATGAATAGAATATTAACTGTTATTATTCCGGTTTTCAATGAGGAATTATATGTGGGACAAGTTATACGAAAAGTACTTAAGACCAAGACGCCTGGTTTTAGAAAGGAAGTGATTGTTGTCGACGATGGGTCGACCGACAAAACAAGAACTGTTATATCCCGTTTCAAAAGAAAAGTAATCTGTCTTAGGAAAAAAAATGAAGGAAAAGGTAGCGCATTGAAAGCCGGTTTTCTTGCTTCGAAAGGCGATATCGTACTTATTCAGGATGCTGACCTTGAATACAGTCCGGACGATTATGAGCTTCTTCTTGAACCATTTCGCAAGAAGCATGCCGATGTGGTGTATGGTTCGCGATTTATATCAGACAAGCCGCATCGTATCCTCTACTTTTGGCATTCTGTAGGAAATCAGTTATTGACTCTTTTTTCAAATATGTTTACTAATCTTAATCTGACCGATATGGAAACTGGATATAAAGTATTTCGAGGAAAACTGATAAGACGCATTGCAAAAAAACTTGTTTCAAAACAATTTGGTTTTGAGCCGGAAATAACGGCAAGAATTGCTAAAATCCCCGGGATACAAATATACGAGGTAGGTATTTCCTATCAGGGAAGGACGTACGGTGAAGGAAAGAAAATTAACTGGTTAGATGGTATACGTGCCTTCGGTCAGATTATCAAATATAACCTGTTTTTTCGTAATTAGCTACCTCAGTCCCCAACTGTATGCTTCGAGTGGCCAGTTATCACCCTCAGCCTCTGGAAGCCCCTCAACTTTTAGCTCAAGTTTCAGATTCTTTTTCGCGTACTCTTTAACATCATCAGGAAGAATACTGTCCCAATCCTCTACAATAAGTATGCCACGCGGATTAACAGACTGTATCTTCTTGAAGTCCTGGAGTGATCCGTAAATAGGTTTATTATCAGTGTGGTGATACTCGATGCCGGAGACACCCTTCATAAAATATCCTGCCGGTGTGTTAGCGGGCAGATACCACATTTGAGCATCATGCCAGTCATTAAATATAGGTATAGAAACAAGATCTGGTATCTTTGTGTTGAGTTTCTCATACAGTTCTTTGTAATTTGCTATCTGAACATCGCCATAGAAATCCATGTTCGGGTTATAGTATATATGAGGTCTTCTTGCTATTTTTTCTCCGGACACAAGAAGTACTAGAATAATGATTCCGCATGCAACCCATGATCTATTCGCAAATAATTTTTCTCCTACGTAGCCCCAAAAAACTGAAAGAAGAACAATAAAAATACCGAAGAAGGGCACGAGGTATCTGAGATTATGTGTGTACTGTTTAAAAGTCCATACATAAATATAAAGTGCGAGCATGATCCCGATCGATATCGCAAAACGCCTCCAGCGAGATAGTAAGAAAATATATCCAAAAAAAGCAGAGACAGAAAAAAAGAAGTATTGCTTTAAAAAAAGATTTTTGACGTATACGAGATGGTTGTAAGGCATGAAAATATTGCCGTTGCCGGTATCCAGGAGTCGCGACAGCACGGTTACAAAAGCAGTACAACCTATAAAGATTACCGTTCCGGCAACAATGATTATCATTTTGGAGGGATGCCTAAAAACTGTTCTGAAGTTATTTTTGAAAGTAAGCCAGACATATATTCCGTAGGGAATCAGTATCAGGATGCCAATTGTATGAAAAAGTGTAGCAACTGCGGCAAGTAAAACAATCAAAAGATGGGTTTTTAGAGAGGATTTTTTTGGCTGAAGTGTTGTTATAAGATAGAGTATCGCCAGAAAAAGTGACTGAACTGCAGCGTACGGCTTTGCCTGGGTTGAGTTCGCAAGATTTATATAAAAGAATGCATAGCAAAAAGCTGCGAGTATGCCTGCACTTTTGTTCGAGAGGCGTGCTGTAAGAAAAAAGGCCAGTATGATGCCTATGGTTCCGAAAATAACCGGTGTTATACGAGCGGCAAATTCCGAGTAACCAATGAAAGCAAATGCAGTCACTGTCATTGCCAAATGCAGCGGCTGATACCCAAGGAGGCTAAACGATTCTACGATTCCTCTTTTTCCCTCAATCATATCGCGAGCCAAAAATGAAACGAAAGCTTCATCCGACCAAAATGAATGATTGGTGGAAATACCCTTTATCCTGAAAAAAAATCCCAAAAAGATTACCGGAATCAAAAAAACAAGAGCGGTAGCGCTTATATTATTTCTTATATATTGTCGGATCATAGCCGTTTAATTTCAATGTTTTGTCATCCAGATTTGGAAGTTGTTTAAAGTACAGATCGTCGTCTTCTGTAAATGTTTGCGTCGTAGGAATAAGTTTCAGTTTTATTGTCCGACTTCTTGCAATGATTTTTTTGCCTTCCCATTCTACCGGCTTTTCGATCCACAGATCGACCTCACCGTCTTTCCAGTGCAGCGGTACAGTGAATACGATTTCCTTATCGGTCCAGTTATCTTTCTGTACCTCACCGTATTGGCTCATTAGCCTCAGTTCTTTTTGATTTGGTTTGAATCCAAGATTATTGCCCTTAATGATGACTTTAATGGAACGATACACAATGAAAGGTTCAATCTTTTCAACGTCAGGATTCTGAGAAAGACGAAGCTGTTGTGTTTTTACGACCTGATAAGCGAAAAAGAACAATATGCAAACGACAATAGTTATGAGAATCCTGATTCCCAAGGTCCGATATTCGTTTTGCGTTTTCGGTCGAGGACCATAGAGCCTGATAATGAGTGTTTTAATAGAATCGACTATCTTATTGAGAATTGCTAGAGGAAGCTCGCTCGATTTTCTGAACAGTTCCCAGTCCATTTTCGCATGCGTTACAAAATAGTCAAGACCCCTAGGCACTATTTTGAACACATACTCTATGCCAAGCTGTATTGCTCCAAGTGCTATAAAGACAAAAATCCATATCGCTATTTTTTCCGAATATACAAGATTATCAAGCGCACGCGTTACCACAAGTGAAATAAGTAATACCAACGCCACAACTATATCAATGATCGCATTTTGTTTGTATGCTACAAAAAACAAAATCCAAAAAATGATAAAGAGAAGTACTCTCATATTCGAAAAGACTGGACTTGCAATATCAGTCACAAAAAAATATGCGGCAGCCGCCAGAAACAGCGCTCTCACTATATGAAAATACCGCTCAAGCGTACTGCTCTTTTTGTAAAGGGCTGTGAAGCGTGCAATATATTTTTCAGATCTCTTCCCAAGCTGGAAGTGAAGAGAGTCTTTTTTGTAAAGGTAAACGCCTAAGATATACAGGAGGCTTAAAATAAAAAATCCGTAGGTTGCTGCAGTAAGATAAACTTGCGGTTTGTAGACGATATATAGTGATTTACCTTGAAGATCTTTACTGTCAAGGATCCATGTGTTCAGGAAGCATTCCCCTACTTCATGTTGTACGTTCGGTAGCGGTTTTTCGAAAAGTGGAAAAGCACTTGTGTAGAGTCCCCACCCTGAATTAAATAGATCTGCGAAAATCAAAGACAATCGTGAACCATTTTGTTTTGGTACCTCTATACGATAGGAAGTTTCGTTTATCTGGTTTGTTTTAACTGAAAGGTAGGATATATTGTCATTTGGGGTAAGTGCGGTCCCTTTGCATAAGCCTAAAATTTCATCAGAATATTCGACGAGCCTAATTTTGGGCAACAGGTGGTCTTTTCTTACCGGCCAGAGTTTTAATGGGCCAAAAACGATAGGATTCCCTTGAGTAATTCCAGACTCAACAGAATCTACTGATACTGTATTTGCGGGTACATTTTTAAGGTCATCAGAAACATCGAGAACATAGTCTATAGAATATTGTTTGAGCGAGTTGGCTGATAAACTATTGAAGAATACCTGCATGACTTTCTGCTCTTCATAGTTCGAACCGTAATTTGTAATAATATTGTCATAGAGGAGAAGTTCGGCAGGATTACCGGTATACGTATAAGGCTTCCAGTTATATACAAGGTTTTCATTGGTTGTAGTATCTGCCGGCAGGATGAGTATGCGAGCATCTCTATTATTCTTCTTTGACCACTCGAGTAAATCCAGCCAGTATTTCGGGACCTTTACATCAGTGACCTTCCAGTCTTTATTGCGGTGATCAACTGCATCACGGGTGACTAAGGGTACGACCTGAAACACGAGGTATATGGATAAGAGGAAGAAGATAAGGTATTTTTCCGAGTATTTTTTTATGTCGTGGAAAAAAAATGCAATGCCAAATAGGGTTATAAAGATGACATTTATAATAAATTTGGCCCATGGTTCCCGAAAGATCTTAAATAAAGGTATGCTGAAAAAAATATCGAATATATTCTTGAAAATCGGAGCAGATCCTTTTGTTAAAAATATAAATAACGCGAGCACCATGAGTATTTTTATTTTCATGCCAAAATTCTTAGACAGGGAGATGATGAGCATTGTAAGGAATGCAAAGAGAGGAAAATACGATATAAGGATTCCTGGTGTGGAATGATAGTACCCGATGAGATGATTGTAAAATTGCCCTTCATTCCCGGCATAATCCCACCATGCACCGAAAAAACGCAGGATGTCGTAAGTCTTCGAGTCTGTGGCAGACCAGTTAATCGCAAATGCATCAAACGAAAAAATTGATCCGCTGTATACGATGACAATCATATTGACAACGAATACATATAGGGTGGTCAAAAGATAAGGTAGAAGATATACCACAACTTGACGCGGTCTTTTCAGAAGAGAAAATAAAACAACGGCTGCAATGCACATATATGCTCCGATCATCTGAGGCGGATTAATGCCGATTCCTAGGGTAAGAATTAAAAATAGAATATTCAAAACCGGATATATTCGTTTATTCGTGTCATAGTACTTGAACCAGAAAAAAAGACTGATAGGTAGGATAGCAAAATGCAGGAGTTTAGGTGTAGTCTGTAGGGAGGCGTAAAAGTTATATACCGTTATATATACAGCGGCAAGA
Organism: uncultured Gammaproteobacteria bacterium; assembly: GCA_964415435.1. GTDB lineage: Bacteria > Patescibacteriota > Microgenomatia > UBA1406 > GWC2-37-13 > CAYPZT01. The sequence goes on from CAYPZT010000013.1 coordinate 13,629, forward strand.
AGAAGTGAAAACAGTTTGTTTTTGCTGAGATGCAGAAAAAGAAGGTATGAAAAAAGGAGCGTAACAAAAATTACGAGTGCGTAAAAAAAACGCGCACTGTCAAATAATCCGAGTCCTAGTATGTTCGCTATTTTCCATATCGATCCTGTCGTGAACATATTGATGAATGCGGATGTGGGGCTGCCGAAATTTTCCGAGAAATTCCATAATGACTGGAATCGATAATTCACGAAGTCATAGTTTATGAACCCTTTTTCCTCTCCGTAAAATATAATCCCTTTTAAAAAGAGTTGATCAACGTAAAAAAGAGTTAAAAATGCCAAGAGCAATAGTGGTGCAAGACGTAAAAATATTTTTTTCATGCATTAAATCTTCATTGCGGGAACTCCATGAGTAAAAAACGACTGAACTTTTGATACTTTCCTTGAGCAAACTGCCAGTATTTCGCTATCCGGAACTGTGCGTATTGTCTGCATATATGCACGTTCTTTAAGCGTACCATGTATATTTACTATATTCCAAAGTATCGCTTTGTGGAGAGCAAGAAATCCATGCATGTTAAATCGGATGAGGTAAAGCCACCCCTCGGCAACTGCCAAAAATACTGAAAAAGGCAGTATCCACAGAACGTTTTTGAGCTCGTAGTTTTTCAGAATTGCTCTGAGATTATTTTTTTGGGCGTCATATCTTCGTCTGAGCGAGGTGGTATATTTGCCTTCTTTAAGTTGGGTAGATACCGATGTCCCTCCGGCAAAGTGATATACGTATGCTTTTGCAAGAAGATAGACATTGTGTCCAAGCATTCTCGCCCTCCATGCAATATCCATATCTTCTAGATAAATGTAGAAAGCATCATCAAATCCGTGTAATTTGAAAAACAGATCCTTTTTGATTACCATGGCGGCGGCGTCTGCATAGAATATGCTATCTTCTCTCCCTGACCATATCGGATATCCCAAAAAGTCCATGTCAAAAGTACAGGCTTCTCCTTTTAGATTGGACTTATCATATCTTCGAATGTCGAGCTGCAATAGATGTCTATCTGGGTGTTTTCGTACATAGGCTGCTATCTTCTCAAGAGTATTTTTCTCCAGATGAGTATCAGCATTTAATATAAACAGGTATTCGCCTGTTGCTGCTGTCGCACCAGCATTATTAGAGAGGGCAAAACCGATATTTTTTATGTTGTTTATAAAAACGCATTCAGGATATTTCTTTTGAACATACTCAAATGAGCCGTCAGTTGATCCGTCATTTACAAAAACGATTTCGTAGTTTCGGAATTTTTGAGCTTTTATCGATAGGATGCATTTGTCAAGCCACCGTTTGGCGTTATAGTCAGTTATGATGATTGAGAGAAGTGGAGCGCGCTTCATATGAGTTTTTGGTATGCTGTTACAACTCTTCGCATTCCTTCCTGGGGACTAATTTTTGCTTTCCAGCCAGTCTTTTCTAGTTTACTGACGTTGGCAACGAAGTTCCTGACCCCCACCTGTTTATGGAACTCCGGCGGTTCTATTTCTTTAATAGTTGATCTGTTGCCGGTCGCCTTTAAAATATATCCAACAAGAGTTTTAAAGTAAACAGGTTTACCGGAGCCAATGAGATACATATCGTTTACTTTTGAAGACAGGTGCAGTATCGCTTCGGCAACATCATCGACATGGATATAGTCTCTGAAGAAGTTTCCTCCTTTATAAATGGGCATTTCTTCGCCGCGTACTGCCCGCATGATAAGCCAGTTCAGCGCCCCCTTTTTTTTATTTTCGAAGTTTTCCTTTTCGCCATATACATTTGTTAATCGCACAATAAGATACGGGACACCGAATATATTTGAATAACTTTTGATGATGCTTTCAGCGCAGAGTTTAGTGGCAGGATAGATCGCTAGTGGATCTGTCGGTGATGTTTCGTTTATAGGTTTTTTACTTCTTTCATATTCATTGCCATACACAAAGAAAGTGGAAAGATAAACTATTTTGGGCTTTTTTTTTAGTCGCCTACAGCGCTCCAGAATGTGAATCGTTCCCCGCACGTTTGTTTCCACATCTATATATGGATTATCAAGAATATTGTAATTATCGACGGTACTTGCGCAGTGATAGATGGTATCCACATCCTTAAGATCGGCGAGTGTAAGTTTCTGAATCGGTTTAATAAGAATTTTGTACTTTTTCGCATCAAGCCGGTTAATATTTTTTCGAGAGCGGCTGACTATGGTAATATCCCCCTTCAATTTCGCAGCTAGTGTAGAACCTATAAGACCCATACCCCCTGTTATAAGATATTTCTTTTTGTGCGAGACTTTGGTCATTAGTCTTATTATACAAACAAGTCATACATTCTCACGTAGCGCCAGCCGTATGTTTTTTTCAAGTTGGATTTTCTTTAAAAATGATTGAAGCCTCCTCTGGCCTAGATAGGTGCGGATAGGGCGCAGTGCTCCAAGTAAAGGTCTAGGCGATATAAGTGCAATTATAACTTGTGTCCAGAAGCCTCTTTCGAAAATATACTGCGGCCGATATCCCGCAATCGCTTCCGCCATGGTGCGTACGTTTCTGTTGGAGGTATAATATTTTATCCCCGGAAGTGTACCGACGACTGTATCGAGCCTATCTTTTAGATATTTTTTGTATCGCTCTGGATTGTGATCAAATTCTTTGTAAATCTTAAATAGAAGATCCATATAAAAACTGCCGTTTTTTTCCATATCGAGCCAGGCTATGAGACCTGTTGTGCTGGTTCTTGCCACTATAAAATGCTTTCCAAAATATACTGCGCCGTGGCCCTTTATGGCATTAAAAGCCGCGCGCAAAAACGGCCACCAGATATCTGTTTCATGGAAGTCCCGATTAATATTGAGAAAGTCTTTTCTAAAAATATTTCCGGACATAAATCCGTAGTGCCAGTTCGATGTTCTAAAAAAAATGTCGGGAGTGGGCTTTTCATAAATCAGTCTCGTCGCCACATGATCGATAACAGAAGGTTTATGGTAGTCAGTATCATAGTAGACCAGGCCAGTCTGGGCATATCCTGCATTTGTTCTGTCCATGACATTCACGAGTTCCTGAAAAAGAGTCGTACTCATGAGAATGTCGTCGTCGGAAATCATAAATATGTATTTCCCCTTTGCCATATTAAAGCCCTTTTTTATATTGGCGGCATACCCCATGTTTTTTTTATTTTTTACATAGACGATCCGCTTATCCTTAAAACTGGTCACCACCTGATCGGTATTGTCAGTTGAAGCGTCATCAAGGACGATGACCTCAAAGTTTTTGTATGTTTGATTTAAAATAGATCGCAGGGAAAGTACGATGTAGTCTGGACGATTATAGGTTGGCAGGACGACGCTAATCTTTGGACTTCGCATAAAATAAGAATGAATGTAAAGTATACTATAATACCCACATGCGATTTGCAAAGGCATATGTCGTTACTCATGTCGTATATCGTAAAACGACACCATATGATCCATTAGAAGGTCCGTACTCATCCGTATGCAACGGCCTTACGAGTGCAGGTATCCAGGTCACAACACTTCAGCTACCGTTGGATGACTATACAGTGCCTGTTTTGCAGGGTTGGTGGAAAAAGGAGAAAAAGAGAAAGGTTGCTGCATTTTTTGGAAGAATTCTGCCAGTCAAATACTGTGTTGATTTTTTTCTGATTTTTTTCTCGGTGTACAAACACTTCCAGAAAAATAAGGATGACAATACTATATATATCGGTATTGATCCGCTCTCTACTCTGCCTATGGCAATCCTGAGATTTTTCCTACGATACAAGCTCGTATTTTATGCGGTTGATTACAATAGGAATCGTTTTTCTAACAGCTTTTTGCAGTTTCTCTATGAAGCAGCAGATAAAATTTCAAGTAAACATGCAGACTATGTGTGGGCGGTCTGCGAAAGATTAGCCCAGTACAAAAAAAATCATCAGGGAGTAAGAGCCTTTTACATCCCAAACTCAAATCAGTTTGACTCCAAGTTGTATCGCCTGGGTGTGAAAAAAAGGACGGGAAATAAAATGGCTTGGACCGGAAGCTGCATAACCGAAAGGCAGTTTTCAATTCTTTTTTCTGTGATTCAACAAATTCAAAAAATCCATCCCGGTCTGGAGTATCATTTTGCCCCCGTTGGCAATCATCAGAAGTTCAAAGAAAACTGTAAAAAGTATGGACTTAAAAAATGGAAAGTTCATACCCTTCATTCAAGGCGGGAATGGCAGGAGTTTGCTACTCTTTGCGATGTTGGCATCGCGGTCTATGATGATAAGTTTGGCTCGACGAAGTTCATTGAACCGCTAAAAATATGGGACTTTCTTCTGTGTGGAGTGCCATTTATCATTTCTTGCGAACCATCGATATCGCGTGCTATTAAAAAAGCTGGTGTGGCTTTTTTACTCGATAGACATAATCAAATACATAACAGATCCGCTTTACGTGCGTTTTTAAATAAAGAAAATCTGGCCGAACTACAGTCTCGGTGTTTGGAGATTGCTAGGGAATACGATATCAAAGAACAGATACGGAAGTCGTTAGCCCTTTAGTTTCAAAAATTCATTTATACACTCTGCGATATAGTCTATCTCCTGGTTTCCTACCCCCGGATAGATTGCTGTAAAAAATGTATTATGTAAAACACGGTCTGCATTTGTCAGTTTGCCGATTTTTCGGTATTTAATATTGAAATATGCCGGCTGTCTGGTGATGTTTCCTGCGAATAGCGGCCTCGTCTGAATTTTTTTCTCTTCAAGGTACATAGTTATCTCGTGACGGGTAAAAGCCATGTTATCTCTGATCGTCAACGGAAAAGCAAACCAACATGGCTTTGCTTTTGGGAGTGATTTAGGAAGGATAAAATATTTTTCCCAATTTTTTGCGTGCTTGTACATCCGGGCAAAATTCTTGGCCCGTTTCTTTATAAATCCAGGCATCCGTTTAAGCTGCATCACGCCCATCGCTGCCTGTGCCTCAATAGGCTTGAGGTTATAACCTATCTGGTTGAACATATATTTATGGTCATACGGCTTACCGCCTACAACGTAGTTGAATCTTACTCCGCATGCCCCGAGCATACGTTTTTCATCTCCCCTACACCAGCATGATCTACCCCAATCCCTCAAAGACTGGGTAATCCTGTTAAAGCGCATGTCATTGTAATGAACGGCTCCGCCTTCACCGATTGTTATATGATGGGGCGGATAAAAAGATTGAGTACCGAGGAGTCCAAAACTTCCTGTACGTTGACCGTCATATTCTGATCCAAGACCATCACAGTTGTCTTCAATAAAAATAAGGTTATGTTTCTTGCAAAACTCCATGATCTTATCCATTTCATGAGGATTTCCGAGTGTATGAGCAAGCATGACTGCCCGCGTTTTTTTTGAGAGGGCGCGTTCGAGATCAGACGCATTTATATTGTAAGTATCCGGATTGATATCAAGGAACACAGGCTTCAACCCGTAAAGCACTATTGGATTTACTGTTGTTGGAAAACCGCAGGCAGAGGTTATAACCTCATCTCCTCGTTTGAGTCGACCGGAAAAAAGCGGCGACATAATGGAGGCAATTGCCAAGAGGTTTGCACTTGAGCCGGAGTTGGTTAGAATTGAGCCTTTAACGCCAACAAAAGCTGCAAGATCGTTTTCAAATTCTTCTCCTTTTTTTCCCAACCCAAACCACCCGTCAATAAGGGAACTTACGGCCGCATTTATCTCTTTGTCATCAAAAACACCGCCCGAATACTGAATCCACGACTGACCCGGAACAAATGTCTTTTTTTTCTTCCGAAGCGTGTATATTTTCTTTATCTTTTCGCTGACTGTTTTACGAAGTTTCAACTCTCGGTCCATCTTTTTCATCTGTACCATATTAGTCGGTTTAGCTTGAAAAATCAATGGATTTTTTTATACCGACTGCCAGATCCGTAGTTGGTTTCCACCCCAATATTTTTTTTGCTGCAGATAAATCCATTTTTTGATAAAACGCCTCCCCCACTCTGTCCGGGAATGCATTCAGGACAATTTTGGATTTACTTTTTGAAATTCGGACGACAGTCCTGGCAAAGGTATGAAGGGAAACTGATATTTTTCCGCCAATATTAAGAATCATATTTTCATTCGCTCTATAGGTAACGGCACGTACGATTGCGTCTACTGCATCATCTATGTAGATGTAGTCCCTTTTTCTTTTACCCGAATTGAGGAGAATAGGTTGGTTACTTTTTGCTTTCTTGATAATCTGCGTAAGAAATCTATCTGGCTGGCTGTCCGGGCCATACAGAGTACCTATTCTGAAAATAATAAACGAAAATCCATGCAGCGTTGCATAGTATTGACATAAGTGTTCCCCCGCGACCTTACTTATAGAGTAGAGCGATGGTGGTTTGGGAACCTGTTTTAACGTATACGGTGAAGAGTTGACCCCATATATTTCTTCGGTACTTGCAAATAAAACCTTTCTAACAGATATGTTTTTGGTTGCCTCAAGAAGGTTAATGGTGCCAATGATGTTGGCATCTATGCATTTCCGACCAATAAGGTAGTCACGCGACAGGTTTACTAGTGCCGCAAGATGGATTATAACGTCGGGTTTCTTTTTTTCTACATAAGCTTTTACCTTCTTAAAATCTAATAGATCCAGAGAGTCGACATGCTTTTTTTTGTCGCCGCGAAGTGATACTTTTATGAGACGCAGATTTCTTTTTTTCTCAAGTTCCCTTACCAGATTACTACCTAGGAAACTTGTTGCTCCTGTTATAAGAATTGTTTTCATTTAAAAAAGTTCCTAACTGTTTCTGAGATGTGTTCAACCTCATTTTTGGTCAGTTCTGGATACATGGGAATACTCAATACTGAACGGGCTAGTTTTTCTGATTGAGGAAAGCTCCCCTTTTTATAGTTCATGTCCTTGTAGGCTTTCTGCAGGTGTATCGGAATAGGATAATGAATAAGGGTATGGATTCCTTTTTGTTTTAGATACGCCTGGAGAGCATTTCTTTTCGGTGTCTCGATTACAAACAAATGATAATTTGAGGTTCCTCCGGGCAGTATTACCTGGGTACTGATGTTAACCAATCTTTTTTTATATTCTTTGGCCAGTATATTTCGTTTCTTGTTCCATGCATCCACATGCTTTAACTTTACACGTAATACGGCAGACTGCAGTTCATCAAGACGGCTGTTACGCCCGAATGTCACATGATGGTATTTTTTAGTCTGACCGTAGTTTCTTAGGAACAACACTTTTTCGTATGTTTTTTTATTGTTTGTGGTTATAGCGCCGGCATCTCCGTAAGCTCCTAGGTTTTTTCCTGGATAAAAACTGAATGCATTGACATCTCCGAACGTTCCCAGTTTTTTTCCATTCAGTGTTGCTCCTATTGCCTGAGCAGTATCTTCTATTACAAATAGCGAATGCTTTTTAGCGAGTTTCATAATGGCATCTATCTCGCATGGAGCCCCGTATAAGTGTACCGGAAGTATTGCCTTGGTTTTTTTTGTAATTCTCTTTTTAATCATCGATACATCGATTTGATAGGTTTTTGGATCACAGTCTACAAGAATGGGTTTTGCGCCTACATACGAGATGGCGAGCGAGGTGGCGATGTAACTGTTTGCGGGTGTAATAACCTCATCTCCTTTACCTATTCCAAGAGCCCGCAGGCAAAATTCAAGAGCGTCTGTGCCTGAGTTTAGGCCGACTGCGTATTTTACGCCAAGATATTTAGCAAGTTCTGCTTCGAAGGACTCTGTCTCATCTCCCAAAATAAAAAACTGCTTTTTAAGTACGCGGTCAACCGCTTTATTAATTTCATCCTCGATCGAATGATACTGTTTGTGAAGATCTAAAAAAGGAATATTCATATTATTTCATTAATTTCCGCCATGACGGCGGCATGTTTACAGGAACCTCAATATTTTTAAACTTTGCAGGTTTTAAATGTCCAATATTTTTTGCCCATTGGACCATTTTTCTTATACCCGTCTGAAGATCGGTAGTTTTACGAATTCCAAATATTTTTTTCACTTTGCTGTGATCAGAGTAAGCATGAACAACTTCCTTTCTTTCAGGAAGGAATACAATGTCTGCCTTTACGTTCATTTCCTGCGCAATTGTTTTTGCAAGTTCTTTGACAGTGTAAGGCGTATCAGCGCCTATATTAAATATTTCATTTCGAGCTTTCTTAACCGTTACTGCTTTTGCGATGTAGGGAGCGACATCGTCAATGTAAGAGAACGCTCTTGTTTGTTTTCCGTTCCCGAATATTGTCATAGGCCTACCGGACATTATATTGTTCATAAAAATACCAAGAACATTTCGATAAGGATCCCCATGATTTTGATTTTCGCCATACACATTGTGAGGCCTGAAGATAGTGTATGTCAGGCCAAACATACGATGGGCTGCCTTGAGATCCAGTTCCACCGCATATTTTGCTACGCCATAGGGGTCCTCGGGCTGAGGTACCATGCTTTCTTTCATCGGCGTCTGGTTTGCTCCGTAAACTGCAATTGATGATGTAAAAACAAAATGTTTGACGTTGTACAAGACTGAGCGGTTAATAAGATTAATTGATCCGACAAGATTATTCTCATAGTTAAATTTTCTTATAAAATGACTTAAACCTTCTGCGGCATATGCAGCAAGATGGTAAACATAGTCAAATTGGTATTTTTTAAATATGCGATCAAGTAGCTTGGTATCATTTATAGAACCATTTATAAAAATTGCTTTCCCGGGGATATTTCTTTTATATCCGCCACTTAAGTCGTCTAGTACCACAACGATGTGTTTCATCCTAAGAAGATGCTTCACTACGTGAGAGCCGATAAATCCTGCACCACCAGTTACAAGACTCACTGTTTTCATAGGCTTAGATTTTACTAACAATTTTTTTTATTTGTTTGTATTTTTTATTGCATGCTGAGCACGTACTCAGGTTTTTACTGAACTTCAGTTTTTGTCCACACATACATACATATCCTTTTACACTTCCTGGGTTACCATAGACCAAAGCGTAGTCCGGAACATTTTTCGTGACCACACTGCCTGCGCCAATCAGTGCATACCTGCCAATCGTTATGCCTGCAACAATAGTAGCGTTTGCTCCAATCGATGACCCTTCTTTCAGGTGAATTTCAAGCTTTTCATACGAGGTATTTTTGCTTCTTGGATATTTATCGTTCGTGAAAGCAGCTGCCGGACCAATCATAACCTTGTTTTCTACCGTTATACCATCCCACAGATATACGCCGCTTTTGATTGTCACATCGTCTCCTATGGTTACCTCATTTTCGATAAAGCAATGATCGCATATATTAGCGTTCTTACCTATTTTTGCACCGGTAAGGATATGTACGAATGCCCATATTCTTGAATGTGTGCCTACCTTTTTGGTTTCAACAAGAGCCTTGGGATGTATCTTTACTGTTTTATCCATTGTGCTAGATGAGTTTGTAATGAAATGTATCTTTTTTTGCCCACTCTCCATCTGCATAGTTGAGAAGTGCGGCGTAGGATGTCAGGCTTACAATAGAGTGAACGATGTAAGAACCAATCTTTAGGCGGACATATTGTCTTCCTTTTGCATTAAGGATGATTGTCTTTTCTTCGTTTGTTTTAACATCTTTCAGATGTACTTTTACTTTTCCCGCAACGATACCAAACCACTCTTTCCATTTCTTGTGGTAGTGATTACCTCGTACGACCCCTTTTTTGTTGAATGTCACAAAGTATATTTGACCAAATGTCTTTCGATTTTTTTTAAGATCTGAATATTTTAGAAAGACGACAAGATCACCTCTTCTATCTCCGTGCTTTTCGAATTTTTCAACTGAAAACTGCATAGGCTATTGTCGGGAAATGGTTGTGACTTTACGTATATTATATGAAATAACTTGAGTCATACTAGCATAGGCAGAGAGAAAACACAAAAGTGGATGGTATATCCATAACACTTCCCTGTCTTTCACAAGTCCGTACACTGCATGGATTGTTGGAATGATGATGCTAAATGCATATGCGGGCCATAAAACAATCTTCATTTTTTGCCCCCGTGTAAGTGCGTTTTTTCTATATGCAATTCCATATTTTTTTCTGTCGAGGACGTTTTGCGTAGCCCAGCGTTGTTTCCGTAAAAAATGCGAAAGATTTTGGGTAGTGTGATGATAGATTGGCAGGTTATGCAGATAGGCAATAGATTTATTTTCCTCAATCAGATCAATAATCGGTTTAATATCATCGAAAGCCTGGTGCTTCTTACGTTTAAAATTCCCTTTAACTGCGAATCCCTGGGCGAGAGCTATAATAGGCCGTACATCGGCAGAACGATAATCATAAATATCGTATTCCTTTGTTTGTTCAAGCGTTCTGTAAATACGTTTAAACGTCCGAGCGTTAGCAGCATCACCATAAAGAAAATGGTTAAAAGGGTCGGTGAACCTATTGTGGTATTTAGTAAAAAAATTATCCGACTCTGTACTTTCATGTCTGGGGAATGCGGCAAATATTTTTTTATTTCTAAAAACCTCAGCAATTTTCTTAAACGCATTTTTGTCTTTGTAGATATTGTCTGCTGCTAGTATCATTTTTATGTCTCCTGTTGTTTGCGTCATTCCTATGTCTATCGCAGGTTCTGCAAGTATATGAGGATTGGGAATGATCCTGATTCTATTTTTTTTTGCAAGGAGTTTTGTTGCATCTTTGGAGCCGCCATCCACAAAAATAAGCTCGATCTTGTTTTTTGGGTAATTTTGTCTTTTTATCGATCGAATGAACGAAGGAATTAGTTTCTCGTTATTTAATGTGGGGGTGATAACAACTATTTTAGGTAGATGCTCTTTATGTTTCATTGTAAATTTAAGCGAATTTTAGTATAACATACCGTTGTTTAAACCTAATGAGAAACGGAAACTATAAAATAAGACAGTGTCGTATATGTGGAAGCAGTGATCTATATTTGTTTCTTAGATTGGGACCGATGCCGATTCCGAATGGATTTGTTTCAAAACAAAATTTGAAAAAAAAAGAGGAGTACTACCCCCTTGATGTATCTGTTTGCCGGACGTGCTATCTGGTTCAGCTTATGCATACTATTCCGGCCGAAATAATGTTTCGTAATTACCTTTATATTCCTTCAACGTCAACAACAATGGTATCCCATTTTAAATTTATGAGTGAAGAGCTGTTCAAGGATTTTAGACTTGGACCAAAAAAACTTGTTGTTGATATCGGCAGCAACGATGGAACACTTCTTACTTTTTTTAAGAAAAAAAACATACGTGTTTTAGGGATAGATCCTGCAAAAAATTTAGCTGCTTTGTCAAGGAAAAAGGGAGTGCCCACGGTAAACGATTTCATGAGTGTCAAGGTCGCAACCGCAGTGCAAAAAAAATATGGATATGCGTCGGTAATCACCGCAACAAACGTCGTTGCCCATATACACGATCTTCATGCTCTTATGATGTCTGTATCAATTCTTATGAACAAAAAAAGTGTTTTTGTTATGGAGTTTCCGTACCTTGTCGACTTAATGCAAAAGAATCAGTTCGACACAATATATCATGAGCACCTGTCTTATTTTTCGATACAACCACTTATGTATTTATTTAAGAAACATAAGTTCAAGCTTATTGACATCAGACGTGATCCAATTCATGGCGGCTCACTTCGTGTATATATTGCTCAGAGAGGCTCCAATTTTAAGGAACATAAACGAGTCAGAGAACTTCTTTTACAAGAGAAGCTGAAGAAGCTGGGCGAGACTGCAACATACGAAGAGTTTGCCAGAAGGGTAAAGACAATCAGAAGGGATCTTGTAGGATATCTCAGGCGGTTATCGGCAGAGGGAAAAAAGATTGTCGGATACGGCGCATCAGCTAAGGGAAACGTTCTTCTCAATTACTGCAGGATTGATAAAGGATTAGTGCGTTACGTGGTAGATTCCATTCATTTCAAACAGGGAAAATATACGCCAGGTACCCATCTTCCGATTTATCCTGAAAAGAAATTACTCAAGGATATGCCCGATTATGCTCTTCTTATGTCCTGGAACTTTGCCTCCGAGATTCTTCAAAAAAACCGAAAGTATAGAGAACGAGGCGGTCAGTTTATAATAACTATCCCCTATCTTCGTATAGAATGAAAGTATATGCCCCAAGAAACAATCAAACGGGATATACTTCCATCGACCCTCAATGTACTACTAGCTCGTCTTGACCATCTAGCTGGCGGCATCGATTTTGATTACGAGGCAGCAATCCCTGCGACGTCAGAAATTATGCATTTGATTTCTGCACCTAATGCCGAGTTGTACAGAGCATTAGGGCACGAACCAACAACAGGTGAAGCGAAAGATGCAGAGATGCTTGTCTCCAATCTTCGCAGTGAAATGATAGAGTTAGAAACTGCAGCCCGAAAAACCAATAGATTAGCTTCTTCTGGAAGTGCAAACTACTATATCCCATATTCTTGCTATCAGTAGACCAGGCACATATGATGCGGCTACAAAAGCTGAGGATAAAGCCTATGAATATTTACCTACACTGTTCGGTGCCGAGCGACTTAACTCGGATCGCGCCGCTCTTCTTACGATGCAGATTGCTTGTGTGCGAGCAGGCTGGGAGCCGGACCGATTAAAAAAGTTTGATCAGCTTGTGGTACTGGGTAGTGGTGAGACAGATGAGTTTCTTCTAGAAAACAAACGCGAAATAGACCACGCAATTAGACAAAGCGGATTACATTTCGTATATGCCGGCCGACCAAGTGAGGCAAATGCGCTAAAAAAAGCTGTTAACACGAACGAATATTTGCCGACAGAAATAATGGAGTGGCTTGATTCAACACAAATAAGGAATACAGCTGATCAAGTAAAATTATTTACCCAATATGCGGGAGAAAAAAAAGATGAGTTAAGTGGTGTACTTGTCGTAAGTGATGGAATACAGATACCAAGAATAACAAGGATGGCTGATAAAGCGTCGATGCTACCACAGTCTGCATCTCTCTTTGTTTATCCTCGGCCGACCGCAAAAGATGGATTTGTCGACTATACCACTTTGGAACTCAAAGGCAATGTATTTTATGCTATTGCGGGTATAGAGTCAAAGAAAAAAGGGAAATACAGAAT
>CAYPZT010000014.1:0-23027 GCA_964415435.1 uncultured Gammaproteobacteria bacterium
GGAATCGAACCCCCATCACTGGTTCCGAAGACCAGTACTCTATCCGTTGAGCTATTGAGGCAATCTATTGACCCGCAGATCGTTTATATTATACTACAAGAATGCTAGGTTACCTGTTTTACCTATTCCTACTTTTCCTTGAACTTTCCGTACTTATTGTGTTCTCCCTATATATCTTTTCTCTGATTTATTCTCATCTGTGTGGATCACCCTATGTTCCTTCAAAAAAAAAGGAGCTGGAGTTTATCCTCAGGAAATGCAACCTTAAACATGGGATGACTTTTCTGGATCTAGGGTGCGGAGACGGGCGAGTTGTTCGAATGGCGGTCGAAAAGTACAGGGTGAAAGGTATAGGTGTAGATGTGAATCCCCTTCTTCTTGTGTGGGCGAGATTCTGGAGCAGACTGCATGGTCTCAGAAATATCATGTTTGAGAGGAAGAACATTCTGAAGTATGATGTCAGGCAGGCACATGTCATCTATATTTTTCTTCTCCCTGATCTTATTACAAGGCTTCTTCCCCACTTTGAGAAAAATCTTAAAAAGGGCACGCTTGTAGTGTCTCATGGTTTCAAAATCCCCGAGTGGAAGAAGTTTCTGAAGGAAACGGTTGAACACAAGCCGTTCCCGACCTACTTTTACATATATAAAGGTTGACTTATGCCCCTTTATTGCTCTATAGTACATGTATGAAGGGAAAACTGCTTATGTACGGAGGTGCTTTTGTTGTGCTCCTGCTTGTCAATATCTTTGCCGTTATGCAGGTACATGCGCAGCAGACCAGAAAGCAGTATATCGCCGAATTATTCGAGGAAATTGACTATCAAAAAAATAATACCGATCAGTTCGATTCCTCAAACTCTCCATACGCTACCCATACAATTCAAACAGACATCGAAGTACAGGACGGACGTGTCGCAAATCTCCAGGCATTTTTAAGAAAGTACAACTCGCCCCTTTATGATCATGCCGCCTATATTGTTGAAACGTCGGATAAATATCAGTTTGACTATCGCCTTCTTGTAGCTATCTCCATGCAGGAATCGAATGCATGCCGGGTAATTCCTGATGATTCGTATAATTGTTGGGGATGGGGCATCTATGGAGATAATGTTCTTCGATTTGAATCCTATGAAGATGCGATCGATACGGTGGCACAGGGCATAAAGAGAGAATATATTGATAAAGGCCTTGTTACAGCAACCGCAATTATGGCCAAGTATACACCCTCATCGAACGGTAGCTGGGCTTACGGGGTAAATCATTTCCTGAAGGCGCTGCAATAAGAGAATGGTCGGCTCTTTCTTACTGTACTGATCTTGACGACTGAAGTTCTTGAGACATGGAATATTGAGTGCCCTTTTTCTTGGAAAGATTTGCAAAAAGTGATCCTCTTTTCTTTTTCTTGCTTATCATGGCCTGAAGCCATGTGCCGGACTCTCCAACTTTGGCGCGGAGGGTCTTGAGGATGCTCAAGACAAGCTCGAGGAATCTCACATGATAAATGCCGGGTTTATCAGGAAGCGCATCAATACCTATCTTCTGAATATCCTTAATCTCTCCCAGAAGTGAAGAGTTGGCTTTTTTGAGAAGGTCGATTTCCTTCTTAATAAGTTCACTCAGCTGTCTGATTTCGCGTTTAACGATTTCTTTTTCGTAGTGTTCCTGATAGTTAAAAAGAGAGAATTCCTTCTTCTTTTTGGGAGCTTCCTGTCTGCCATGTTCGAATCCGCGATTAGCATGTTCTGATTTCGGTCCATCATAACCGCCGAAGAACTGATCAAAAATGCCTGTGCCCAAATCCTTGAAGTCGCGAGCTGTATCAGTGACCATCGAAGATCCAAAGCCTTTAACGGTTTCTAGTGGATTTTTGTAGGGCTGTTGGCCCTTTTTTGCGCTCATAGAGGTGCTTCTAGCCATGCCTTAATTTTACTACAGGCTAATTAGGAAATCAAGCGCCTTCTGCTTCCTCAGGATTGAGGCGTAGAAGTACGCATTGGCTTCCGCTGCTTTACGTTCCTCATCGGTTTTTATCGAGGCAAATAGCTTTTCGAGGTCTTCCTTCTCTACTTTGATACCCTCTTTTTCGGCGATATCGGCTAAAAGAAACTCCATCTTGTACGTATCCTCTATCTCGGTGCTATATCGCTTTTTAAGCTCATCCATGGTCAGATTCTTCGATTTTAGATATGATTCGGTAGTAAGTCCCACCTTTTCGATATCATCTACCAGTTGGGTTAGCCGATTGTTTAGTTCGGTTTCGACGATTACGGGCGGTATTTCTATCGTAATACCCTTAAGAAGTGCATCAAGAATAGTATTCAGTAAAGCATGTTTTTCCTTCTCAGCCGATTCAGGCTTGGGGGCAGCATCTTTTCCTGGTGTCCAGATTTCTGCCGTTTTTTTGTTTTCTTTTGCTTTTTTCACGAGATCCTTGTAGGCCGTGAGATCTATAACTGGCTTTTCGGCAACGGTCATTTTAACCTGCCATTCCTCGCCCTCTTTTGCCTTTGTAAGCTCAAGGCGTGGTTGAATAATAGGCTTTAGTGACTCTTTTTTGACAATTTCTTCGTAGATTGCGGGAACGAGTGCCTGGATTAAGTGCGAGTAAACAGACTCCTTTTTGATATTTTTCTCAGCGATGGATGCAGGTGCCTTACCCTTGCGGAAACCTTCAACAGTGAGATCTGCTTGGAGTGCAGAGAACGACTTCTTATATGCTTCAGCGATATCCTCTTTAGGGATGTCTACAACAAGCTCAATGGTCTGTTTTGGAAGGTGTTTAAGTTTGTACGTGTACATACGCGTCAGGATAGACTCAGATATTTTTACAATTGTACTTGATTCTCGCTCAAAAACAACTGCAAATCCTCTTCTTCCTTTTCCATTTCTTTCATAAAGCGCTCGACTCGTATGGCCCATGTCGGACTCGCCGCGTAGATTCTACCTATGGAATATAAGTCGCTCGCGCCCTTTTTAACATAATTTTCCTGTAAACCGTTACCCACGGTCATAATCGAGTCTGACCAGGAGTCGAACATGATATATCCTCCGCCCCATCCAAACGGGTTGTGTGAGCCTGGATGAGTAAATTGGCCGAAGCTGGACTCCAAACCGGTTATAGCAGGCAGGAGATAACAGTCGAGGCTGTATGTCTGGCAGGCAGTTATAAAGGTGTCTACTTCACCGGTCAGGGTAGAGTTGTGCCTCTTAAGCACGTTTTCGATCGCCTTTTTCTTTTTTGCATAGTTTACCGGTTGTGTACATTTCTTTTCAGTAAATACACTATAGGTTATATTAGCGGATTGACCGGCAACCTCTTGGGCTTGAAGAGCGCCCGGGAGGAGAAGCAACATGAACGATAGTAAAACCGTTACTATTGCTTTATGCATAAAAAAAATCCTAAAGCTTTTCTAGCTGGTAGAAAAACCTTAGGATCTGGGTAGATTATAGCATCTTATTATAAGATTGTCAATAGCTGTTTATAATATAGCTTATAGCCTATAGCGTGTGTAATAGATACATACAGATGTAGTGTGCGTGTGTGTAGTAGTTAAGGCTATTCTGAGGCTATTTTATGCTAAAATATACCCATGGCACAAACGTTTGCAAGTTTCAGTTTTGGCTGTCGTGTAAACCAGGCTGAAAAAGAAGAGATCGATAGACAGCTGGTAGGCAAGGGATACGCATGGAATGAATCTAGTCCCTCTCTTTACATCGTAAATACATGTGCCGTAACGCACAAAGCCGAACGTGAAGCAAAGCAGCACGTATACCAGGCTCGTAAACGTTTTCCTGAGGCGAAGATAGTGGTAACAGGCTGTGCGGTAACGAATTGGCTGAAAAAGAAGGACAACCTCCCACAAGCTGACCTACTGATAGATAATACTCAAAAGGAATACCTTGTGTCGGTTGTGCTTAAAAGATTTGGAGAGGGTTCTAGGCAGGTGCAGGCACAGGTCCCTATGAGGGACAAGTTTTTGGATTCTAAGCGAGTCATCATAAAGATCCAGGATGGGTGCCAGCGGTTTTGCACCTTTTGCATAGTCCCTTATCTGCGCGGTCTTCCCAAATCTCGATCAACTGACGATATTGTCAGATCGATTAATCACTGGAGTGCCTCAATGAAGGAAGTCGTTATGACTGCGATCAATACTCAGGCCTTTGGTTTCGATAGTAAGGAGCGTTTTGTAGACCTCGTAAGACGCACTTTAGAGGAAACCACCATCCCGCGTCTGAGTTTCGGATCGATACATCCTTGGAGCATTGATGAAGATTTCTTTAACCTTTATGAGGAGTATAAGGATAACGATCGGTTTGTAGACTTTTTCCATATTCCTCTTCAGTCAGGCTGCGACAAGATCCTCAAACTAATGAAACGTGGGTACACTCGGGGAGAATTTATGGAAAAACTCGATCGCATTGCTCGTATGAATCCTTATGCATTTATTGGTACCGACGTCATTGTAGGTTTTCTCGAGGAGACGGACACAGACTTTGCTGATACCTATGACTTCTTGGAAAAGACACCCATCAATAAGTTTCACGTTTTCCGCTTCTCTCCTCGTGAACATACGGCGGCCAACTATCTTCGCCAACGTTTAACGGAGCCAAAGGCTGAAGATAAACAAAGAAGGGCAAAGGCATTGGCGGATCTTGGCAATCGCAAATACAATGCCTTTCTGCAAAGACATGTAGGCCAGACCTTCTCTACTCTATTCCTCAAGGAAAAAACCAAAGAAGCGCAAGAAGGACTACTGAGTAATCAGATAAGAGTAAAGGTGGTATCGGCGAGAGAAGAAGCTGGTGAAATACGACGCGTACGAGTCGAAGGATATAAAGATGGGGATTTATTTGGTAAAATTGTTTCCTAAGATCATCAGGATCCGTAGCTCAGTTGGCTAGAGCGTTTCATTGACATTGAAAAGGTCAGAGGTTCAAGTCCTCTCGGATCCACCGCGTTTGACATTAGTACATTGCCTCGCTACAATAAGTTTATGAAACTGTATGTTATACGGACAACTACCTGCCTCCTTTAGGAGGGGTAGATCTCGTGTGGCGTAAATATACCCCTCCTCACGGAGGGTTTTTTTATGCAAAACAATATTATTTAGTTATAATCAACCTATGAATAAATCCGATCTCGATAATTTAAGACATTCATTCGCCCATCTTTTAGCAGCAGCGGTCATGGAAATATGGCCTGATACAAAGCGTACCATCGGTCCGCCAATAGACAACGGATTTTATTACGACTTTGAATTCTCTCAGCCCGTTTCCGAGAAGGATTTTCCTCGTATTGAACAAAAAATGCGTGAAATAGTAAAACGATGGGAGAGTTTCAAGCGTTTTGAGGTGTCAGCTGATGATGCGCGAGCCGAAAATCAAAACAATGAATACAAGCTTGAACTGATCGAAGAGTTCTCTAAAAATGGAGAAAAGATAAGTATCTATCAAGCTGGTGATTTCCGTGATCTTTGCCGTGGCGGACATACGGAGAATCCAAAAGAATCTCTCAAGCATTTCAAGCTCCTCTCGGTTGCGGGAGCATACTGGCGTGGCGATGAGAAAAACAAAATGCTTACTCGCATATACGGTACAGCTTTTGCTACAAAAGAAGAACTTGAAAAATATTTGTGGCAAATCGAGGAGGCAAAAAAACGGGATCATAAGAAGCTGGGCCGCGAGATGGATCTTTTTTTCTTTTCGGATCTTGTGGGGTCAGGACTTCCGTTGTGGACAGACAAGGGAACGCTTGTGCGCGATCTGTTGTCGGACTATGTTTTGGGCCTTCGCAGAAAGAAAGGTTATAAGAAGGTTACTATTCCCCACATAGCCAAAAAAGAGCTATACGAAACGAGTGGTCATTGGACAAAGTTCTCAAATGAGCTTTTCAAAATTAATACTCGTGAAGGGCACATGTTCGTGATGAAGCCTATGAACTGTCCCCATCACACTCAGATCTTTGCTCATACTCCGCGAAGCTACCGTGATATGCCCGAACGATATACGGAGACAACAATGGTATATCGCGATGAGCAGACCGGTGAGCTTTCGGGACTGTCGCGTGTCCGATCTGTGACACAGGACGATGCTCACGTGTTCTGCCGGCCGGATCAGATGAAGCAGGAACTTCTTACCGTTTGGGATATTGTAGAAAAATTTTATGCGACGTTTGACTTTAAACTTAAAGTCCGGCTTTCATTTCACGATCCTAAAAATGCGGAGGCCTACCTGGGAAAACCGGAAACATGGAGCAGGTCCGAGATGGAACTCGAGACCATAGCGCGGGAGAAAAACGCTGATTATTTTGTAGCTAAAGGAGAAGCTGCTTTTTATGGACCAAAGATAGATTTTATGGCATATGATTCATTGGGGCGTGAATGGCAAGTAGCAACAATCCAGCTTGATTTTAATATGCCCGAGAGGTTTAACCTTTTCTGTATTGACGAGGAAGGTAAAGAAGAAAGAGTGGTCATGATCCATGCTGCAATTATGGGATCGGTGGAAAGATTCATGTCAATCTTAATAGAGCATGTTGCTGGCTTATTTCCCCTATGGCTTTCCCCTATTCAGGTTAAAATTATTCCGGTATCGGAAAAATTTGCTGGGTATTCCAAGAAGATCGAGGAAGCATTCAAAAAAGCAAATATCCGAGTAGAGACAGATTCTGACGCAAAGTCTCTAGGCTACAAAATCAGGCAAGCAACCTTGCAAAAAGTGCCTTACATGGTTATAATTGGAGAGAAGGAAAGCGCTAGTCCGGATATGACGGTTTCAGTTCGCAGTCGTGAAGGCAAAGATCTAGGTCAGCTACCAGTTATCCAGTTTATAGACAAGCTAAGTCAAGACATTGAGAAATACCTTTAGGCCACGCTTTAGACGGTTCCAGCCGCGTCCCGAGCGAAAATACTATCAACTTAATTTTCGTATCGAAGCACCGGAACTCAGGGTCATCGATTTTGAAGGAAAGCAGGTAGGCGTTTTGTCCAAAACAGAAGCGCTTCGGTTGGCACAAGAAAAAGGTGTCGATCTAGTTCTCATAGCCCCCCAAGCAAAGCCCCCTGTTGCTAAAATCATCGACTTCAAAAAATTCCTTTACCAGGAGGAAAAAAAGGAAAAAAGTGCCCGTAAGGGTATTAAAAAGAGCGTCGTCAAGGATCTTAAGCTTTCCCTCTTTATTGCGGAAGGAGATCTTATTCGCATGATTGAGAAGGGTAAGGAGTTTTTAAGTGAAGGCAACCAGGTTCGTATAAACTTAACGCTCAGAGGACGAGAGATGGGGAAAAGAGACATGGCATTTGATCTTATAAAGAAGTACATTGCCGCTATGGGTGAAGTAAATGTTTCCAAAGAGCCTCGCATGGAAGGAAGAGTAATACGTGCCGTTATAGCAAGAAAGAAGTAAACAAAGAATAAATTGTACCCCACCTTCCCAAGATCGTTTCGAAAAGCGTATCTCACGTTCATGATGCATCTAGGCAAGTTTCATGTTATAATTACGAGAATATATGGGAAAACAAAGAACTAGAAAATCTGCTCTGAAACGTTTTAGAGTGTCCAAAAAGGGAAAAGTAATGCATAGATCACACTATGCGCGCCACTTGAAAGCCAGTAAGAGCAAAAGACAGCTTCGAAGTCTGAGGCAGACAAAACAGCTTAGTGGTAGAGTGGCTACAAAAGTTAAAAAAATGTTAGGTCTTAAATAATCTATGGTACGAGTAAAAGGTGGAATGACAACAAGACGCCGACATAAAAAGGTGCTCAAGCAGGCAAAGGGTTACTGGATGACCCGAAGCAAGCACTTCAAAAAGGCAAAAGAAGCAGTTCTTCATGCCGGCGAGTATGCGTTTACCGGACGCAAGGATAAAAAAAATGACTTTAGATCATTATGGATTACCCGTATGAATGCATCGCTTCGATCTATGGATATGACCTATTCTGCGTTTATTCATAAGCTTCAGGAGAAAAAGATTTCGCTTGACCGAAAGATTCTTGCTCAGATAGCGGTTGAGTATCCTAGTGTTTTCGCGAAGATAGTCGAGAAAGTGAAATAACCGCTCCAAACTTCGAGAGAATCTTCTATAATAGATCAAATGTATGGAGACTATAACTTTGCTTCGTGAGACATTCAGAAAAGAAATCGCTTCCTTATCTCATTACACTCCATCAGATTTAGAGGCACTTCACATAAAATATATGGGCCGCAACGGTTTGGTAAACGGTCTTATGCAGACAATAAAGGATGTTGCCCCAGATAAACGTAAAGAGTTTGGTCAGGAAATGAACTCCCTGAAAGAGGAAGTCGAGTCAACTCTTATGCGTTTAAGAAACGAATCGCTTACCAGAGAAGATGCGGCATCTCAAATTGACGTTACACTCCCCGGAAAACCATATCCTAAGGGCAGTCTTCATTTGGTAAGTTATGCGGTTGAAGAGATAAGTCGTATCTTTCAGAAAATCGGCTTTATTCGTATGACTTATCCAGAAGTTGAATGGGAATATTTTTCATTTGATGCGCTCAATATGGGTAAAGATGAACCTGCAAGGGATGACTTCGAAACATTTTTTGTCGATGCTCCCCCATCCCCTAAATTCGGAAAGATGCTTCTTTCGATGCATACCTCATCCGGTCAGGTTCGGGAAATGTGGAGACTTAATAGTAAGCCCCCTATTCGCATGCTAAGTATCGGAAAATGTTACCGTCCCAACTGGGACACCTCCCATACACCGATGTTCCATCAGTTAGAGATACTTTGTGTAGATAAACACATAACGATTGCGAACCTCAAAGGAACGATATCTTATTTTGTAAAAGAGTTTTTCGGTGAGGAACGTGAGGTACGTCTGCGGCCTCACCACTTTCAATTTACTGAGCCCTCATTTGAGGTGGATATAACCTGTGATATCTGTAATGGAACAGGTTTAGTAGGCGGTAAAAAGTGCAGAGTTTGTAAGTCTGGCTGGCTTGAGCTTGCCGGCGCTGGAATGGTACATCCCAATGTATTAAAAGAGGGAAAAATTGATCCAAAGGAGTATTCAGGATTCGCATTTGCATTCGGACTTGAGCGAATTATGATGATGAAGGAAGGGCTGAAACTTGACGATATGCGTGTACTTTATAACGGTGATATACGTTTTCTGGAGCAGTTTTAACTATGAATATACGCATTACTTATAACTGGTTGCTGGAGTATCTTGATACTGATGCCACTCCAGAAGAATTGCAGAAATATCTGTCTTTATCTGGACCTTCGATTGAAAAAGTAGAAAAAGTTGGAGATGACTATGCATTTGAGATTGAAGTCACTTCAAATCGCGTCGATATGGCATCAGTTATGGGCATTGCCCGCGAGGCCTCGGCGATCCTTCCTCAATTTGGCAAACGGGCAGCCCTCAAAAAAAGAGACTGGTCTATGCCCGACTTTCCCTCCAACGCACTTGAGGTACATATGGAAGACAGGGACAAGCTGACTGATATGGATACTGCAGTTGTTATGGAAGGGCTTACTGTCGGTGAGTCACCTGTATTTATAAAAGAGCGACTTGAGGCGTCAGGTATCCGATCGCTTAATAATCTTATTGATATTACAAACTACGTAATGCTTGAAGTCGGTCACCCGACTCATATATTTGATTATGATCGAGTTGGAACAGGCAAGCTTATTTTTAGGAAAGCAAAAAAAGGCGAAAAACTAATGACTCTTGACGGGAAGGAATATGTACTGACCGGAGATGAAGTTGTTATAGATGATGGTACGGGCAGAATCATCGATCTTCCTGGCGTTATGGGTACCAAAAACAGCGTCGTTACGAACGAGACGAGAAAAGGGATTTACTTCATTGATAACTTGCAAGCTCGTGATGTTCGCCGAACTTCCATGACACACGGTATTCGTACAATGGCCGCAACTTATAACGAAAAATATCCCGATCCAGAACTTACTAAATACGCTCTTGCTCGCGGATTACAGCTTTTTAAGGAATATGCCGGTGCTCAAACGCTGTCTAAAAAATTTGAGATACGGCATAAGAATATTACGCCAGTTACCATTGAAGTGACGGTTGATTTTGTTTCTTCACGAATGGGTGTAGAAATGAGCGAGGAGAAAATCGTTGAAATTCTTGCGAATTTGGGTTTTGAAACAAAGTCTGAAAACGGTAGTCTCTGTATTACCCCATCTACCTATCGTGCTGGGGAAGTAATGATTCCTGAAGATATTGTTGAAGAGGTGGCGCGCATTTACGGCTATCACAATCTACCTGCAGAAGTGCAAGCGACGACTTATGTAAAGCAACCAAAAGACATAGATGATCTATTTTCTCTTACCCAGAAAGTTAAGTACTTCATGAAACATGTTGGCTATAGTGAAGTCATGAACTATTCTCTCGTTTCGCATGAACTTTTAGCTAAAGCGGATATTCCTTCGGAACATTCTATTAAACTCAAAAATCCGCTTTCTGAGGAGATCAAGTTTTTGCGATCAAGCCTTATACCGTCACTACTCATGAACTTAGGAGATAACGAGGGGAAAAAGGACGAGCTTCGTTTTTTTGAAATTGCTAAAGTATACAAGCCTGTTGCAGGAGATCTTCCCGAGGAAGTATTTATGTTGGGAATTGCTACAAATACCTCATTTGCCGATATAAAAGGAGCGACAGATGCACTTGCAAAGGAGATGCATCTGAAACAAGTTGAATACAAAAAGGCTGATCTGGTCCACTACTCAAAAGGAATTGCGGCACAGATAGTAGTTGATGGTGAAACGATTGGAGAGATTGGTCAGATAAAACCGGTGTATCAGGACCGTTTCGGAACTGAAAAAAAACTATATATTGCCTATTTTAATTTTGAAGAACTGATAAAACATTATCATCTTCTTTCAACCTATGTTTCTCCCATTCAGTATGCGACTATCAAACTCGACCTCACCGTTGAAGCAAATAATAAAAACTTTGAAATGATAAAAAAAGCAGCGTCTGAGGCATCTCCACTTCTACAGAATATGGAGTATTTAGGCAGTTTTGAAAAAAAGATGACACTCAGATTCTATTTTGCTTCTCGTGAAAAAAATATTACCGAAGAAGATGCGAAGAGAGAGCTTGAAGCCATCAAAAAAATCTTCGTATAATCAATGAAAAAGACTATCCTTTTTTTCCCTGTTGAGATAGGTGTCGCTCATATCTCCCGTTCGCTCGCAGTTGCGGAGGTACTTTATAGCCGCGGTCACAGGGTGTTTTTCGCAATCCCTAAAAGAAAACTCTCTATTTTTCAAGCTTCACCTGTAACATTTGTAACCACGAGCAGTCTTTTACATAAAGACAGCCTGATGTCAGTAAAAAACCTGGTGGATGCGGACTATTTAGCTCCTTTTATCGAAGAATCATATGAAATAATTAAAAAACATAAGCCTGATTGTGTCGTCACTGACTTTAATTTAAGTTCGCTTGTTGGTGCCTATGCTCTTCGAATTCCTATCGTAAATATAACCGGAAGCGGTGCACTTCCGTATGGCTGTTATTTTCCTAATCCCGCGCTTAATCCGCTTATACACAAATTTATCTACTGGCCATTGCAGTTTGCTTTATGGCAGATGAAGGCGCGTATAGCAAAAGCGCTTTTAGAAAGTATGAGAAACTATGGAAGAACGATGACGCTGTCCGAGTTTTTTGAAAAGATGCAGTATATAGTTCCTGAGGCAGATTCTTATCTGCCGTCTCATTCTGATAAAGTAAAAGTTGCGTATGTCGGCCCGCTTGCATGGAACGGATTTAGAAAAAGTGCTTTCACACTGCCGCCGTCTCAGAAGAAAACGATTTACCTGAGCTTTGGAGGTACTGGCTTTGATGGTGAAAAACTCAAAAAGCTAAGCGAAAGGCTTATTGAAAATGGGTACCGAGTAATAGTCAGCAGCTCAACCATCGCAGACTCCGATGATTTCATAAAACATTCAGATCTCATCGTTAAACCATTTATAAATGGCCAGCAGGCATCTCGCATAGCTGATCTTGTGATCTGCCATGGTGGCTATGGCACAATGTGTGATGCGGTAAATGCTGGTAAACCTATTGTTGCCATACCCTTTAATCCAGATCAGCTTCTTCACGCATTCCGATTTCAGGAATACGGAATAGCAGTTTCTACCATTCGTTTTTCTCCGTCTTTTCTCTTCGATTTTTTGAAGATGAACTGGGCAAGATTTCAGAATTTAGGATCAGAAGTACCTATTGAAGATATAATGAAGAAGGTGGAGTACGTATTTCAAAATTACAAAGCATTTACAGAAAGAATTGATAAACATAAGGTTATGTTTGATGAGAAGGATTCAGCTAAAAAAGCAGCAGATCAAATTGAATCAGTTTTATGGACAAAGGAAAAGAACTTAAGAAGCTAGAAGCAGAGATTTCAAAATGCGATATCTGTAAGGAGCATGGGATTGGGAAGATGGTTTTTGGTGAGGGCGATGTGAATGCGAAAGTGATGTTTGTCGGTGAAGCGCCGGGCAAGAACGAGGCAAAAGTCGGGAGACCATTTATCGGCCGATCGGGTAAACTACTGCGCAAAATGATTACAGACCTCGGACTTAAGGAAAAGGAAGTTTATATTACAAGTCCGGTCAAATATCTGCCTGAGTATGGAACTCCAAAACCACGAGATATAGAGCATGCTCGGGTACACTTTAACAAACAAATAGGCATAATTGATCCTAAAATGATTGTGCTCTTAGGAAGCACTGCCGCACAAGCTATTTTAGAAGAAAAACTGCCCATACTCAAAATGCATGGAGCTAGCATTGAGAAAAATGACAGAACATACTTTTTAACCCTCCATCCAGCAGCAGCAGTTAGATTTCAAAAATTTCGGTTACTCATTTCAGAAGACTTCAAGAAACTGAAGAAATTACTTTAAGGTGTCGGTGATGGTGTGGATGTTGAGGTTGGGGCTGCGTCCCAAGGTTTGTTTACTCCGATTTTTATGGTGGTCTCCCCTGTCTTATCCTTGTCATTTTTTGCCACTACCTTTAGTTCGTATGTACCGTCAGGAAGACTGAAGTTTTCATTTATATCCTTATTGTCTCCATCGAAGTTTTTATATTCAGAGCCATTTAGGTAAACTTTTACATTCTTAATTGAGGAACTGCTCGTAATCTTTACGCTCAAATTAACTGGGTTGCCTACGGTTGACTGATTGCCTGGGGACTTGATCTGTACCACAACGTTGTCTGAGTTATTGTCCGATACCTCTGTTGGACCCTTGAAACGGTCGTCACCCTGGTTTTTAGCCCATTCATTTATGCCTTCCTGCCAGCGATTTCGTCCATCCGTTGAAACCGGATCGCTTTCGGTTATTACGATATAGTCCTTCTCATCATAGTTGCCTGTGCGCACTTCTATATCATTAGCAAGTTTCCCGTTTGTCTTTGAGATTTTAAGCTTCTTATAGTAAGGAGATGTTTCCTTGGGTTCAGTTCCCTCAATAAAATACTCCGTTCTTTTTGACTGTCCATCTCTTGGCAGTCCTCCCAGCAATGCGTCGATCTCAAGAGCTTTGACCTTATCCGGTTTTTCCATGATGCCGTCTTTATATTTTTTGAGTAGTTCCACCATAATGTTATGCCATATGGGAGATGCGCCGGTTACGCCAGAGGAGATGTTCTGATTCATTGGTGAATTATCGTTATTACCTACCCAGACCCCTACGGTTATATCGTTTGTATATCCTATTGTCCAGTTGTCACGTTTGTCATTTGTTGTACCTGTTTTGACCGCAACCGTTTTACCAGGGACTCTCAAAAATGAGTTCGGACCAAACGCATCAACCCGTGCGTTATTGTCTGACATGATGTGAGATATAAGAAATGCCGCTTCCTTTGAGATGACCTGGTTACTTTTGGGTTCTGACTTTTTGTATATTTTCTTTCCATCAAAATCCGTAATCTCGAGTATTGAGGACGGATCGCGCCTTACACCACCTGCTGCAAAGACGCTAAAGGCAGAGGTCATATCAAGAAGGGTAGACTCTCCGCCTCCGAGGGTAACGGCTAACCCAAACCGCTTCATATTTTCATCGGTAGGTGCAAATGTTGTTAAACCCATATCGCTTGCCTTTTGAAGAAAGTCTCGAAGTCCAACCATAGCAAGAAGTTTTACTGCCGGAATATTATATGAGTTGCCCAGTGCAAACCGTAGCTGAGTTGGGCCGCGGAATTTACCGTCGTAGTTCACAGGTGAATATGCCTCATCGCCTTGGGATGCAAACTCTGTCTTAACATCCATTACTACTGTAGCTGGCGTGTACCCTTTTTCGAATGCGAGTGCATAGGTTACGGGTTTAATTGTCGACCCCGGCTGTCTTAAGGCGGTCGCAACATTGAATTTCCCGAATTTTTCATCGCCGTAGTCATACGAGCCGACCATTGCCAGAATATCGCCTGTCTTGGAATCAAGAACAACAGCTGCCCCGTTTCCGACTTTGTATTCTTTAAGATCCAGAATCTCGTCATGGACCGCTTTTTGAGCGGCTCGCTGCACATCCAGGTCGAGAGTAGTTTTCACTTTTACACCCTGATCAATGAGCTTGGAGCCAAATTCCTTTTCAATCTGATCACGAACATAAAATACAAAATGAGGCGCGTCAATATCCAAATGCGGAGGGGTAAATTTCACCTTGTCAAGGTCTGCCAATGCTTTTTTTTCCTGATCGCGGCTGATATAGCCGTCCTCACGCATTCGCCTTAATACATCCATTGTCCTGCCCTTCCATGCGTCTTTGACTCCAATATGCGGTGAGTAGACGGAAGGATTTTGCGGAAGACCAGAAAGGATAGCCGATTCGGCTAGATTCAGGTCTTTAGGATCCTTTCCAAAATATCCCCGTGACGCAGACATCACACCATAATAATTACCGCCATACGGAGATTCGTTAAGATACATCTCAAGTATCTCATCTTTTGTATAGCGGCGCTCTACATCAAAAGCCAAAATCATTTCCTTTATTTTTCTTGATGGGGTGCGGCTCGGGTAAAGAAGTACGTTTTTTATAAGCTGCTGTGTAATGGTTGAGCCTCCCTCAAATCTCCTCTTCAAAAAAATATTAATGAAAGCGCGCACAAGACCTGACTGTGAGACACCGCCATGTGTGTAGAAATTCTTGTCTTCGATCGCGATAGTGCCCTCTTTTACAAATGTAGATATATCCTTAAGAGGCACAGGAATGCGATTTTTGTCCTTATACATCTCATAGATTACTTTTCCGTTACGGTCATAATAGACAGTTGATGACCCCTCCGTTTCTGAAAGCTTGCCTGGTGATGGTAAATCGCGGGCGAACCACGCAAAAAGGATAAAGGCAAAGATAAAACCAACGACGAGAAAGCCGACCATGCCCATGAGTCCGTATAGAAGATACTTTCTCTTTTGCGTTGGCGTTAGCCTAAAACCGTGCGTTCTTTTGGATATAAACATACGATTATTCGAGTACAGATATTATACTAGGTTCGTGAAGATGACTCCAGCCATTTGTAATTGATAGGGTCTGTACGTGAGGTATAATAGGGTATATCTATGAAAAGAGTAAAGAAACTTTTTAGGGCGGAGGTGCTTGGTAAGGTACTTATTGTTATCGCATCCGTTATTCTCATCATTTCATCTATCGCACCTCTGTTGTTGCCGCGGTAAAGGGGTATGACACAATTTCCAATAGAACTACTGCCTTCTACAAGCCCAGTTACTATAAAACGCCTCAAGTCAATTGGGATTGATACTTACGAGGACCTGCTAAATTATTTCCCTACCCGTTATATCGACTACACCCTCCACTCTACAATTGATAAGCTCCAGGTTGGTGAACTTGTAACCGTGAAAGGGACAGTAAGCGGGGTGACGCAGGTCTACACACGAAGCCGTCTGCGTATCCAGAAAGCTAAACTTACCGATGAAACGGGGACGATAGAGCTGACTTGGTACAACCAACCGTTTATAGTAAATCTTCTTAAGAAGGCGCCTTTTCTTTCCATATCGGGGAAGGTAGTGCAGTTTATGAATACAGTAAGTGTGGAACCGCATGATTATGACGTGATCGCGGGGCTAGACAGCCCAACGGTAAGCACCGGCAGATTGGTACCTGTATATTCTGAAAAACATGGACTGACTTCACGGTTGATTCGTCAAAAGATGCACGGCGTAGTAAACAGGTATTTCTCCTCAGAGAAAAATATTCTTGCTGAATATCTCCCGCCCCGGCTCATTCCAGAATTTATGGAAGAGAGTCAGGCCTACAAGGAAGTGCATTTTCCCAGCTCAGTTGATTCAGTCAATAAGGCGCGCCGCAGACTAAGTTTTGACGAACTCTTTTTTATACAGCTTTCCTCAGCAAAAGTAAAGTCTGAATGGCAGAAAACCAAGACAGGAACTCCTCTTAAAGTGGATGTCTATAAAGATAAAGCAGACAGACTGGTACGGTCACTTCCCTTTGAACTGACAGGCGCACAAAAACGTACTGTTAACGAAGTACTTGCTGATATGGCGCGCGAGGTGCCAATGAACAGATTTCTGCAGGGAGATGTGGGATCGGGCAAGACAATTGTTGCGGCGATTGCCTGTTATATGGCGTACCTCAATGGGTATCAGTCGGTTTTTATGGCACCAACAGAAATACTTGCCCAACAGCATTTCGAAACAATAAAAAGAGTCTTTGAAAAAACAAAACTGAAAATAGCCCTTCAAACAGGATCCGTAAAACACTTGAAAGGAGAAGACGCAAAAACATTTGACATTGTTATAGGTACGCATGCGCTTTTGAATGAGAAACTCGATTTCAAAAAAGTCGCACTCGTCGTGATTGACGAACAGCATCGTTTTGGCGTGGCACAAAGAGCGAAGCTGAAGGAAAAAAGCAATAATCCCCATCTTCTTACAATGACCGCAACTCCTATACCGCGCACGGTGGTACTTACTCTTCACGGTGAACTCGATCTATCTATTTTGGACGAAATGCCGAAAGGCAGAAAGCCAATAAACACCCATCTGGTTCCTCAGTCAAAAAAAGCCGACGGATACAGATGGATCGCTGATCACATAAAAAGAGAAGGAGTTCAGGTATTTGTAATCTGTCCACTTATAGAAGAATCTGAGGTTGAGACGATGAAATCAGTAAAGGCTGCGGCAAAGGAGTACGAGTATCTCAAAAATACGGTATTTAAAAATTTTAAGGTGGGCCTTCTGCATGGAAAGATGAAGGGAAAAGAAAAAGACGAAGTTATGAAAGATTTTAAAAATAAGAAGTATGATATCCTGGTTTCAACCTCAGTAGTCGAAGTTGGTATTGATGTGCCGAACGCAACCATAATGATAATTGAAGGGGCGGATAGATTTGGTATCGCACAACTCCATCAGCTTCGTGGTCGAGTGGGTCGCGGTGATAAACAATCTTACTGTTTCTTATATACAGATAAGGTGGAAGCAATGGTGAAGACAAGACTTGAATATTTTGCAAAAAATCAGGACGGTATGCTTCTTGCAGAGTACGATCTTAAGATACGGGGACCGGGCGATATTTACGGCACCAACCAGCATGGGTACACGGAACTGCAGATCGCAAGCCTATCGGATACCGAAATGATTCACAGGGCAAGAAAAGCCGTCGATGAGATCGTAAGAGAAACGAAATTTGATCTTACTCGGCATCCCCTATTAAAAGAACGGTTCGATACCTATCATCGCCAGATGATTGCACATGATTAACTTTCGTTTTTCGCAAACTGCCCCGTTTCCTTGGACTGTGAAAAAAGAACCCAGAAAATGGCCAAAGAAATTACAAGATACAGTATATTTACCACAAAGGATATACCGTAAAGATCCCAGTGTATATTCCCGCTCTTAAAATATTCCCTTGC
Organism: uncultured Gammaproteobacteria bacterium; assembly: GCA_964415435.1. Taxonomy (GTDB): domain Bacteria; phylum Patescibacteriota; class Microgenomatia; order UBA1406; family GWC2-37-13; genus CAYPZT01. Next base: position 17,894 of record CAYPZT010000014.1, read on the forward strand.
CGCCTCAAACACATATGTAGGAGGAAGAAGGTATGCAAATGATTGCAAGGCAGGAGGCAGAACTTTCACAGGATACAAGGCTGCAGTAAGCGGCTGAAAAAGTGACGCAATGCTCCATGCAAGGGCCTGTATGCGAGTTCCAAATCTAAAAATGAGTCCCAGTGTTGCAAACCCGACTGAACAGGCAAAAATAAATAAATTAATAAACATGAGCGATATATTTGTCCATCCTAAAGAGAACATATTAAACTTAAAAAGAGCCGAAGTAATAAGAAGCGTAGTACCTACTATTATAAAAGCCTTGATGGCAGCTGAAATGACGTGTGCCATCATGTATTCCTTCATTGAAATCGGACTCACAAACAGTGTGTTTAGACTCCGTGACCATATATTCCAAAGACTGCCCACTGCTACTGAGTAGGACACAACGGTCACGATATTCCAGAAGTTAAGGCCAATAAGAAGATATAAGGCGCTTTCGCGGCTTGCGGAACCGGCGAGCCATACTGCGACGAAACCGAAAACAATCGTGCTGACAAGTGAAAAGAATCCAAGATCCATAATTACCTCAAAAGAATGGCGTGTTATATAAATTTCCTGAAGAACAATGGCGTAGATTTTACGAAGTGACATCTTTTGGTTCGCGAGCAATTTGTAAAAATACGTCTTCAAGACTCGGTTTACGAATTTCGATATCGGTTACATACAGACCAGCCTTGCTCACGCCATAAATTAGTTTCGGTATACTCTGCTCGTCAGTTTTAATGGTTACCGTATTTTTATTTTCAAACTCGAAAGTATAGTTATTTTTTTGGAGATATTTTCCAAACGCTTCCTGCGTATCGGTGTACACAAGGCGTACGTTTGCATTTGTGATAAGTTTCGTAAGATTGAGAGGAGTATCCTGGGCTACTATTTTTCCACGTGATAAAAATATTACCTCATCACAAAGACGACTTACCTCTGCCATGTCATGACTTGTGTAAAGAACAGATATCTGTCTTTTTCTCCGCAAATCTTCAATGAGGGTGATTGTCTTATCAGCTATGTCTGGGTCAAGGGACGCCGTCGGCTCGTCCATGAGGAGCAGTTCGGGATCGTTTATGAGAGACTTAATTATATTGACGCGTGTTCTTTGGCCTGCAGATAAATTCCAAAAGCGGCTGTGAAGAATATGCTCTATTTCAAAATAACGAATCAAATCCATAATTTTTTTTCCCGGTGACGCGACTCCGTACAAATTTGCAAACACAAGCAGATTTTCCCAGACAGTTATTCTTCCCTGCAGCGCGTTGAAAGATGAGGTGAAATTTATTCTTTGAAGACAGTAGTTTCTGTGTTTCATAAAATTACGTCCAAAATAAAAGATTTCACCGCTCGTCGGAGTTGTGATGCCAAGTAACATATGGATGGTCGTGGTTTTACCGGCACCATTTGGACCCAGAAGACCGATTACTTTTCCCCGTGGCACAACAAACGATACATTCTCAACTGCTGTGAAAGTATCGCTAAATCGCTTTACGAGATGTTTTACCTCAAGTACATTATCTACCATAGTGTATGTCTTACTATATCACAAGAAAGAAGCTGGAGGTTGGAAACAGCATCTCATTTCTAGATTCAGGTTTCCGTACATGATAGAATGAAACTATGTATGATCTTGTTTCGATAGGCAACATAAGTGTTGATCTCTATTTTCAAGGCGAGAGTCTGACGCATGACAGAGAACGCTTCAATCTGGCAATAGGCGGTAAGTATTTTGTAGATAAAGTTGTCCAGACTGTAGGCGGAGGCGGTGTCAATGTTGCAGTCGGTGTTGCCCATCACAAATTCAAATCGGCAGTGTTGGGGACGATCGGCAACAATCCATTCAAAAAAACGATTCTTCAGACACTGGAAGATGCACATGTTGCCACCGACCTTGTTTCGTTTGAGGATAATTATTTCAACGTGTCTTCCATTCTTCTCACGGAAAAGGGTGAAAAGTCTGTGATCCATTACTCTACCGCACATAAACATCTTTTAAAAAATGTGTCTGCAAAAGTATTTCGTACAAAAGTGGTCTATTTGGGCAACATGCCTGATATTTCTATATATGAGCGAACACGTTTCTTGGAAAAAATGAGATTTATGAATATACGGTCTATAGTCAATCTGGGTGTCAGGGACTGCAGGCTTCCCAAGCATGCCCTCAGACCATTTCTTGAACAGGTAGATGTGCTTATACTCAACGGGCACGAGTTTGCAGAGCTCGTTAAAGCTCCGTATAAGGATATTCATTTTAGGGATGACGTTATTTCGTGGTATATTCCAGCGATGAAACACTCACTAGTGGTTGTAACCGAGGGCGAAAAGGGAAGTTTTGCCTATCATAAGGGGAAAGTACACCATGAAGGAGCGCAATATTTAGAAAACATTCAGGACGAAACGGGTGCAGGTGATGGGTTTACAGCCGGCTTTATAGCAGGGTATCTAAAGCAGGACGATATCAGAATAGCTATGGAAAGCGGAGCAAAATACGCAGTAAGAATATTGGCAAAAATTGGAGCGAATTAATCTTCTTTTATCTCCTCAAGAAGATTCCTTCCAGTCATATCTTCAGGTTTATCAAGCTCAAGTAGAAACAGAATGGTAGGAGCGACATCGGCCAGTATTCCCGACTGCAGTTTCATATATTTATTCTGAAGGTGCTTTGCTATGGCGATAAAGGGTACGGGATTACTCGTATGTTCAGTTGATATGCCCCCGGTTTCAGGATTAATCTTCTGTTCTGCGTTGCCGTGGTCTGCAGTAATAAGAACCGCATAACCGATACCCAGCGCAGTCGTAACTATTTGATGGATACACTGGTCGATCGCCTTAATAGCCTGTACTGTGGCCTGAATATTTCCAGTATGGCCAACCATATCGGGATTTGCAAAATTGACTAATATAAAAGAGTACTTTTGTGTTTGCATTTTGCTTAACAAAATATTGGTTACTTCAGGCGCCGACATTTCAGGCTTCGCGTCGTAGGTGGGTATTTTAGGGGAAGGAACAATCAGGCGTTCCTCATAGGGAAAGGGCTGTTCGAGCTGGCCGTTAAAGTAAAAAGTAACAAAACGCTCTTTTTCAGATTCGGCGAGTCGGAGCTGTTCCAGACCGTGTTCTGCAATTACCCTCCCGACAGGCATCTTTACGACAACAGGCGGGAATGCGATTGATACAGGTAAATTCTGTTCATATTCCGTCATAGTGACAAACTCGAGATTTTCAATTTTCGGGCCTCTTTTAAAAGGAGGATTGGCGCTATTTACTTCGTGAAGGTGTGACTTGGAATATTTAACCGCATAGGGATCGAAGGATAATGTGGTATTCGCATCTTCTTCAAAATTGTCTAAAACGAACGCTTTTGTAAGCTCGCGTGGCCTATCTATGCGGTAGTTAAAGAAGATTACTGCATCACCTTTTTCGATAAGGGCTACGGGTGAGCCTGTACTATTGAGTATTGTGGTCGGCTCAATGAACTCGTCGGTAATATTGTTCTGGTAAGAGGCGCTAATCCGCTCCTGAGGCGAAGTCGCAGTAATTACTGAGCCATGAACGAGGCAGTTATATGCCTTTTCTACGCGGTCCCATCGCTTGTCACGATCCATAGCATAGTAACGACCTGAAATACTCGCAATAGTACCCACCCCCATCTGCTTCATCTTTTCCTCAAGCTGCTTAATTATGGTAAGTGCCGATTTGGGAGGTGAGTCACGTCCATCAAGTATTGCATGAATAAATACTTTTGAAAGTGCATTTTCCTTGGCGAAGAATAAAAGTGCATAGAGGTGGTCAATACTTGAGTGCACTCTTCCGCTTGATTCATTTCCGACAAGTCCAAGAATGTGCAGTTTGCCTCCAGTAGCTTTTATATGTTCTGCAGCCTGCATAAAAGCTCTATTTTTATAAAATGTTCCATCGGCGATGGACATATTGATACGAGGAAGATCCTGGTAAACGACCCTGCCCGCACCCAGATTGAGATGACCGACCTCCGTATTACCAGGTTCTCCTTGCGGTAATCCAACAGACATACCCGATGCTTTAAGAGTGGTGTTTGGATACGAATACATAAGAGATGTGAGAGTTGGAGGAGTGGCAAGTTGTATGGCGTTTCCCGGGCCCGGTGGAGCTATGCCGAATCCGTCGAGAACGATAAGTACAACTGGAGTTTTAGCCATGAATTTAGGTTAATTGCTGATTCTGGTAGCAAAAAGCTGCACCGCAGGCGATTGCATCGGCAACATCATCCTGTTTTAGTTCACCATCAAGGCGAAGCGTGAGCCGCAACATTTTCTGCACAGACTTTTTATCCGCCTGTCCATACCCAGTAATAATTTGCTTGATCTGAAGAGGTGTCAAAAAATGAACAGGTATGTTATGTTGCGCAGCAAGAAGGAGCACTACACCTTGTGCTTGAGCTACGGTTATTGCAGTTTTCAGATTTTTGAAAAAAAACAGTTGTTCCAAAATCATGGCTTGAGGCTTATGTTCCTGCATGACTTTGGCAAGTTCTAGATGAATTTTTTCCAGGCGAAGTTCCTTAAGAAGTGATTTATCAGTATGTATAAGCCCTGAAGCAATATATCGAAATCCATTTTGATGTTTTCCGTCGCGGTCAAAAATCGCATAGCCAGTTTTTTCTATTCCCGAATCCAAGGAAAGTATGATCATAGTATCATTCTAGCACACTTTTTACCCACAAAAAAAGGCAGGTTGTTATACCTGCCTTTTCTCGAAAAGAAAGAAACCCACGTTTGTTGCCGGTGGAAACCGACAAAAAAGATGGGAGAGTCGCTACTTAGTACGTCTCGGCTAAACTCCTTGCGGAGCTTACACCTAACGCCTATCAAACCAGTAATCTACTGGTAAGCTAATGGGGATTTTTAATCTTGGGGTTTGCTTCGCACTTGATATGCATTCAGTGCTTATCAAATGGAGACTTAGCTACCCGGCAATGCACTTTTAATACAACCGGTACACCAGAGGTCTCCTCTTCCAGGTCCTCTCGTACTGTGGAAGACTCCCCTCAAAAATCTAAACGCCTACACCGGATAGAGTCCGAACTGTCTCACGACGTTCTGAACCCAGCTCGCGTACCGCTTTA
>CAYPZT010000015.1:0-1168 GCA_964415435.1 uncultured Gammaproteobacteria bacterium
GTTGAAACCATCCGTCGCTCGCTTGAAAAAGATATTGTAGGTAAGCAAATTTCTGGCGTCCATGTCCACGCAAAGAAAATGTTTATCGGTACACCTAGTGTACCTATAGGTGCCAAGATAATTAAGCTCACCCGTTGGGCGAAAGTACTCACTCTTGTCTTAAACAATAATCACTTTGTAAACATACACCTTAAAATGTCAGGTGAACTCTTGTTTGCCAAACAGGCCGCAAGGGCAGTCTTCAAAAAAGATATACCTCGTTCAAAAAGCAATAAACTTCCTAATAAACATACACGCATTATTTTAGAGTTTCACGATAAATCTGCACTATTTTTTAATGATCTCCGGAGGTTCGGGTGGATGAAGGTTACCAAGAGCCAGGAAAAGTATAAAAGTCCGGATGTGCTCTCCTCTGACTTTACTATCAAATATCTTGACGGCGTTCTTAAGAAAACTTCCCGACCTATTAAAATTGTTCTTATGGATCAGGAAAAAATGGGGGGGATCGGAAATATTTATGCAAATGATTCATTGTGGCAAGCACGAATTCATCCTAAAAGGCCCGCGAAATCTCTGAAGGAAAAAGAAATAAAAAATCTGCATGGCGCCATACTCGCTATCATACAAGAAGCTATACGATACAAAGGTTCATCCGCCAAAGATGAAATGTATGTACTGCCGGATGGGGAAAAGGGACAGTATCAAAATCATCTGAAAGTCTACCACCGTACCGGTAAACCGTGTATCAGATGCAGAACAAAACTAGAAAGTATGCGTCTCGGCGGCCGTGGAACTTTCTTCTGCCCGAGCTGTCAAAACTAAGGATCATTCGTATCGGATTGCATCTATAGGTGAAAGGTCGGCGGCTTTTTTGGCCGGGAAAACGCCGAAGATGATACCGATTGCGGAAGAGACTCCAAGCGCCAGAAGCACAGACTGAAGATCGATGTAGGCCGGAAAAAACTGCTGGACAAAAAACAGAATAGCATATGCCAGTATTAATGCCAGTACTCCGCCGAACACTGAAAGCAGTATCGACTCAACCAAGAAGTGGAGAAGGATATCAAGCTTCCTTGCTCCTATTGCCCGGCGTATGCCGATCTCCCGAATTCTCTCGGTTACCGTCACATACATGATATTCATGATCCCGATGCCGCCCACAAAGAGT
>CAYPZT010000015.1:1178-21471 GCA_964415435.1 uncultured Gammaproteobacteria bacterium
TGCCACTAGTACCAGATTTACAATGCCGAAGATCTGTCCTATGGTATTGAGAATTTCTGTCTGTTCGAGTACCGAAAACTCATCTTCATCGTAGCGCTTCTGAAGAAGATCCTCCATCTGTTTTTTTGCAGATGCAAGGAGGTTCTGATCCCTGACTTTAACGTAGATACCGTAATATTTTTTCTCCGGATTCATTGTGTATGATGCTTTGAAAGGAATGTATACATTCACATCCATATCATTTCCTCCGAAGCCTCCGCCTTTCGATTCGTATACGCCCACTATCTTGAAGTTCTGATCGCCGATGCTTGCAATTTTGCCTATGCTTGCGGTAACCGATCCGAAAAGTTTTTCTGCGGTCCGCGGGGAAACGAGTGCTATCTTATCTCCCTTTATGACGTCGGCTTTTGTAAGAAGCCTTCCTTTTTCAAGTTTGAGATTGAAGACGGGTATCACATCTTCATTGGATGCAACAATTTCTGCAGGTTCGCGTTTTCCGTTTGCTTCTATGGCTACTCCTGTCTTGGAAAAAGCGGGCGCCACATATTCAAGAGCACGAAGCCTGTCTAATTTTTTTACATCATTGTCGTCAAAGCGGATGCCACCCACCAACCCCCCTCCCCGAAGGAGACTGTCCTTACTTCCGGGCATCACAAATACTAAATTAGTGCCTAAACTTTCGAACTGCTGGCCTATGTATTTACGCAGTCCAAGTCCAAATGCAATGAGAAGTATTACCGAAAGAACACCGATGAGAATACCAAGCGACGTCAGAAATGTACGCCCCTTGTTTCGCGAAAAATCGAAGAGTGCAGATTTTAGGATGAAAATAAAATATTCCATGTTATTTCACAATTTCCCCATCAACTATACGTATGGTACGGCGTGCACGCTTTGCAATATCATCTTCATGGGTTACAAGAACGATTGTTATTCCTTCTTTCTTGTTAAGCTCGGTCAGAAGCTTCATGATTTCCTCACCAGTTTTGGTATCAAGATTTCCGGTCGGTTCGTCCGCCAATATAAGACGGGGATTCATAATAAGTGCCCGGGCAATAGCTACTCTCTGCTGTTGCCCACCTGATATCTTATTGGGATACGATTTCATTTTTTCACCCAATCCGAAACGAATCAAAAGCTCGACTGCCTTTTTTTGCGGATCAAAATCCAGTTTCTTCCGGGCATAAATAGTCGGAAGGAGGACATTTTCTATCACCGTAAGCTTGTTTATGAGGTTAAACTGTTGGAAAACAAACCCGACAAACTCGTTGCGAAGCGAAGACAACGCATCGTCACTTACCTTCGAGATGTCCCTTCCCTCAACTTCGATTTTTCCTGAGGTGGGCTTATCGAGTAGCCCTACAATATGCATCAAAGTTGATTTTCCTGATCCTGAGGGGCCTATGATGGCACAAAACTCACCCCGGTTAATGTCGGCAGATACATTTTTAAGCGCAGTGAAGGTTACGTCCTTGTCCAACACGTAAGATTTGGTGATACCAGTAAGCTTAATCATACACAAGATCTCCCTTTTTTAATCCGGAGATAATCTCTATCATCTCCCCGTCCACATCTCCCGTTTCAACAACAGTCTTCACCTTGTTCCCGTTCATATCAAGCATTACATAATCATTTCCCTGTTCCGAGATTATTGCAGTGGTTGGAACCTGGAGTACTGGCCGTCTTGGTCCTATGCCAAAATTTATATCTCCCGTCATATTCATACGTACGCCGGCAGAAAAAGGCGCAATAAGAACTTTTACCCTATACACTGTTCCCGTTTCCGAACTATCAGGAGTAAACGAAATAGACTGTATTTCACCCGTAAATGTTGAGTCCGGATAACTATCCAAAATGAGTTCCCCCACCATCCCTTCAGACAGATTAACCACGTCCGTCTGATCGGCCGTTGCTGAAAAATAGAGAGTATTTGGATCTATGATGATAAACTCAGCCTGAGAAGGAGTGACATTTACACCTGACAAGGGAGACGAAACATCAACAACAATTCCTTCTATAGGGGAATAAAGAGTTGCATACTCAATGGCAAGTTGATGAATCTGTACTGCCAAAACCGAGTTGTTGAGGTCATACTGAGCTTCTTCAAGCAAACGTTTTGCCTGATCGCGCACGAGCTGTGTCGCTCCTTCATTCATATCACGTAAGTTATCATCAACAGACTGGTCGTACTCATCCCGGGTAACTGCGTAGGTATTGAGATATTGGGTGAGCTTTGCGTTGACATCACGCACATCGAGCGACGCGATTGCCTGCCCTTTTTTTACGTAATCACCCTCTTTTACCCCAACCCATGCCAGACGGCCCGATGTTTGAAACCTTAATGTTGCCATATCCTGGGCGTTGACCTCACCCGACAGTGAAAGCATGTCTTGGATATATGTTTCCTTAACAACATAGGTGGCCGTACCCTTCGTGATTGCCTGCTGCCGCTGGTAAAAAAATGCCGCAACTGCAACTACCCCCAGGAATAGTGTGACCAGAATCCATCTGCGTTTGAGTTGTCGCAAAAAAGAGCCCATGCATTTATTTTACACATATTTGCTTCTGTTTCTGTTCTCTTTTCTGCTACAAATACGGAGCCCAGTTGGAGATCGGCATCACGTTGTAACCCATGAAGTTCCATGCATAATAAAAAATAGCCGGCAAAAGTATCACAAATGCAATAAAAAACTTTTTTGATGTAAAAAATCTTTCGAAAGCGATAAGCGCTAGCGGCCAAAGAGGCAAACTATAGCGGGAAATATCCCTGTGTTCTATAAAAGTGGTTGCTATGAAAAAGACCAAAGCAAAATAGAACCAGCTCCTGTGCTTACTTTTAAAAAGAGTTATCACTGCCAGAAGATACATGAAAAAATACAGCACAATCTCCTCAAGCCAGGCTGTGCCGATCCACGTTTTCGTAAAATTAAATGCAGCAAACGGATAGACCAAATGAATATTGTCACCCGAATGAAAATATGCAAAAAAGTCTCCGTAGCGGACCGCATAAAGAAGAAAGACTGCAAGCAGGCCGATTCCGACCAGAATGGGACTTATCAAAATTCTGAGCTCCAACTTCTTGTTTCTTAAATATTCCTCAACGAAGACCAAGCCGTACGCAAGCCCCAGAAGAATGCCCGGACTCTTTACCATCGCCGATAATCCGCCCAAGACACCAGCCAAAAGGTACTGCTTCTTTTCAAAGAAAAATAGAGACATCAAAATAAGCAAAAGAAACAGACTCTCCGGTGCACCCACCGAGCGGACAATCATGAACCGGGGTAAAAACAGGAAAACCACTGCAAGAAGCAATGGCTTCTCGCTTATCTTAAAGTACCGTACGAAATGGTAAAAGAAAAAGACGAGAAAAGCGGTCGCCAGCAGATTTACCGCAAGCATTGCCTTCAGGTAGCCCAATAGGCCTGCTCCCGCCGCAATAAGCGCCGGATAAAGAGGCAGATGTGCGGCAAAATAACCTGTCGGTAGGCTGGTTTCAAGTCCTAGACTATCGATAAGAGCTGGGCTGTAAAACGTTTTTGCGACAACTACATAAAGCGGCCCGTCGAAATGCCGGTAGACATCCAGGAAAGACGGGTTTACTAAGTTTAGTCCGAGCCACTGCGGGCTGCGAAGTAGAAAAGGCAACCAGACAACCACACTGCTGACAAGCGCTACTAAAAATAGGGTAAAATAAGTGGATATGTTCCGGCGCATGAAAGATATTGTAGCAAAAAATAAGGAGGCGATCGCTATCTTGCTCATTGCCGCTATCTTACGCCTTTTCAGATTTACAGAATTTGTCACATTTTTAGGAGATCAGGGACGTGATGCAATCATAATAAAGCGGATCGTAACTCTTGAACATCTACCCGCCATCGGGCCTAGCTCCTCTGTTGGAGGCGTTTTTTTAGGTCCGTTTTTTTATTATCTTATCTCCCCCTTTCTTCTTATCTTCAACTTCAACCCTGTAGGCCTTGCCTTCTCTTCTGCAGTGTTTTCAATTACCGGCATGGGCGTTTCCTATTTCATCGTTAAGAAGGAACTTAATAAGATCGCGGCATGTGTCTTTCTGCTCTTTATAACCTTTTCAGCAGTACATATCGACTTCGCACGTACGTCGTGGAATCCCAATCTTCTTCCTATTACCGCATTTCTGACTCTCTTTTTCTGGCATCGCACAACTCAAACAAAGCATTATATATACCCCATCCTAACGGGAATATTTGCATCAATATCTTTTCAACTTCACTATCTCTCTCTGCTTCTGCTTATGGCACTCTTTTTATTTTGGTTATATGAACTTGTAGTCAGCAAAGCGAGGTCGGAACTTATTTTTAAAACTGCAGCGATAGTGGGCACTTTCATTGTGGTAGTTTCACCTCTCATTCTCTTTGATATTAAAAACAACTTTCTCAATCTACGCAATTTTATATCAACCCTCACCGATAATGAATTTGTTTCAAGCTCCTCACCACTTTATAGAATCATAGAAACAAACGCGGCTCTGTACAAACACGTTTTTAAAATTAACCTCAATAACTACCTTGCACTCGTCTTTACTGGTACTGTGAGTATTCTTGCACTGACTTCATCAAAGTTTAGAAAAAATAAATTCCTTGTCATGAATCTTTTCTTTTGGCTATTCTTTGTGGTTGGTTTTGGATATCTTAATAGTTTCCGGTATGCTCACTACTTCACCCCTGTTTACTATTCTTTTTTCCTGATCGTAGCCTATGTTTTGACATCTCTAAGATGGCCCGTCTACATAAGAGCGGGACTCACTATTATTACTCTGGGTATACTCGTTTTCTATAATTCGCAGGAATATTACTTTTTTAAAAATAGCGGCAGTAACCAGATAAACATTGCACAGAAGGTTGCCCAAAGCCTCCTTGATCATAGACCCAAAGAACCCTACCAGATTGTTCCAATACCATTTACCGAGACAGACGGGCACATTCGATATTTTTTGGAAATCGGTGGTAAAAAGCCGCTCCCGGAGGAAAGTACCGATGAGCCCGAGGAGCTTTACATCCTTTGCTATCAGGATGATTGCAGTGAACTCGCTCACCCGCAATGGCAGATTGCATCATTCAAAAATGCTACAATTGGTGATCAATGGAAAGTAGATCGCCTTATTATTTATAAAGTAGTGCATGGAAAATAATATAAAGATCAGTCTTATTGTTCCCTGCTACAACGAAGAGGCCAATATTCAGAAGGGCGTCCTTGATAAGATCGGCAACTTCACCGCACATGACAAGCGCTTTGCCGAGGTGATCATTGTTGATGATGGCTCAACCGATGATTCAAAAAAATACATTCTCGAAAAATATCTTCCTCAGTTTAAAAAATTTCGGCTCATCGAAAACCATCACCAGGGAAAAGCGTATGCGATCATGACCGGCATACGCAGCTCAAACTATTCATGGGTCATGTTTTCCGACATAGATCTGGCAACTCCCATCGAGGAATCGGAAAAACTTATTCAGTCCGCAAAGGGAAACAATAAAATTGTGATCGGTTCGCGGAGTCTGCGCCGGCGAGGCGCGCCTTTCTTAAGACGTGTCATGTCGTACGGGGCCATCTATGTCAAAAATATTATCCTTGGACTTCATAAACTCCGCGATACCCAGTGTGGTTTCAAGATGTTTGAAAAAAAAGCCGCACTCGATATCATTGATAGGCTTAAAGTCTTTAATCCGCAGTATCACGTGAAAGGCTCATCCGTATCTGCCGGTTTTGATCTCGAGTTTCTTTTCATCGCCAATAAACGCGGCTATAGAATTGCTGAAGTGCCGGTGAGCTGGCAACACGTAGAAACCAAAAACGTTAACTTTATAAACGACTCCATTGAAAGTTTCAAAGATATTCTTAAGATCAAGTATTACGATCTCAAAGGGTATTATTCACTATGAAAAGACTCTTGTCTTTTTTGAAAAACAACTACCTTTTCGTTTTATTTCTGGTTTTATATATCTCAGTAATCACGCATAAATTTATTACGCACCCGACTCCTTTTTATGATTGGGATGAATCACTGTATGTGCAGACAGGTAAGGAAATGATTGACAACAAATTCTTCCTATTCCCCATGTGGCAGGGGCAGGTGTGGTTCGACAAACCACCGCTTGTGCCACTTTTGTATGGACTTGTAATTAAGATCTTTTTTTTCATTCCAGCCGAACTTGCGGCCCATATATTTACTCTCTTTGCTGCCTCAACGGTACTAACATTTCTTTATCTTCTCTACAAAAAAGTCGCAAAAAATCAGTTCGTTCCAGTAGCTGCGGTACTTCTTACATCGGTTACGCCCATCTTTCTTCAGAGGGCTCAAGTGGTGAATCTTGATGTATTTCTCCTGTTGGGATGGGTGGGATACCTCCTTTTTTATCCGAGGTTTTTTTTGAGCCTGTTATTTCTTTTTGTAGCGGTTTTCAGTAAATCACTGATCGGATTCTACGCACCGGCACTCATGTTTATGTACTTTGTTGCGCTTTTTATACTCAAAAAAGAAAAGTGGCCAGAAGTCAAAAAAAACCTGATAAGAATCGTAGCTCAATCGCTCATCCTGGCATCCTGGTTTGGTGCAATGCTTCTTATATATGGAAAAACATTTTGGCAGCTCCACATTGTGGAAAGTCATTTCCGGCGTGTCACCGCCTCAATCGAGTCCCACTTTGGTAAAAAAACATATTATATTGATCTGGCGATAGAACAATTTGGTCTTTACTTCTTGCTTTCGCTCGTGGGGCTTATAACCACAATCTATCTTTATTTTAGAAAGAAGATTACAGAAAAACAGATTCTTATTGCTTTCTACCTTTTGCCATGGTTTATTTTTTTGAATGGCACAAAAACAAAAATATTTTGGTATTTTTTTGCAGCTATTCCCCAGTTCGGATTCCTGGCGGCAGCGCCTCTTATGTTGTTCGAAAAAAATAAGAGGCTTCTGCTGGGGCTTACCTTTATTTTGATCGCCTCTGTACTCTACATCAACGTATATAAACAAAATGTATTCGCTAAGGAATATGCCAGCTATGATGCACGGTACAGGCTGAGCATCTTCGTCAGGGACCACTGCGGTTCACTCGTAGAGCTGGTTGATCCGTCAGTCCGGCAGACCTTTGCGACACTTGAGGAAATGGGTCTGCTTATCTCCACCTCAAAATGGTGGGGATCCAGACCTTCGACGATCTACTATTCTGAAAAGCCTGTTGCATTTGTATATGACAAAAACGAAATGAACGAAAAAATAACCAACCTGCCCAAGGACGCCTGCATTGTTATAGATAGTCAGGATAACGCTGAATACCAAATAGGCACCTGGAGCAGAATTGGCGCTTTCGACTCCTCTTACCTCTACAAGCAGAGCAGATAAAATAACCTTTCGCTGTGTTATAATGGCCTATAATATTATGACAGAGTCTGTCAGGCTACGAAATAAAAACCTCCCTCTATACTCCTTTTTACCTGCTGTGATGCGGAATCTCATTCAAAACAGTGGTCGGGACAATACCACTACCTATGAGGAATTTACTTTTGGTAAGGACCGATTTAATGCATCTTTGGAGTTCGGCGCCTTACAAAATCCATCCGCATCATTAAAGCTCACGACACCTGCCATGGTGTTTGATCCATTTCAGCCCCCAGAATTTCATAACCCTCGATTCAGATTGGCTCCTGAGGAGATTGCCAGATTGGATGTAGGTTTTGAAGAATACAACGAATATGCTGTTTACCCACAATTCAACGGACCTGTAATTCTTGTAACACCGACTGTAGTAGTAAGACCTGAATTTGAAGGAGTGGGTATTGCTCACTCTTTTGCGAGTGTCGCGATCGACCTTATAGAAAAGGCTGATGAAATATACAAAGAAGTAATGGGTCATAAGGGCATGACGATACGAGTTACAGATCTTGCCAGAGCCACCTCTAAAGGAAAAAATCACGAAAGACTTTCCGGTTGGCTCGCTAAACAATATGGATTCAAACTTGATTACTCGATAGGTGCCTGGGACAAAAAAATAAGATAAGATTTTTTATTCGCTCTTAAATCCAAGGGTAGATTCAACGATAAATGAAGGCCTGTTTTTTATCTCATCATATATACGCCTTAGATATTCTCCCATCAGTCCCAGGGTAAAAAGCTGCAGACCTCCAACAAACATAACAAGAATAATGGTGGTCGCAAAACCAGGAACCTGTTTATAAAATGTAGTGAAGAAGCGGAAATAGACGGCAAGAATAATACCTACTACCGAAAGCAAGAGAGATATCGTTCCGACCGTAAACATAACTTGAAGAGGGACATACGAAAACGAAAAGATTCCGTCGAATGCCAGCTTAAACATCTTTTCAAGCGTATACTTGCTTTCACCCGCCCGTCTTTCGGAGCGCTCATAAGCAAGTCCTGTCTGCTTAAATCCGACCCAGCTTCGTAAGCCCCTTATAAAACGGTTTCTCTCTGGAAGCATATTGATCGAGTCGACCACTCTTCTCTTCATCACACAAAAGTCGCCGGAATCAAGCGGTATATCTATCTCAGCTATCTTTTTGAGAAATCGGTAGAAAAGAGAGTACGACATACGTTTCAGAAGATTCTCCTTACGCTGAGTGCGTACCGCAAAAACAACATCGTATCCTTCGTCAAGTTTGGCAAAAAACCTGGGAAGCACCTCAGGAGGATCCTGCATGTCCGAGTCGAGGATCGCAACGGACCTCCCGCGCGCATACTTCAGACCTGCTGTCACCGCATTTTGATGTCCGAAATTACGTGAAAAATTGATGACCTTGACTGCCTTATCCTTCTCGTGAAGCGCCTGAAGGAGGAGCGGCGTCCCGTCGGTTGATCCGTCATTTACGCATACAATCTCATAACTGCCCCCTAAATCTTGCAGTACTTTTTTCGTACGCGCGTAAAGTACACTGATATTGTCTTCTTCGTTGTAAACGGGAAAAATTACAGAATAATCCATCTTGAAATTATAACATTGTATAATTTATCCGTATGTTCGATTTCCTGAATACAGTTAAGTCCGTGATAAAAAGATTCACCATCAAAGATGTTTTCTTGCTTATCGGTGTACTTCTGCTGTACATCGGCACGAGACTGATCAACTTGGTTAATTTCCCAATTTTTACCGACGAGGGAATCTATATCCACTGGGCACGTATTGCTTGGCACGACGCCACTTGGCGTTTTATATCGCTGACCGACGGGAAGCAGCCCCTGCAGACCTGGGGCACTATACCTTTTCTGAAGCTTTTTCCCGAAAATTCGCTTCTTGCCGGACGTCTCTTTTCTGTAAGTACCGGTCTTGCCGCAGTTGCCGGGATGTTTGTACTTCTCTATTATCTTTTTAATAAACGTGCTGCTATTTTGGGCACATTTATATTTGTACTCACTCCTTACTTTCTTTTTTACGATAGGCTTGCTCTCGCTGATTCGGGAGTAAACGCCGCTTTTATCTGGATATTTTTCTTTTCAGTATTTCTTGTAAAATCACAGAGGCTTGATGTTTCTCTTCTTTTTGGCATTGCCGCTGGCCTTGGACTTCTCATGAAGTCTTCTGTTCAGCTTTTTTTGGGTCTCTCCCTGTTTGCGCCAATCCTTATATTCCAGAGTAAATTCTCTTCATTTATAAAAAAATCAGTGAATTACTTGATTTTGTTTGGACTATCGGCAGCTATAGCTCTCGTTCTTTATAACGTTCAGCGCCTATCGCCATTCTTCCATTACATCGCTCTCAAAAATACAACCTTTATAAGAACATTCGCAGAAGTTAAAGCCGATCCTTTCGGTCTTATCCTTCATAATCTTTATACGCTTCCTTACTATGTAGCAAGTGAAATGGCATATATTTCGGCACTGTTTGCTCTTATTGGCCTAATAATGCTTTGGAGAAAAGACAAAAAGCTAGCCGCATATATTACTCTTTGGATCGTTATTCCTTTCCTTGTGCTGTCGCTCATTTCCAAAGTAGTGTTTCCCCGTTATCTCATCTTTTTTGCCAGCATGCTTACAGTACTGACAACTTATTTTCTTATTGAGATCAAAAAGACGATCTTTCCTTTTGCCTTAGGTATACTCCTCATTTCATTTGCAGTTTTTAACTACACCATTCTTTTTGATCCTGTCCGTATACCATTTCCTCCTATTGACCGAGGACAGTATGTAGTCGGAGTAACCGCCGGATGGCACATCCCAGAAATGATGCAGATGATGCGGGAAAAATCAGCTGAAAAACCAGTGGTCATCGTTGCCGAAGGAAATTTCGGGCTTATTGCGGACATGCTTGACGTGTTTCTCAAGCCCAGCGATCGCATGAGCATCAAAGGATACTGGCCACTTAACGAGGAAAGTCTAAAGGAAAACCAGGAACTCGTCGGCGAAAACTATGTCTATGTAGTATTTTCACATCGTACGGAGTTTCCCCGCGAATGGCCGATCAAGCTTATAGAAAAATACGAGAAACCTGGAGGAGAATCAGCGTTTTATCTTTATGAACTTAAGGGTCAGGAAAATGGTGACAGCAAGAGTCAGGAGTGAAAGCATATTTCCCACTTTCCGAACAGGAGTATCCTCAAAAATAAATACAACTTCGTGACTACCCTTCGGCAGGGACAAAGTGATGAGTTTGTACGCATTATCTTCATTGAAGGTGGCCGCCTTTCCGTCTACATATGCCTTCCATCCTGGAAAGGAAAATACATTCAAGCGGACTATACTTGCACCTTCTGATACAACGGTAAATATCTTTTTGCCGAATTTGTTTTTTCTCTGCCTTACAACAGCCTCACCTCCGATCACCTCCATCGGATCATGAAATGCCTCGTCGTATTCTATGACCGGTATCGTTGTATTGAGTTCCGATTTCTGTGTTTCAACGCCCTTTGGAATGAATTCGAAAGAACTTCTGCTTATACGCCACTGCACCTCTTCTTGAGTGGTTTGCTCCTTGTCTGTTACCTGAAGATATGACTGAGGCTTAAAAAGTCCCGCGTACCTCTGTATGACAGTTACGATTATTAAAAAGGAGAATAAAATCATAAGAAGTTTATAATTCATCTTTTTCCTAATAGATACAATTTCTCCCAAGAAAAATACAGCATAAGCACCAACGATACTTATGAACACCGCCGTAAATGTAAGAAAGCGCCAGGGGAACTGAAGATACGAGAGAAACTGGATGGAGTCCCATACAGGCTTTGAAATAGGAATCATCATTACTATCGATATTCCCAGCAGGGTTACGAAAAAAATAAATTCAGTGACGGAAGGGGAATCTTTTTTCCTTTTGAAAAGAAAAGCTGTGAACAAAACCAGCGCAGTCAGAACCATGGCTATTTGGACTTTCCCAAGCTGAAACGAAATGCCATCCGTACAGCCTTCAGCAGAGCCCCCGTATCCCCATGGCGAAAACCACAGCTGCTGCGGACAAACAAAATGTATTGCATAGTCGGCAAGTTCACGGGTTAATATGGCATCCGTCAGCGTAAACTGTTTCTCAGCAAGTGAAGGGAGCCAGAAAAATGACGACAGACCAAGTCCTATGGCGGATCCAGCTATAAAAGTTATCAGATAGTCTTTTCTGTTTTTGGAAAAAAAAGCTCCAAAGAAAAAAAACGCGCCTATGAAAATGATGGATGGAAAGGCGATGAGCGGATGGGTAAGTATCAATAATGCAAATAAAAAGCCGTACATTATGGCAGATAATACTGATGGTTTTTTATATATATTCCATAGCGCAAGAAATAAGAATGGAAGTATGGACATCGTAAAAAATTCGGCAAGTGCACCTCTCACATATACGGCTACCCCGTGATAGAGAAAATAGGTATAGAGCGCAGCAGCAACCAGGGCAGGCAGTCTTCCTATGAGTTTTTTTGCGAAAAAAAACATGCCGAATGATGCAAGGTAAAACCCCGCGATTACAATAAGTTTGACCGACCAGATCAGGCTAAAGCCTATTAGATGAAAAAACTCTCCGACATAGTAGATGAGGGGAGGATAAAAATTGAAAAGCGGATAACCGAACCCAAAGCCCAGCCCATCCACCCACCGAGGGAATAAATAGCCCTGTTTTATGCCTGTATCCAGCAAAAAAAGACGCACAATATGCTGGTCGTCGTGCATGGAAAAATAGGCACCATTCAAAAGGCTAACAATGGCAGGAGTTGTTATAATTACGATGAGTAGCCAATCAATAGGGATTTTTTTGAGAAGTGCACGCATAAGGGAATTATAAGGTGAACATACGCATTTTTCTATGGAGGATGAAAAACTGAATATAAAATCAAGAAGTCTCATAAGTCTTGTAAGTCTGCTGTTTCAAAGCGGGTACTCTGCATTCCTTGGCCTTGCCGCAAATCTCGCACTTACCATTCTTTTGAGCCCCGAAATCTTCGGCATTTATATTACCGTACTTTCACTTATCTCCCTGCTGAACTACTTTTCTGACATAGGTCTTGCCGCTTCACTCATTCAGAAAAAAGAAATAAACACTGATGACATCAAAACCACGTTTACCGTACAACAGGTCCTTATAATCTGCCTTATCACGATCGGATTTTTAACATCCTCCTTTGTTCAACGGTTTTACAACCTCCCCCAGGAGGGTCTTTATCTGTACTGGGCCCTCTTGGCATCATTTTTCATCTCCTCCGCCAAGACAATCCCATCCGTACTTCTTGAACGTAAAATCCAGTTTCATAAGATAGTTGTGGTACAGATCATCGAAAACACTGTTTTTTATGTAACAGTTTCTTTACTTGCCTTTCTGGGATTTGGACTTTCAAGTTTTACGTATGCCGTGATTCTACGGTCGATCATAGGACTTATCCTTATATACTCAATCTCATTTTGGCTTCCACAGATCGGTTTTTCGCGAACAAGCTTCAAAAACCTGATCTCCTTTGGTCTTCCTTTCCAGGCAAGCTCGTTTCTGGCACTTTTCAAAGATGATCTCATTATCTTGTTTTTAGGTAAGATTCTCGGATTCACTGGCGTGGGATACATCGGCTGGGCAAAAAAATGGGCCGAGGCACCTCTTCGAATAGTGATGGACAATGTCACGAAAGTTCTTTTTCCTGTAATCTCACGACTCCAAGAGGATTCAAGGAAAGTAGGCACTATTATAGAGAAAATTATCTATTTTCAGACAGCTCTTCTCGCACCCCTTATGCTTGCTGCAGCCTTTGCAATGCCAAAACTGGTTGATATCATACCACGTTACAGTAAGTGGCATCAGGCACTGCCTCTTTTTTTCGTCTTCGTTCTGTCGTCGTTTTTAGTCACATACTCCGCACCCTTTATCAATGTCTTCAATGCGCTGGGAAAGACCAAACTATCACTCCTTTTTATGGGATTCTGGACTGGTATTATGTGGATATTGACGCCTCCTTTGAGTGAGAGATTTGGATTTTATGGATTCCCCATCACACACCTCATCGTATCACTTACCTTCATCTTTGTAATCCGTGAGGCGAAAAAAATGTTTCCGCTGCGACTCGCACCCAATATATTTCCTTTTATAACCGCCGCGCTCGGCATGGGAGTTGTGCTTTATGGACTGGATTTCATGTTGCACACTACTAATATTCTTGTCTTGGCGGCAGTGCTTCTTACCGGTGGCGCTATCTATATGGGCATCCTTTATTTCGGATTTAGGATATGGCTTGCACGAGACGTTATGGAACTATTAAAAACCAACAAATCTGCAGTATGAAAAAACTTGCCCTGATCACCGTTGTTCATAAAAACTATGACATTCTTGAGGACTACTTTGAATCACTCGGCAAACAGACCGACCAAGATTTTGCTTTATATATAGTAGATAACTCCGGGGATTCCAAAAAAATAGAGTTGCCGCAGTACGCAAAAGTAATAAGCACTGAAAATAAAGGATATGCTGCCGCCGTAAATGTAGGCATTGCGAAAGCAATTGAAGAGGGGTATGACAAGTTTTTAATCACAAACTCCGATATTATTTTCGATAGAAAGTGTGTTCGCCATACAAAACAGGCACTGGAAAACCATCCAAATACTATTATTGGAGGGAAGATTTATTACGCGAAAGGATTTGAATTTCATAAAGACCGCTATAGCGAATATGAGCTGGGTCGGGTTCTTTGGTATGCGGGTGGAAGAATAAGTTGGGAACACGCACTTACTCCTCATCGCGGTGTTGATCTCGTTGACTCCGGACAGTTTAATACAGAAGGGAAAACCGGATTTATCAACGGATGTTTTATGGCATACGATAAAAAAGTGTATGAAACCGTTGGCATATGGGATGAATCCTACTTTATGTATTTTGAAGACAGTGATTTTTGCGTGCGCGCTCTTAAGAAGGGGATAGAATTATGGTATGACCCGCAGATCGTTATCTGGCATAAAAATTCTCAGTCTACCGGTGGGTCAGGATCTGCATTTCATGAGAAATATATGAAGAAAAATCAACTTAAATTTGGTCTTAAGTATGCTCCCCTTCGCACAAAACTGCACTTACTGAAGAATTTTCTTTCTAAATGATCTAACATTCTTCTTACTTACCTCAAACACCACTTTTATTTTCCTTCGTTACTATAAGGCTAGTTATTTATTTCACAAAAACATGTATGGTCTATGAAGAACACTATCATGGCGATAATGCAGCGGTGAAAGCAGTTACAACCTTGCTTGGCATTACGTTATTTTTCCTCATTGGCTGGTTCGCTAATGACGCATTTCAGAGTGCCTATCAGCAGAACCCGAGTATGCAGTTTGGCGTGGGCGGCGGACCCGCATCGCCGACTCCTGTGAGGGAAATGATGCGGGAACCGACTACCGTGCCGACCGAGGTGCCTACCGCGACGCCTGCGCCAACTACCATGACGGAACCGACATCTACCATCACTCTAACACCAGTACCGTAAATAAATCCTAGCAGTATTTGAAGTCCTATAGTAAAGGTGATATAATTCCTGCTTATGAGTTTAGAGCAGGATCAAGCGGAAATAGCACTCCGAAACAATAATACTATTACCCCAAGGGGTATCGGACTACATTTTCAAGAACCAGAAGACGTTCGGCTCTTAGACACCCCCATCACACCGATCGCTACCGTCACTCACGGCCCTGATACTTATTATCTCGCAAGATTTAGTACTACCTTTACCGCGGACGGTTTTTATAATTTGTTAACCGCAGTGAAACCTCACCCCGCCTCACAAGTAAAAAGAGGAGCTGTGGCTGACTGGGCTAACCCATTCTTTGTCGAAAATCATAAAGAACTGCATCCAGCTAAATGGGACGAACTGAATAAAAATCTGCCTTTTTTAACAGAATTTATGACCGAGGATACCGTCGATACTTATTGGAATTATGCTGCAGATCATATTTCTGGTCCAGAATTTTTTGAATATAAAGCAAATCCCGATAAGCCTGTTGAAGGAAATGCTCAAGGATATAAATACAGAAAAGGGTACATAATAAACCATATGCTCGCTAATCCGTCACTGGGTTTTCTATTGGATACTTTTTCAAAATATGTACATACGAATGGTTATAGGGAAATGAGCACTCTTCTTGAATGGCTTGAGATATCTTCGTTTATTCCGCCTAAGCCTGATAACCCGCTTATGTTTGGTAATGGTAGTTTCGTAATAGCAAGAGACCGGAGTCAAAAACTTGAAAGGTGGACCACTACAGCTCAGATGAATAAGATTAATTCTCTTCTCATTCGTTCACGACAAGAAAATGAAGCCACAATAAGAATTGAGCAGACAATGAAGACACTTGCACACAATTTTATTTTATCATTAGGTAAAGAACCTACCGATCGTGCTTTAAAATTGCTACATATCGCTGTCCAAGGGATTCCTCTCGGCTATTCAAAACAAAAATTTTTTGATGAACCATTAGATGAAACTACAGTTTCCGCAGATTGGGGAACGTCTGTATTATATAGAACCTTTTCCAAAACTGACGGCACGATTATCTCAAGTGACGAGTACCCAAGCATGCAATACTCACTGGATAATAATAAAAGCTGGTGGTTTCATGATGCAGGAGTCAACCTTGGCAGAACAGTTTCACCTATTCTCTGCTGGAGTAATGATGGTCATGAAAGAAAATATATTTATGATATGGAAGAAGTAAGCACTTTATTTAAAGATAAAATATTCCATTCTCCAACTGGTAAAGGGAGCGATAATAGCTTTGTAGGATATATGGGACTTGCTTATTTGACTCCACAAGTAAGATCTTTTTTCAGACACACCATGGGGCTACCCAAAGTTAAAGACGACAAAACAAACAAAATGACTGGGCCTGACAATGAACAAGATATGCAGGAGGGACAAGTACCTTTACTCGCAATGTATTTTGATAAATACTTCCTTCAAAGAGGGACAGTACTCCCAGCACTAGAATCAAAATTCACTAGTGAGTAAGTCCTGTTAAAATATAGATAATGAATATCAATCTTTCTCCTATTGAATATAGTTTTCAACAAAAACCTGTTCTCGTAGGAGGAAAAGCTATGGAATATTATGGACTACGGAAGGCAGGTAAAGACATTGATCTCATTGTCACAGGAGAAGATCTCGAGAATCTTATTGGATTGTTTCCCGATAGTACGAAAGATATATTCGGAGACAGGGGTATCGCAGTGCATGGATTTGAAATCTGGAAGACGATCCGTCTTTTTGATTATGCCTTTTACAGCACGGGCGCAAAAGATATCGGCGAGGTGCTCATGATTTCACTCGAGAAGCTGCTTTTCATGAAAGCGCTCGCAATGGAGATACCTAAATATCACGATGATTTAAAACTCATCGTAAAAAAAATCAATGAGGATTCCTACAAAAAACTGGCTTAAGTTTTTCAACCGTTTCTAAGAAGTTTCGCTCCTTCGACAATGAGTTCTTTCAGGGTTGGCAAATCAATATCTTCAGTTTTTTTGAAACGTATGCAACTTTTACCTATATCTGCTTTAGGAAGAAGCTTCTTATATGATTCACTTAAATATTTACCATCCTTAACAGCACATACATACACTGAGATGTAATTTTTCTGGCTTGCGAGAAGTACCGGAGCCCACTCCCCTTCCCGGCCGCTTTTGCTTTTATAGTGATAAGTGCCATAGCCGATCATGCCCGATACTATATGAGGCCTTTCCTGAGGAATTGCTTTCTTGATAAACTCATGGAGTTTCTCCATTTGCGCTTTTCGCGGTTCTTCAATCATATTCAGATATTCATCTGGATTCTTTGCCGTGGTGGGCTTAAACATGTTCATATTGTTATTATAAATCAAATACGATAGAATCAGTCCGTTATATTTAACCCTGTATCTCTTCGAAACAGAAAAAATTCACAAACAATATATTCTCCCTCATTTTTCTTTTCCAGAGAAAGTACTCCCTGCTGGTCAACAAGACGAACTCCTTAATCTGTCTGGACCTCGCGAAATTATAAGTAACATTGCACAGCAATTTATTGGCTTTCCATCGAGTCCCTATTTAGGTCCAGCGAAAGGATCTTGTCCCGAAGATGGATTTGATTGCTCTGGCTTTGTACTACATACCTTAAGATTAAGTAGGGTCTTTGTACCTGATCTCATAATTCCGGAGCATATTCGACATGCAAACGAAATGTATGATCATCTGGGTATAATGGTGGAAGAAAAGCAAGCTAAATTATCAGATTTGGTTTTTTTTACAAACGGCAATTATCCAAGTCATGTGGGTTTTTACTTAGGAACACTTAATAGAAATAGATATATAATTCATTCACCCGGTAGAGCAGGACACCATATCATTATAAGTAAATTTGATAGTCCATTGGCCTATAAATCTCTGACTATAAGCACTCCACTTTCTAGTCGTTGGCAACAGAAATCTATATGAAAATTACTACTATTAAAACAAACAAAGTAATTTCTACAGAAAATTCTATCTATGCCGTATTTAACAAATATGTCAAAACTGTAAAGGTTAATTCTATTGTCGCTATTACTTCAAAAATTATTTCAATCTGTGAAGGAAGAATCGTAAAGATCGATGGTACCGATAAAGATGCGCTCATTAAAAAAGAGGCAGAATACTTCCTTCCCCGTGAGAGAAATAAGCAAGGCGTTATGCTTACGATAAAAAATAATCTCGTCATTCCAACTGCCGGTATCGATGAGTCCAACAGCAACGGTTACTATGTTCTGTGGCCGAAAGATGCGCAAAAATCTGCAAATGACATACGAGCCTATCTCAAAAGCAAATTCAATAAAAATATCGGAGTCATCATAACCGACAGCAAGTCGTCTCTTCTTCGCTGGGGTACAACCGGGGTTGGGCTTGCCCATAGCGGTTTTGACGCTCTGAACAGTTATATTGATAAACCGGATATTTTTGGGAGGAAACTCAAGGTTACAAAAGCGAATATACTTGACTCGCTTGCCGCAGCCGCAGTTACCGTAATGGGGGAAGGAAATGAACAGACACCGATTGCAGTTATAGAAGATGTGCCGTTTGTAAAATTTCGTGATAGAAATCCGACAGATGCAGAACTAAAAGAACTATATTTGCCGATGCAGGACGACATTTTCGCTCCGCTACTTGAGTCCGTTAAATGGAAAAGGGGCGAGGCCGGAACTTAATTATTCAATATAGCCTCTTTCGCGAAGTCTGTTGAGAACCTCTTCCTGCTGATCATTACGGATATAGAGATCTGTTCGTAGATTAAATTCCGATGTTTCACCTTTTGTAATAGCGTCCGGGATATTTTCAATTGAAGTGTATTTGTCGCTCATCCAATCTGTGAAAAATTTACCAAACTCAAGAGCAGGAGTACCAAAGATCGATGCTTCATGTTTATAAATAATGACTGTCGGCGGATTCTTTTCAAATTGTTCTATAAAAGTAGTTTTCAGATGATCATCCTCCCTGAACTGCGGCAAGAGTGTTGGATACTTACCGGGAAGCTTTCCGTTACGGACAAAGAAAACCTCCTGGGGCTCATAGGGCCCGATCCAAAAATACTCACCTCCCCGAACTATGCCATCCACAAAGTCTGCTGTATAGGCAGCATCCTCAAGATGCGGGAGCTTCTGAGTATAACGCTCAAAATATTTATCGTAAGTGTTCTTAGCCAAAAAAAGGAATGTGAAAATGAGAAGTACACATAGCATGAGCTGTACGACTCTTCGCAGGTCAGAAAACAGAGTGCTGACAATCTTTTCCTTCCACATCATGGCAAGCGCGACGATGCTCGATGCCGCGCCAAGCATCAGAAAAAGACTTTGCTGGTAATCGGTTTCCTTATATGACTGTATCATGCTCCGGGGAGCGGAAAATGATAGTATCAAAAAGAAAATAAAACCGACAACGGGATTATAAATAAAGAGAAGAACCAGAAGGACCAATGTCCCAAGACCAGCCAATACGTTTATAGGCAGATACAAGTCAAAGTTTTTGATTTTGGTAAGTAAGGGAAGATACTCTCCATAGAAGTTATACATAAGGGTCATGGCAAATTTGATCGGATTAAAAAATCTTCCCTTTACATAATTGGGAATGCTTATATAGTGTTCTGTGTTGTACGTAACATTTGAAAAATAGAAGTCTTTGAATGTACCGGTTATCCCCAAGAGTGCGCCGTATAATAAGTACGGCACGGCCATAATACCTATAAGCTGCAAACCCTTTTTCCAGTCGCGCCTCACGAGGTACAGTTGCCACAGGTAAAGTGCCCCAGCAATATATACAAATGTCATAGATGAAAACACCAAACAAAATGTAGCAAAAGATGACACTGCAACCCATACGTACCTTACTTTATTTGAAAGTGTCTGCACAATAAGAAGCCAAAAGGTGACCGAAAAGAATAGAACGGCCAAGCTATCGGCAAGATACAGATGGAACCAAAAATATACCGCAGCCAAAGGAAACAGGATGAAAAATATCATATACGGCACGTACCAGTCCGGATACCACTTGCGTATTCGAAGTGCGACGATAGCCAGGACTACAAACTGAAACACGGCGTACCACACTCGGAAAAGTGCAAAAGATCCGAATGATATCTTCAAGAGTGGTACTGCCAAATACCAGGCCAAAGGCAGGTGATGGTCAAAAAAATCCCTGTACGGTAATCCTCCACTGCCAATAACCTGTCCGCCAAGTAGGTTCACAAACTCATCCGGATAAGCTACGTATGATGAATTTATGTAGAAAATAGCAAATATTGCAGCAAAAATACCAATCTCTATCCATGCCAATTTGCGAAGCCGATGAAGTAGCTGTTTCATGTCTTT
>CAYPZT010000016.1:0-20096 GCA_964415435.1 uncultured Gammaproteobacteria bacterium
AAAATGAGATACATCAGATATATGTAGAGCAGGATTATGATAAAGGATCCGATAAATCCAACTTCTTCTCCGACAATGGCAAAGATTGAGTCGGTATGGGCCTCCGGCAAAAACATGTACTTTTGACGTGATATGCCAAGTCCCATGCCGAAAAGCCCGCCGTTTCCTAGGGAAATTAATATTTGATTTATGTGATACGTTATGCCAAGCGGATCCAGCTCGGGATTGAAAAAAGCAAGAATCCTTTTAAATCGATACGCTGAAAATTTAACAAGAAGAAGAAAGCCGCCCGCTGCGACGGGAATAAGAAACAAAAGATAGTGGAGTTCTATTCCAGCTAGAAAATAGATGGTAATGCCGAGTAAAAATACGATCATTGCAGTTCCCATGTCTGGCTGTAAAAAAATAAGCGCCATGAGGATACCTAGAAGTATGATGAAGGAAAAAAACCGCTTCCTTTCCCGGTGATTGAACCACGAGGCGAGGTAGATGATTACGCATAACTTTGCCAGCTCTGTGGGCTGCAGATTGAAAAAACCTAAATCTATCCACCGTCTTGCTCCTCCCGCACTGTGTCCTACACCTGGAATGAGAACAAGAAGTAGCAGCACTATCGTCGTAATCATTCCCAAAAAAGATAGGTAGTACAGTTTATGATAATTGAAATAAGAAACGGCTACCATCAGTACGACACCCAAAAATACCCAGAGCACCTGCAATTTAAGATAGTAAAAGCTATGTCCAAATTCATTGAAACTTCGTATGGATGACGACTCAAAAACAAAAAAAAGACCGACCGCACAGAGTATCAGGGGAAGAGCGAGAAGATGAACAGAAAAAAGCGATATTTTTCTTTTGTGCTTGTGCATACATTTAGTTGGTTTCCTTTACAATCTTGTTGAACTCTTCACCCCGGTGGAACTCATTATTAAACATCGCAAAGGAAGTGGCAGCGGGAGAAAAAAGAATAACCGGTTTCCTGTCTTTTATGGACTCCGCCCGTTTTAGCGCGTGTATATATGCCTGCTTTAGATCATCAAATACTTCCGAAAGTTTGGATGCAAACTCCATCCGCAGCTCCGGAAGCATCTTGTCTGTGAATGAGCCCTTAAGGAGAACAAGAGAATCAACCGGCTTCAGCGCGTCAAGAAGTTCTTTGTACGGTAAATTTTTATCCTTTCCTCCAAGGAGGAGTATGACGGGGCGTCCTTCAAAGCTTTTAAGAGCAGTGATGGTTGCGATCGGTGTGGTTGAGGTGGTGTCATTGACGATGGTTATGCCGTCAATGTCTTTTACAACTTCTATGCGATAGGGGAGCCCTTTAAATGTAGATAAAGCTAGGACAGCCTGATCCTTTGTAACTCCTGCGTCCTGCGCAGCCAAAACTGCCGCCGCCGCATTTTCCTTATTATGCTCTCCGGGCACTGGAAGAGTGAAGTCTGGTAACTCGTCTTTTCCGAAGAACTGGATAGTGCTTTGCGGTGCGGTGGTTTTTATTTTGTCTTTCAAGGACTTATTGATGATAAGGTAGTCACCCGGTTTTTGGTAAGCGAAAATCGCTGACTTGTCATAGAAATAATCTTCCATCGAGGTGTAATAGTTTAGATGGTCCGGATAAAAATTGGTGAAGACCGCTATGTGGGGGCTTATCTTTTTTCGATGGAATCCCGATAGTGGCCAAGAAGGGAGTTCCATTACGACATGTTCATCTTTTGAAATCTCCGGCAGCATATTTATGCTAGAAAGATGGGGTATACTTCCTGCAAGCCGCACTTTCCTGCCGGATTCTTTGAGGATATGATAGATCATTGAGGTTGTTGTCGATTTACCCCGTGTGCCCGTAACTCCTATAATGGGTGCTGGACAGTTGGCGGCAAAGAAAGAAAGCTCCATTTCGACAGGCGTCCCTTTCTTTTCCGCTTCAGTAAGTTCAGGCATGTTCCATGGTACAAACGGACCTTTAAAGATAATGTCTGCCCATAGGAAATCTTCAAGCTCGTGCTTGCCAAGTGTGTACTTAATTGGATAAGCAGAAAGACTATCGATTGAAGGTGCCAGTTCAGCCGCTGTTTTTCTGTCGGTTACTCTTACCTGAGCTCCGAGACCGGCAAAGAAGCGAGCAACCCCAACCCCGCCTCCGAGAAGTCCGAGTCCCACCACAAGGATCTTTTTTTGGCCATATTTCTCCATCAGTGCTCCGAGCGTATTCATACTTCTATTGTACCCAAATTAGTGGGTAATATACTATAATTTAGCTCATGTTTAGCAAGGTTGATCCAAATGTTACTTTTCCCGAGATGGAAAAGAAGTGGCTTGCAAAATGGCAAGAGAAAGGATTAGTTCAGAAATATCTCCGTAAAAACGATTCCTCCAAGAAAATCTTTTCATTTCAGGATGGTCCTATAACAGCGAACAACCCGATGGGTGTACATCATGCCTGGGGCAGGAGCTACAAGGATTTATGGCAGAAATTCTTTAATCTGAAAGGATACCGTCAGCAGTTTCAAAATGGTTTTGACTGTCAGGGTTTGTGGGTTGAAGTGGAAGTGGAAAAGGAGCTGGGACTTAAAAGCAAACGTGATATAGAGAACCTCGTACCGGGCGATAGAAAACAGTCCATTGCCAAATTTGTGGACCTCTGTAAGGCGCGTGTGTACAAGTTTTCGGGTATTCAGACAGAACAGTCCAAGCGACTAGGATATTTTATGGACTGGGACCATTCGTACTACACGATGAGTGATGCCAACAACTATATGATCTGGCACTTTTTGAAAGTCGCATTCGAACATGGGTGGATATACAAAGGTCATGAGTCCGTACCCTGGTGTCCCCGATGTGAGACGGCAATTTCCCAGCATGAGATGCTTACCGAGGATTATAAGGAAGTGGTTCATGAATCTATTTATTTTGAGCTGCCCATCATCGGGCGTGATAAAGAGTTTCTTTTGGTGTGGACCACAACTCCATGGACCTTGCCAGCGAATATCGCGGTTGCAGTTGATAGTAATATGGACTATTCATTGGTCGAGGGAAAGTCGGGCAATAAATTCTGGCTTGCAAAAGAGAGAATAGACAAAGTATTTACAGAGGGCTATGTCAAAATTCATAAGACGGTAAAGGGGAAAGAATTGGTCGGTCTCCGATATCGCACTGCTTTTGACGACCTGCCCGCAGTCGCGAAAACGGCCGAGGAACATCCGGAAGCGTTTCATAGTGTTGTTGCGACTGATCCACAAATACTTCCTATCTCGTTAACGGAGGGAACGGGTATGGTCCATACTGCGGTTTCAGCCGGTGTCGAGGACTTTAAGCTTGGTAAAAAGCTCGGTCTCCCCATGATTCCAGTCATTGCCGATAACGCGGACTATATCGAGGGATTAGGCCAGTTTACCGGTAAAAATGCTAAAAAACATCCGCGAATTATTCTCGACTATCTTGAAGAAAAAGATAAAAAAGAGGACGGATGGGTGTTCCTGATTCACCGATACAAGCACCGTTATCCTGCATGCTGGAGATGTAAGTCAGAGCTTGTTTGGAAAGTTGCCGATGAGTGGTATATCGCGATGGATGTTCCCTCCAAAAAGGACGGTAAGGGTGCGCTTCGCGGCCGTATGATGGAAGTAGCAAAAAAAATAACATGGATGCCTGAGTTTGGTCTGGATCGGGAACTTGACTGGCTCAAGAATATGCATGACTGGCTCATCAGTAAAAAAAACCGTTACTGGGGTCTGGCTCTTCCTATCTACGAATGCAAAAAATGTGGCGTCTTTGAAGTTGTCGGATCAAAAGAAGAGCTGAAAAAAAGAGCTATCGCGGGATGGGATCAATTTGAAGGGAAGACTCCTCATAAACCTTTTATCGATGAAGTGAAAATCAGATGCGAAAAGTGTGGTGCAGAAGTTTCACGAATAGATGATGTTGGTAATCCCTGGCTTGACGCAGGAATCGTTCCATACTCCACCATAACACAGAACAATCAAGGTGAACCTCTTTATCTTATCGATAAGGAGGAGTGGCAAAAATGGTTTCCACGTGACTTTATAACAGAGTCCTTTCCCGGGCAGTTTAAAAACTGGTTTTATGCAATGATTGCAGAATCCACTGTTCTTGAAAATACACATCCGTTTAAGAGAGTTCTTGGCTTCGGTACGCTCCTGGGGGAAGATGGGCGGGCAATGCACAAAAGCTGGGGCAACTCGATTGAGTTTAATGAGGGTGCGGACAAAATTGGAGTAGACGTGATGCGGTGGATGTTTGCCAGGCAAAATCCGGCAGACAATATGCTTTTTGGCTATAAAAAAGCCGATGAGGTGAGACGCCAGTTTTATCTCCTTCTTTGGAATGTGTATAAATTCTTTGTTGAGTACGCAACTCTTGAGAATGTTACCGAGGAGGAATTGGAAAAAACAAAACTAGGAGAATCAAAACACGTACTTGACCGCTGGATTCTTTCACGATTCCATAATCTCATGAGAGCTACGAAAAAATCGCTGGAAAACTATAGTGCACGTGATGCAGCGGCGGCAACAGAACTATTTATGGATGAGTTCTCTACATGGTATATACGCCGAAGCCGTGAGAGACTTTGGGTTAACTCCGATGATAGGGGAGACAAGCTCAACTTTTATAAGACAACTCACCACGTACTTCTTAATCTAAGTATTATTCTTTCGCCGATTATGCCTTTTGTAACCGAAGAAATGTATACGAACCTTTCACAGAATGAATCTGTACATTTGGCTCAGTGGCCTGAGGTGCAGGAAGGTCTTATCGATATGAAGCTGGAAACAGAGATGGATCATGCACGAAAACTTACAGAACTCGGTCATTCCTTGAGAAAGGAATTGAAACTGAAAATAAGGCAGCCCCTTCTTTTTGCTGATCATGCGGTAGAGTCGAAGAAAATCGAAAATGGAGATGTGTTACAACAGGTCCTGCAGGAGCTCAATGTAAAAAGATGGGTCGATGCATCAGATGACCTAGGAAAGAAGTCTGTAGTTTCAAAGAAGAGTGATGACGGGTATGCTATTTCTTTGGAGACCGAACTAACAGAAGAGTTGAAGCATGAGGGAGAATTGCGAGACCTTATAAGAACTATTCAAAAAATGAGAAAAGAGCAGGGTGCACGATCTGATCAGGAAGTAGATCTGGTAGTTCCTTCGGCGTTTGAAAAAGATTTTGACTTCATCAAAAAAAGGGTACAGGCTAAAAGTATAAGTACCGGCAAAGATATTGCGGTAAACCTATGATCTCTCTTCTCCTGCCCACCATTTTTTTGTATGCGTTCGGTCTTTTTAATATTCTTGGCATAAAAAAAGAGCTTTTTCTGACGGAACTCATATATGTTGCTTTCGGATTCGCGGTTTTCTTTATCGTAAAGGCAATAGGTAGACCATTTTTTAAAATAAATTCCTATCTGTTTTATTGGGTTTTCATAACACTCTTACTCATAACATATATTATCGGCCTCGAAGCGAAAGGCTCCCAGCGGTGGATTGATTTTTATTTTTTTAGACTGCAAGCCTCAGAAATATTTAAGCCGTTTTTTATACTTTTTTTTGCGGATTTTTTATCAAAAAAACATACTGCCGTAAAGCAGAGCGTCATTTTTTTCCTAAGCCTTCTCTACTTTCTTTTACCAGCGTTTGTCATCTTTAAACAGCCAGATTTGGGCAACGCGATGGTATATGTTGCCATGTATCTCGTAATGGTACTCTTTTCGCCACTTCCCAAAAGATATTTTCTTTATATGATAGGTTTCTTTCTTTTACTTATACCACTTGGCTGGCTATTCCTTCACGATTACCAGAAGGATCGCATCTTGAGCTTTATGAATCCGGCCCAGGACAGCCAGGGTAATGCCTACAATATGATCCAGGCAATGATAACGGTGGGGTCCGGCATGTTTCTGGGAAAAGGATTAGGTCTGGGTACACAGGCGAGATTCTCGTTTTTGCCGGAAAATCATACAGATTTCGCATTTTCCTCTCTCGTTGAGCAGTTTGGCTTTATCGGTGGGGCAGTGGTAATTGTATGCCTGCTTTTGATTTTTCTATCCCAACTCAGGAAGCTTTTTTACTATTTTTACCGGAAAGACGAGGACTCGGTGAACTCCTTTCTCTATATCATTGGCTTCTTTTCTTACTTTCTTTTCCAGACAATAGTGAATATCGGTATGAATGTTGGCATGTTTCCGATCGCGGGTATTGCCTTACCATTCATATCCTACGGAGGCTCTGCGATAGTTGCGATTATGATAGGTTTGGCTTTACTTCCATAATTTTTCAGGTATACTATTAGGATGGCTACTTATGCAGTTGTTAAGGCAGGCGGAAAACAGTATCTAGTCAAGAATAATGACGAAATAGTTGTTGAACGCGTTTCTATGCCTGAAAAAAAGGATATCGAGCTCGAAACTCTCGCCGTTTTTACCGATGATGGTGCAAAACTTGAGCTTGGAACACCTATGACCGGACAGAAGGTTAAAGCACACGTTATGTCTCATGTTAAGGGAGACAAGGTAAGAATCGCTCGATTCAGAGCAAAAGTCCGTTATAGAATTGTAAAAGGTTTCAGAGCCGCACTCACACGGCTGAAAGTAACCGTTTCATAACCTACTATGGCACATACCAAAGCACAAAAAGCAGTACGCGGCAATAGAGATTCACGTTCCAAAAGACTAGGCGTAAAAGTTTACGGAGGTCAGTCGGTTATCCCTGGCAACGTCATCATTCGTCAAAGAGGTTCAAAAGTAAATGCAGGCCACGGTACTCTTCTTTCAAAAGACTTCACTATCATTGCTCTTAAAAAAGGTACTGTACAGTTTAAGACCTTAAACGGAGAAAAATACGTAGTAGTTGTCTAAGCATCCCCCCTTACTAGACGCATTTAGGAAAAGCTCGATTGATTCAAAAATTTTTCGATCGCATCTAGTACTATCTGACTCTCTTTTGCAGAAGCTCTAAAATCATGTCCCATTTTGGGCTGTCTCACAACGTATGGATTATTGGCATTTTCCACAATTCTTTCGGTTTCGGAAGGAGGAATGCTTTTATCTTCAAGAGCAATAAATATCATTAGCGGTTTATATAGTTGTTTGACTTCTTCAACTGCAGAATATTGGAGACCGTCTTCTGCAAAGGCATAGGGAATATCAAAGGATCTGGACTTACTCGGATTGCCAGGTAATTCTCTTTCTGAGTGGCGTGGCTGTTTCTCTTTCCAGTGTAAAGAAATCCCAATTCTGTCAGGCGGTGGACAAAGAGCGACTATTTTTGTTACTTCTTTGATTTTACTTCCGGCCACTATTGCCACAAAGCCTCCTAAGCTGTGTCCAATGAGTACAATTTCACTAGCATTCTTTGCTGTGTAAAATGTAACCCTTTGAGAAACC
Organism: uncultured Gammaproteobacteria bacterium; assembly: GCA_964415435.1. Lineage (GTDB taxonomy): Bacteria > Patescibacteriota > Microgenomatia > UBA1406 > GWC2-37-13 > CAYPZT01. The sequence goes on from CAYPZT010000016.1 coordinate 7,394, forward strand.
TGTTTTATGTAATTGGTGATCGTATAGTTTTTAACCTCTCCTGTTTTCCAAAGATCACAAGGATCTAATCTTTCAACCACATATCCTAAGTCTTTTAACCGTTTCTCAAATATCTTCATATGAAGATAGTCGGGTGAATCAAGGTATCCAGGTAATAATAACGCGACTTTCATGCTAGTATTATAATACTCTATAAATTTAATTGACTCCTTCTCTGATACAATCTAGATATGCTTGTACAAAAGGATGAGCTCCTTAAACAGTTCGTTACAGAAACAGACGTTTTTATTAAAAGCAAATTACTTGAGAGTCTTATCCGGGATGCAGGTATGAGAGTGGGAGACATAGCTCAAAGTACCAATCTAAAGCCTTCGTATCTTTCGCATCTTAGACGTATTGCCCGGATTCCTGATTCGGTCTATGACGGATATTACAATAACCTCATAAGCGCCAGTCATCTATTTATTCTCTCACGACTTAAAAATGATAAAGACATAGTAGCAGCATATGAGAAGATATTGGAGAATAATCTTTCTGCAGTTGCGACAGAGATACTTATACGCGAAAAATTATATGGGATTAAAAAGAAAGGGGAGTATCTCTCCGCAGAAGAAAAAAAGAGGCTGGTCCAACATATTTCGGACGAGTACGGAGGTGCGGAACTTGATATTATGCAGTCGCGGATAAAGTCTAAGATTATGATCACTTTAAAAGGAGATCTGGATAAGACAGGCAGGGCATTACGAAAAATACTCGAAAAGCTTGCCTGATACACAGGAACGAAGGGTGTTGGGCCAGGGATTTTGTATCAGCCCCATCTTGTTTGCCGGGAGATAGCGGTAGAATACGTATCCAATAACATCCTCCAGAGGGATTGTTCCAAACTCGCGTGAATCTGACGACCTTGGCCGGTTATCGCCCATTACAAATAGTTGGCCGGGGGGCACAGTTATTGGTTCATCTGCTCTCATAAATCCACCCTCCCATACGTTTGTCGGCGCAGCAAGATAATCTTCCTGGACGGCTTGTCCATTCACAAATACCTCATTGCCGCTTGTGACCATTACAGTATCTCCGGGAAGACCTACTACACGCTTAATGTAGTCAATATCCTTGTTTCGCGGAGATTTAAATACCACCACGTCTCCTCGTTCCGGATCACGAATTTTATAGGTGATTTTGCTTGTTAATATATAGTCGCCTGAGTCGAAAGTGGGTTCCATTGATGCGCCTCGGACCTGATTGGGTTGTAAGATAAAAAGATAAACTACAATGAAGAGCGAACCGATAAAGACAATGGTCTCAAGTATATCCATCACAAACTCGATAATGACCTTCACTATGCCCATAACTCATCATTGTAGAGAAGCCGGCGCTAAAAAACAAGCGGCCTTCATGCTGTATAATTGTATCCGCGATACAGGCTGTTTAGCTCAGTTGGCTAGAGCGTTCGATTCACATTCGAAAGGTCGGGGGTTCAAGTCCCTCAACAGCCACCCCTCTTATCCCACCTACTTTTTATTAGGCAGACCTTTGACGATAAGCGTCAGTATATGGATGATATTCTTTATTAGCTTTTTTAAGCTTGGCGCATGATGCTTCGGCGATGAATCGTGCTTCCGCGGTGTTGGAGTGGGAGTAGGTTTCTTGATTTTTGTTGGCGTTGGTTTTTGAGAAGGTTTTACCGTCGGTGTAGGTGTGCGGGTAGGCGTAGGTGTTGATGTGAGCGTGGGTGTAGGAAATGCAGGGAACGCGGACTGATTATTAAAGTTGACGGTGTAGCGATCAATCTGCTCTGCAGTCGTCCGGTTTGTTTTTGTCTCCCACAGTTCGTTATGTTCGGCAATCTGGCCGACATGCAATGTATATGTACCTTCCGCAGTTCCGATCACTCTCATGGTGTATGAGCCGCTCTTCGCATTCGGAATAAGGATCAGTCCGTCCTCTTCAACATATATAGAATCATCTATCGATACTTCCATTCGTGCAGGAGACTGCATCAGGAATATCAACGAGGGCGAAAGTACGGTCTTCTGTCCTTCAACTATCTGTGAATCCTCTACCGGAATCTCCAAGAGCGATATGATTTCTTTTATTCCTGTTTTTGTTGAAACGAGCTCTCCATGGTCCAGACCCAAATCAGTATTGCTGACTGCGGTTGAGGAGGTTTTTAGTACGGTGCCATCCCCATCGCCAAGCGACGTACTTATAGGCACGCCATCTGGGTAGATACCCAGTGAGTGTTCTATGATACCACCGGGTTTTACCGTTAAACCGCTTGGCGTGTCTTTTCCCGCGCCTGACATGGTGTGAAGCACCGAAGACAGTGTTGTGTGGGCGGCTTTTAAATTCATGAGGACGGTATTCTTAACCATCATTTCATCAAGAGGCAGCGTCGTCCCATCCTCTTTAGTAATGAAGGAAAATATTGGCAAAAGGTCAAGTAAGACAGGTACTCGTTTGTTGATCGTTTCTCTATGGGTTTCGAGAGAAGTCTTATTGAGAACGAGCACGATTTTTTGTGCTAGCCATAAAAATGTATTATCGCGTTCGATTTCACCTCCCTCAACAGGTTTGTATGCCTGCACTACGCCTTGATGCGGACTTCCAACGGTTATAAGTTTGCCCAGGCCGTTACTCCCATATCTGTAGGCCCATGCAGTTCCCACGAGTCCGCCTAACGAGTGACCTACGATGTGTATCGGTCTGTCGGTATCTCCTGGCCTGACAACGGATTCTATGAAGTAGTTTAGATCATCAGCAGAATCAGTTATGCTTTTCCTCCAGTCGTAAGGGAATAGGAAGTAGTCCCTGTTTTGTATATATCTGGCGTTACTTAAGGTTGCCAGTAATCCATCGTACTCATGCACAAACGAAAGCAGTTTCCAGTCTGAATATGACGTCGGCGCATTATGAAGTATCGCATCGCGGTTCCAGGACGCAAGTAAACCTGGAACAATGACAACCGGAGTTTTCTGAGATACTGCGGACCCGGAAAAGGCTCTGCTCGTTTGCCATTTGCCGTCGCTACTTAGTCCGGAATAATACAGATAAAGCGCATCATCCGTCTTTAACACACATGGGGAGCTTATGTGATTGCTGTCATATGATTCCCCCATGGTGAGAACAGTTTCAATAAATTCCCAGGATGAGGAGCATGACAAAGGAGAGGAAGCTTTATAAACAGATATTCCGTTTTTGAAAGGGCTATGTACAAACAGATAATGCGTGCTATTTTCTGTATATACATACGAACCGTCCGCCTCATAAATAAGCGGATTATTCAGACACTTCGTCCACGACTTGCCGTCTGTGGAGACAGCCATCCCTACTCGCCAGCCAAATGATCCGGAGCCCGAGTAAAACATATAGTACATGCCATCCTCCTTCATAACATAGGGAGCAGAGGTATGGGCAATTTCCCAGCTCTCAACAGGCGACAATACTTCTTGCATCGTCGACTCGTCGTAGGTTATGCCGTCGGTTGACTCAATCCTATAGATCCTTATGCTGGAGCCGTCCCGGGGTGATGCAAAATACATGATGTACTTCCCGTTTTCTTTCAGGATGGATGGATCGTGAGTGTCGTATGGGGAATTAAAAGCAAGGTATCTGTCGGTATGCCAGTTTACTCCGTCAGGCGAAGTGGCATAGGCGATCCTGAATCTGCCTTCAACTAGAGCGGTGTACCACATTTTATATAGGCCATTTTCTTTCATGACAAACGGCTGAAAATTAAAGGTGCCGAGAGGAGGATCTACGGAGTGTGTCATCGGAAGCGGGTTGGCAGAATCCTTTACGAAGGGGCCGATTGCATATGATGGCCTGACCAAAAAAAGCAGCATCAAGATGAGTAGTGTGACTATTTTTTTCATTACTCACCTTTTTAATAAATAGAACTAAGAGGAGCAATCGCGTTTAGACGACAAATGCTAGACTTTTTGCAGATAGATAGCAATAATGGAACCCTTATTGCTAAAGTTGAGAAGCGGGTGGAGGAGAGGTGACAGGATTTCATCGAGGAGCAGTGATTTGACGCTTAGATGAGCTTTAGGTTTATTCTTCCGCGCAGTTTTCTTAGCATTTATTGGCGATAAGTGATAAATTGGTTTTTGGCCTTTTAGGACAATCTTTAATATGCCAGCAAAATGCTCGGAGTAACTAAATGTCTCGGTATGAAGGATGGTAAAGAGCCGCTTTTTGAGGCTAATTTGGAGGATTTGATGTAAGGAGTTAGCAGACAGTATCCATAAGTGCTGAGGAGGACTTAAGAAGGTGTAGTTCTCCCTTTCAGTTCGAGCTAAATGGCTGTCATAGTTTGGAGTCTCTATATAGAGGACGCCTTTAGGATTGAGGATTTCCCCTATTTCCTTTATAAGATCAGTAGGTGAAGCAACATGTTCTATAACATGGCTAAGGGTCACCACGTCATACTTTTTGCGGTTCTTTTTCCTAAATGTCCGCCAGTCGGCCAATGTTATTTTTTTGCCAAATATTTTTTTTAGACGGTTGTATAGTCTTTGGGATGGCTCTATTCCCTCTACTTCATACTTCTGTTTTCGGGCTTCTAACATAAGGTGTCCCTGCCCTGCTCCTATATCCAGAAGCGTTGTGGCATTGGGGCAAAGTGCCCTGACTTTTTTCATGACGTGTTTTGCTCTTTTTTCAAGTCTTTGACTGTCTTTAACGTTCAGACTATAGGTAAACTCATTTTCATAATAACTCGCGGTTTTACGGGCCGAAGGAAAGGGGCGCATGTACAGGAGTTTGCAGTTCAGGCACTCGTAGTAGGTATGCCCTGCCCGTTTAGCAAAGAAAAAACTGTCGGTTTTCTTACAGAGTGGACATTCCATGGTACTAGATTATAGCGCCATTTGGCAAACTTTAGGTTGGTATTAAAGTCTGGAGCATACGATATAATAATGTATCTATGAAAAGAGGGCTCTCAGTTATTGTAATCACCAAAGACTGCGAAGAACTTTTGGGACAATGTCTCGAGTCAGTAATCGATCTTGCCGACGAATATGTAGTGGTCGATAACCGTTCCACAGATAATACTATTTCTGTTGCCAGGTCGTACCATGCCCGTACTTTTATAAGTAGCAGTGAAGATCTGGGAGTTTTGCGCGAGATCGCGCTTGAAAAAGCAGAACGTGAATGGATTTTGGTACTTGATTCTGACGAGCGTGCAAGTGCTGCACTTTGCCTTGAGATAAAAAAAATTCTTAAATCCGCAAAAAACTGCGGCGGTTATCTCGTACCCTTTAGAAATCATTTGTTTGGCAAACCAGTCCGCTATGGAGGTGAAGACTATAAAATGCTGAGAGTATTCAGGAAGAGCATGGTAACAATTAAACCGCAGCTGATACATGAAGGCTTCAGAATGAAAAGAGGAAAGCCGTGTGAAATGATACATCATATTGATCATTATTCGTACAGGACACCAGCACAACTGATAAAGAAATTTACTCAGTACGCATTAAGGGAGGCAAAACAAAAATATAGAGATCAAGAAAGTGTATCAATTAAGAAACTGGTGCTATACGGACCACATATGTTCTATGCTCGTTTTATTAAAGACAAGGGATACAAGGACGGCTTTTCACGGCTGATTTTGGACGGAGCCTTTGCTTATATGGAGGGACTCACCTACTACCTGTTGGCCTACTATCGTTTAAAGGCAAAGCTGAAAATATGAAATCAAACATAACGTTTATTATTGTGGCATACAGAACTCCGACCTCGGAACTGTTGCGCCTCAGACGGGAAATAATGCTTATATCAAAGAGCTTTTCCATCGTAGTGATTGACAATACGAAGACCAATAGAGGATTTGCGGAGGGTGCAAACGAAGGAATCCAAGAGGCAAAGGGATCGGACTATTTTGTCGTGATGAATCCGGACGTAAGTCTAAAGGGTATGAAAAAGGAAACACTACTGGCCGGGTCCAGACACTTCGATATCTGGGGGGGAGCGATGGAGCAAAACGGGAGAACATATTTCGGGGGCATTATAGACCCCATACGTTTGAGTGGAGGGCTTATGGAAAAGAAGCCGATGAAACGGTTCACTCGCGTGGATTTCGTGTCAGGATCATTCATGGTAATAAAAAGAGACGTGATAGAGAAAGTCGGGTTACTGGAGGAGCTTTATGGTATGTACTACGAGGATGTTGATTATTGCTATCGGGCGCAAAAGTCCGGTTTTTCCATTGGAATTGACACCCGACTGCATTACATACATTTCGAAAACTCTGTCACCAGCCCTCAGAAAGATTACTTTTTGGCAAAAAACAGAATGCTATTTTTTTTGAAAAATGCTACACTCCCGCTAAAGATCCGAGAACTGATTCGTACGCCCAAAACATTATGGCAGGAAAGAAAAACGATCATGAGGGCGGTTAGAAGAAGTGCTTTCATTTTGAACTTCGCGAGTCTTAACGTCTCATCAATTCTAAACAAGCTTCTCAATTTTGTACTGTTTTTATTCCTTATCAAATATCTTTCCCCGGCAGAGTACGGCATATACACTGTTGTTTGGGCTCAGGTAAGCTTACTGGGTCCCTTTTTGGACTTTGGCACCACATCGTATGGTCTTATATATGGAAATGAGACGAAAAACGAGCATCTGTCCAAGCTCTTCTCTTTTCGGATCATCGTATCGGTACTGAGCTTTGTGGCAACGCTGCTTTTAGCACTTCTCTTCAGATTTCAGACCTCAATTCTTGGGTTTGTTGCCCTTGCCTCAATGGTGATGTTTTTCAATATGAGCTCGGGCAGTTATCTCATTCTCATGTCGCTTCGTGAAAAGGTATATGATGTGTCCCGGCTCTCAGTGGTTCTCAACAGTATTCTCATTGGCGCACTTATAGTTTCACTTATCGTGACTCAGAGTCTGCAAAGCATATTCGCCGTTTTATTTATACTTTACTCGGTTTTTACGGTTTTCTATCTTTACCTCTTAAAAAAGGAGTTACCGGCTCTCAGATTCATTATTGACACAGTTTCCTGGAAAGAGATTGTCCGAAAGTCATACATATTTGTACTTATAAGTTTTTTTGCCGGAATATATTTCAAAGCCGATGTTTTCCTCTTGAATTCTTTGCAGTCGGAGACGGCAGTCGGCACCTATTCAGCAGGGTACAAGTTTCTTGAGGCACTGGTTTTCATTGCGGCAAGCTACAATATCATTGCTACCCCTCTGTTCGTGAAGCTTGCTACAGGAAAAAAAGCGGCCTTCGTCTGGAGGATCAAGCGAGATGTAGCGTGGCTCAGTATGCTCGGATTTGTAACTGCGATAGGAGCATTTATCGCTGGGCCTCATGTGCTCCCTGTTTTTTTGAAGACCGGTTATAGGGATTCGGTAACGGTTGCCGTCATTGTTCTTTTTTCACTGCCCTTTATATTCATGAGTTCAGTATTCATAAATGTTCTCTACGTTCTGAAAAAAACATATCTTGTCGCCATACTTTTCGCCGTCCAGATAGCTTTTAATATTACAGCGAACTATTTACTGATACCTCACTACTCCTATCTCGCTTCTTCCTATATCACAGTCTTTTCGGAGATAATTAACACTATTTTGTTTATGATCGCTGCGGTAGTCGTTATAAATAAATTCAGATTTTCTGATACAAAATGAGAATCTCGATAGATGCCGGTTCACTGAATGCTTCCCGTAAAAACAGGTTTGGTACCTATGTGGTTACAGAGAACATTATTCACGCTCTCGACAGCTTGGATCAGAAAAATATATACACATGTTATCTCATGACACAAAGAAAGAATCTAAGACATATGAGATTCGTCCCACTCAGGCCCTCTTTTCTATGGAAAATTCTTACGGGTCTTGCAGAGATTATAAGGAGAGGCGATATATATCTTGCCCTAAATCAGTTTATCCCCATGTTTCACGCTCCAAGGATCATTTCCTTCTCGCACGGACTGTCATTTCATTTTTTTCCCCAGCTTTATCCCGATTCTTCTTTGGATATGAAAAAACAGGTTGCCGGCATGATCCAGAAATCAGAGACAATCGTGGTATCCTCGCTAAAAGTACAAAGAGAGTTTAAAAGCATATATGGAGTGGATAACGTCAGCGTTATTCCATTTGGTGTGCCTGCCGATATGATCAGACTGGAAGAAAAGAGAAAAAAAGACAAGTACTTCCTGTTCGTAGGAATGGATCATTCAATCAAAAATGTCCAGTTTATTGTTTCAATATTTAGAACACTTCGATTAAATAATAAATACAAAAATCATATTTTATATCTCATTGGCAACTTCGATCACACATTGAAAGAGGAAAATGTGGTGATATTGACCGATATCGGCCGTGCCAGATTGAAGCATATGTACCGGCATGCGGCCGCCTATCTCACCGCTTCACGATATGAGAGCTTCAATTTGCCTGTGGTAGAGGCGCTTTCACAGGAATGTCCCGTAATCGGGCTGAAGTCGGCAATCATACCAGAACTTGCACCTTATGTGCGTGTAGTTTCAACGAAGAAAGAATTTGGAGAGGCTATCCGCTCACTCGAGAAGAATCAGGTTGCAGTCGACAGGAAAAAAGTGCTCAAAGAATTTTCATGGGATACATATGCAAAAAAACTAGTTTCACTTATGGAAAACCATGCTTAAAATTGCCTTTGTCAGGGGGAAATACATGAACCCCTTCGAAACGCAAGGCTATAAATTCGGAAAAGATATCCGGTTAACCGGCATTACATCATTGTATCCAATCGGAATGCCTCATTTTTCCGTAAAAAAACTCTTTTCACCCGCAGACATTCTTGACGCACCGTGGACTCGCTTTATTGCAAACAGGACATTGGGAGACATCCAACTTCTGTGCAGGCTCGAGAAAATTGCCCGTGACTTTGATATATTTCACTCGGCTGACCCGCACTATTATTACAGCTACCAGCTGGCCAAACTTCGCCAGGAAGGTAAAATCAAAAAGCTTCTTCTTACCTCATGGGAAACAATTCCGCATAATAATGAGGGTACCAGAGCAAAAAGAGCCTTGAAATATGCTGCTCTCGATGCAGCCGATCATATCCTTACCTATACAATGGGTGCAAAACAAGCACTCCTTGCGGAAGGAGTACCCCCGTCAAAAATCACAACAATTCCATTAGGTATTGATGTAGAAGTTTTCAAACCCTTGAAAAAAAATAAATCCAGCATAAAGACAATACTTTTCGTCGGAAGGTTAGTGGAGGAAAAAGGAGTACTCGATCTTTATGCAGTTTTTAAAATGCTCCTCGAATCAGGGGTTTCCGGTATCGGGCTTCAGATAGTCGGCGAAGGTCCGCTGAGGCCGGTGCTCAGACAGTCTATCCGCCAGGATAAACTTACAGATTATGTGACGCTTGAGGAAAGAACCTATGCTGAGATGCCGAATGTGTATGCTGGTGCCTATCTCGGCGTCTTTCCTTCAAAAAAGGCTCGCAGATGGGAAGAGCAGTACGGGATGGTTTTTCTAGAAGCGATGGCGAGCGGTCTGCCTATCGTCACGGCTCGAAGCGGTGCTATACCGGAGGTGGTGGGGAATGCGGCACTCCTGACAACGGAGGGAAACAGAAAAGGACTTTACACTTATGTGCGCAGACTCCTCACAGACAAGAACCTGCATCATAAAATTGGTACAATGGGTAGAAAGAGAGCGGTTGAAGTATTTGATAGCAGAACATTTGCCCGGCATATGGGACGGTTATATAAAAGTTTATGAATATTACAGCGGTTATTCTTACTCATTATAATTCTGGCGATATAAAGCGCACCTTGCGTTCGGTCGACTTCTGTACAGAGATACTTGTTATCGAGGATGGTGATATAAGGGAAAAGCGACCCAAAACCGTGCAGGAACAGGTTATTTTTCTGAAACACGATCTACGTGGTAATTTTGCAGCGCAGCGAAATTTTGGACTTGAGAAGGCAAAAAACAGTTGGGTTTTGTATGTAGATGACGATGAGGAAGTAACGCCCGAACTGCGACGGGAGATTGAAGCAGTACTCCATGTGCCTCCTGTTCAAACTGCTTTTTATGTGAGACGAAGGGATTTTTTTTGGGGACGGGAGCTGCGCTTTGGTGAAACACGCACTGCACGACAGAAGGGTTTTATAAGACTGGTGAAAAAAGAATACGGGAAATGGAAAGGCAGAGTACATGAGGAGTATGTATCTACGGGTGAAGTGGGAAGGCTTGGCAGTTTTATCAACCACTATCCTCACAAAACCCTAACGTCGTTTATTCTAAGCGTAAACAGCTATAGTACCCTGAGGGCTGAGGAGTTATGGAAAAATGGAAAGAGAGCCTCAACGAGTTCTCTTCTTTTACTGCCCGCAGGTAAGTTTTTTTACACGTATTTTATCAGGCTCGGTTTTTTGGACGGTCCGCCGGGATTCGTTTATTCATTCCTCATGAGTTTCCATTCGTTTCTCGTAAGGGCAAAACTTATACAATATGAAGAGATCAGAGGCGAAAAATAAACATAATCTTTTTATCCATGCTTCGCTTCTATACTCCTCCTTCGGTCTTTTTCTTTTAGGCCAGCTTGGAAGAATATCTCTGGGAGGCCAGGAAATAAATGTGTATCTTTATGAGCCGGTAATTTTTCTTTACCTCATCTATCTTTTTGGACTTTATCGTCTAGAGCCGTTTAAAGCAGGCATAGGTAAAACGACCGCCTTTTTCCTGACAGTAATGGGTGTAGCGCTTATCCTGAGCCTTACTTCTTTTAGCCTTCACGAAAACGGAGTCGCTGTCCTTTATTTTGCACGTCTGATAACATATTTTCTCTTTCTTGTTTATCTCCTGCATGCGGGAACAAAAATCAAGGCAATAAAGGAGTTTACGAGGAATGGTTTGACCGTTTCGGCTATCGTCATTATTCCCTTATCTCTTCTGCAATATTTCCTCTACCCCGACCTCAGGAATCTTTTCTACCTTGGATGGGATCCGCATCTTTATCGTATCTTTGGTCTGTTTTTCGATACCTTCCTGGCTTCGGCGATATATGGGCTAATGGCAATTTTTCTTATTTTTTCAAAAAAAGATATTCCTATTCATCCGTTTGTAAAGTGGCTCCTTGCCGGTGTTTTTTTCGTTTTTATGGCATTTACATATTCGCGCAGTCTTTATATTGCAGTGCTTGCTACTGTGATATTTTTTTTCGCAAGAAAGCACCTGGCACCCGTATTGCTTTTTATAATAATCGCGGCAGTGTTTGTGGTGGCACTACCCAAACCCTTCGGCGAGGGAGTAAACCTTATGAGAACCTATTCAATTGCTTCTAGAGCTGAGGATTATCGTACCGCTCTCCAGTTGTGGATGGAAAAGCCTTTACTGGGATACGGTTACAATCATATTCGCGCCTTGAAAGAAGAAGAAGGAATAGTCACAGTGACTACGGGTGAAGATCTCAGTCATTCCGGCGCGTCCTTTCATTCGAGCTTTCTTATAATTCTCGTGACAAGCGGAGTAGCAGGCCTTTTTGCATTCTTTATGATCCTGGGCATATTGGCAAAAACAAGCGTAGCTGCTGGCGTGATGGTGTTTTTTCTGGGAATATTGTCACTTACGGATAATGTCCTTCTTCATCCCTTTGTGCTTTTTATTCTCTGTACTTCGGTAGTCTATTTTTTCAGTCGTCCTTCTGATAGGTTACAGTAACGGTCTTCGTTTCCACATTTCCTGCGATATCCTCGGCTGTAATAGTGTATGTGTTTGAGCCTTCCTTGAGATTTACGGATGTTTGAAAGTTGCCTTGTACATCAACCACGACCGGCAGATCGTTAATGCGTACGAATACTTCTTTTTCCGTGGTGCCTGCAATTTTTATTTCCTGCTTGTTGGTTTTTGAGTCGTTGGCGGGCTCACCTACTTCAAGTTTTGGCTTTTCGTTATCATAGAGTACGGTAAAGACCTGGGTTTTTTTCGTACTTTTAGAACCTGAAGTCTTGCCTACTGCATAAAATTCATTCGATCCCTTTTGCAGGTCGCCGACCTCCACCTCAAAACTGTCGGAATTGGGGAGAGAGGTTTCCTTAACTCTTTCTCCATTGATGAAAAATTCGACTTTATTAAAGTTGAGGACATTCCCGCTGACTATGATGGTCGCACCATTGGTTGCAGAGGGAATGCTATCGATACTGATGTTCCCTATGAAGTCATCGTTTTTTTCAAGAGGTTGAGTAGATGTTTTTGTTGATCCGATTGAGGCAATGAATGCTGAGGTATTGAGAAGCAGCTTAAAGCCGACTGTGAATATGAATACAAGTAGAATGATCAAAACGATAATGATCGATGTGACTGTTATCGTGTACTGTTTTTGCTTGTGTTTTTCTAGTCTACTCATAGATTTGGAGCCGAAGGTCGGGATCGAACCGACGACCTTTCGCTTACGAAGCGACTGCTCTACCAGCTGAGCTACATCGGCAATCGCGCACAACAACGTCTTTATTATAGCAAAGCCGTACGAGCGATTCAGATCAAATAAAAAAAGAAGTTAGAGTGATGCGAAAAGGTCAATTCTGTATCCGTCCGGATCTTCGACCACCGCATAGCGTTGTCCCCAAAAGGCATCCCATGGTTCTTTCACTACCTTAAAACCTGCCTCCTTTATTTTTTGAGCAGCTCCGTTTACTCCGTCAGGTGTTTCATATTTAAGTGCAAACGCAGATGTATTGGCTGGTTTTGG
>CAYPZT010000017.1:0-19916 GCA_964415435.1 uncultured Gammaproteobacteria bacterium
TAACTGGATCTGCAATACCGCTCCTGCGGGAGTTACCCTGGTTATCCCCCAATGTTGTGAAATTTTAGCTCAAACCGGTGATCCTTTCGCCTGCTGTTTCGATGCTCGTCGCCGTTGTACACCCCAGCAATGCTCTGCAATTCCTGAAGGCGTTTCACAACAGCGCTGTGCTCAGTTGTGGGTCTTAGGATATTGCTCTCCCCCTTCGCCGACACCGAGGCCGACATCTTCAAAACCGTCCAATACACCTATTCCAACGAAGGCACCTACTAAAGTCCCAACCCGGCAGCCAACACAAAAACCTACGAAAATTCCTACCCAGCCGCCTCCCACAGCAGAACCGAGTAACGGAGAGCCTACCCACCCTATCAGCCCTACGACCGGAGTAGATCCAACAGTAATCGCCCTTCCGACGACGGCATTTCAGACTGGTGGTCAAACCTTTATCATTCCAACAACCGTTTTTCAAACAAACCAGTCTAATGTCCCATTTTCACAACCAGAACCTATTACTTTTGCGCTGCCACAGGTAGCTATTCCGCAGATTGACGTCGCTGGGCCAGCAGGACAAACGATTGAAACAGTAGACCGACAGCTTCCGAGAACTCTTGACTTCTTTGAGTATCTATTTATGAAGGTTCACGAATACGATAAAAGGCTGGAGGATCAGATTCGCACTCGCTTTGACGGGCTATTTATGAGGTAGGCTGAATTTTTTTTGGCTGGAAGACGGCATATGACTCCTGCATCACCTGGAGGATGGTATTCACTATAAGTTGTACGCTTTCATACTGAAGAGCTTTGTTGTTGTGCGGATAGTAGTGAAAGACTTCGTTACGGGCAACCTTCCACGTCTGCCAAATATTATTTGCAAGTTGTTCTGATGACTTATCTCTTATCTTGACGTATAGCGAACGCTCACCTAACCGGTCGGCAAGCTGTGGCGAAAGCAATTTGCCAAGACGAAGGTGGTCAGAAATATAGTCCAGATGGGTGATGAACTTTATGTCCCTGAAAAGCTGTTTCAGAAAACCTTCGTATGCTTTTGAGAAAGGAAAAACAAGAAAAGAATAGTCCTTAAAGTGATAGGTGCTGTGCTTTATGACGTCATTCATGAGGTACTGACCTTCAAGAATAAGGTCTTTTTGTGTCTGAGAAAGATAGTCCCAAAAATCTCTGTTGGAATCAGGAATACCCATTTTATGAATTAAGTATAGAGGGTGTTCAGGCAAAAAGCTTATCGATATCAAGTTTGAAGGAAGGACTCATGGTTGTTTTTATGAAAACAGCTTGGATCCGAGCTCTGCCTACTGATTTTACAAACATTTCCGTATTTTCTGCAAGATCCTTGTCTGCAAACGAAATCTTTCCGATCATCTGATGTACGAGAGGAAACTTTGGTTCTGTCTTCCAACGGAGCGTCCCTTTCTCAAATTTTTTCACCACTTCTTCCGGATTGGGTGAAATTGTACCTGCTTTCGGATTGGGCATAAGACCCTTCGGCCCAAGTACTCTGGCATACTTTGCAAGCTTAGGCATGTACGATGGATGCGTAACGAGAATATCAAAATTTATCTTTCCGTCACCAAGCTCCTCGAGAAGCTTATCGTCAACTACACGAACGCGTACGGATTTACCAGTACTATGAGGAAGCTCCACTTCCCCTTTGATACCAGTTTCGGTTACGTTCAGATGAAGTTCTACTGATTCGTCAAAGTTGGCATATTTTATTTTCTTGAGCCTGGAGATTGCATCCTGTAAATCTACTGCATCGTTAGCAGTACTCTCTTTTGCTTTTGCATACTTTTTCCCGCGTACACGGAGCTTTGCTTGTTTCGCCTTTTTTTCCTTTTTCTCTTTTTTACCGGCAGAATCTTTATCTGACTTAACAGATGCAACTTTCATTTCCGTTTCTGCTTCTACTTCTGTTTCTACCTTTTTTTTCTTTTTCTCTTCCGAGCGCAGCTTCTGCTCCTGTTTCTGTTTCTTCTCTTCCTCTTCATTCCCGATTACTCTGGTACGTATTTTTCCCATATGTATTTAGTTCTGTACATCAACACCCATTGATCGCGCAGTGCCCGCAACCACTTTCATGGCCGCCTCGACATTATCGGTGTTTAAATCTTTTAATTTTTCCTTGGCAATCTCCTCTACCTGGGCTTTCGTAAGTTTCCCAACTTTATCAAGATTTGGTGTCCCCGAACCTTTTTGAACTGAGATTTTCTTTTTAATCATCGCCGCAACAGGAGGAAGTTTTGTTATAAAGTCAAACGATCGATCTTGATATACAGTGATGACTGCCGGAATGATCTGCCCCTTGAGTTTTGCCGTTCTAGCATTATATTCCTTAATGAATTCCATGATAGGCACACCGTGCTGACCTAAAGCTGGCCCAACTGGAGGAGCTGGAGTTGCCTCACCGGCAGGAAGATTTAATTTGATAAGTGTTTTTATTTTTTTTGCCATAGGTTCCTTATAATTTTGCTACCTGAAGAAAATCTAACTCAACGGGAGTTTCCCGATCAAAAATTGACACGAGTACGCGAACTTTGCCTCTTTGTTCATCAATTGCTTCGATACTGCCCAAAAAATCAGCAAATGGGCCTTCTGTGATCTTGACTGCTTCACCGACCGAAAACTTTGTTTTAAACTTGGGTTGCTCCTGCTGTACAAATTTCATGATAGCATCCACTTCTTTTTCGCTGATGGGCGTCGGCTTAAGTCCTGCCCCTACAAATCCCGTAACACCCTCTGTCGTTCGAACGACAAGCCATGAGTCATCGTTAAGAACCATACGAACAAGGATATAACCTGGAAATACTTTCTCCGTTGCCTTTGACTTTTTACCCTTTTTAACCACAACGATGTCACGCATTGGGATGACGACATCAAAAATCTTGTCCTCAACTCCCAAGCTAACAATACGCTGCTCGAGGGCACGCTTAACCTTTACTTCATAACCTGTTTGGATATGTATGACGTACCATTTGGCCATTGGATCTACTGGTTTTGCTTGAGGCACCGCTTCCTTTTGTTCAGCCGCTATTTGTTGAGTCTTATTATCCATAACAATACAAAGTTTCTTTTAGATGGAGTCCAAAACGATCCTACTATTAAATAAACTTGCTATCTTATAACTTAGTAATAAACTCCAAGAGCTTTGTTAAAAGAACATCAATTATACTGATATACGCTCCTATTATCAAGGAGATAACGATAACCACCGCTGTTAGACGAATTGTCTGCTTTTTCGTCGGCCATGTAACCTTGCGAAGCTCATCAACGAGCGAACTTCCGAAACCCATCGCTATAGGTGCTTTGTTAGCCATGCCCTATTGTAACACATATTCTTTTGTATACTCAAAGTATGAACTGGGAAATAATACATGCCGTCATACTTATTTTTACCACGGGTCTCGCTTTCATCTATGGAAAGAGTGATCTTGCGCAGTACGACCTGCAGGTTTCTGCCTTCCTTTTTATCGTATTTTTCATCACGCGTCACTTTATACCCGCGTCACGCTCACGGACGATAGAGTCCGTAATATTTACGTTCGTAATAACATCTATAATCATCTCAACTGGAGCTACAGAGTCGCCCTTCTATTTTCTTATCTACTTCCTACTATTTTCTCTAAGTCTTATGCTGGAGCCGGTCATCTCGATCACCACCACAGTCGGATTTATTATATTCTTTCTCCTTACGTTACCGCAGAATCAGGACTTTTCCGGACTTATGCCCATACTCTCGCTTGCGTTTTTAACTCCTTTTGCACTTCTTTTAGGACAAGAGTTCGCGAAGAATAGGAAATTGAAAGACAAGTCCGCCGCGGATCAAAAGGACACGCTTCTCTTTTTGTCCCTCGTTATGAAAAACCACCTGAAAGCGATCCGAGAATCTGTCCTCAATTTTATGGGAGACCACAATCTTCATGAAATAAGCCATCATACGCGAGAGATGGAAAAACTTATCGAAAAATATGAAAAAGAAAGCGAGACGCGCAATGCATAGGATGTAACGCTGCACCGGACACTATGAGAAAAATAACGTTGGAGAAAAAACGAAACATCGGATTTTTATCTCTCCTTTTGTGCCTTTTTTTTTACACACTTCTTGCTTCTCCATTAATGGCCATAAACATGGACTCAAGTAATTATGAAATCCAGTTTGGAAACGTAAATATAGGTGCAAAAGACCTTTCATCATCAAGCTACAATCTTGGGACTACGCTTGGACAGACCGCGGCACAGTCGTTCTCTTCGGCAGGCTACTATGTGCTAGCAGGATTCCAATATATCCATACGATTATTCCCTTTCGTTTCAGTATCTCAGACACTGCCATTGATCTTGGTAGTCTTACCCCAGGCGTAGGTTCTACAGCGCCAACCACCCTTACGGTTTCGTTTGGTGCCGCCGGACAATACGAGGTGACCGCAATTGAAGAAGGGCCTCTTCGTACATTCTCTGACGGGACCAGTATTCCCGATACCACCTGTGATTCGAGCTGCACAATAAGCTCTGCGGATCCATGGACGTCAAGCGCCTCCTATGGATTCGGATACAACATGACTGGTCAAGACATTCCTGTGGATTTCGTCAACAGTACCTACTACAGACCATTCCCTGACAGGACACAGGCTGAGGCGCCTGCCATTGTAATGTCAAGCACTGACGTAGGAAGAAATCGCCAGTCAGTCATGACATTTAAGGTAAATGTGGATGCTGTCCAGGCAGCTGGACAGTATCAGACAGTTATTAACTTTGTTGCCACACCAACATATTAAACTATCAGTAGATAGACAGCAGACTATGGGTAAAAATAAACTAGCCATTCTCAACTCTTTTTTTCTTTCTGTACTTATTCTATTGGCCATTACCTATAAACCATCTTCTATCTTTGCTCAACAAGTCTCACTTGCAATCTCACCACCCCTTCTCGAAGTCCTTATAAAGCCAGGGAAGTCCATTCTTATTGCATACAAAGTTGAAAATTACGGTGATCCTGTTATCGTTGCTTCTCATGTACAGCCCTTTGAACCTTCCGACAATACGGGGAATATTAGAATCAAAGACCAGTTTGAAGGACCGATCCGCTTCAGTCTTGAAAATGCTGATCTTACTCTGGGACAGTCTTCTCTCGTTAAGACCCTTGAATCGCAACAGTACCTCTTGAGAATTCGTGTACCGGAGGGTGCTCCTGAAGGCGACTACTACTACACCTTTCTTGCGCAGACCGAACCACCTCCCCCTGTCGCAGGCATATCAAGTCCACGTGCGCGTGCCACAATAGGCTCAAATATCCTTATTACTGTCTCAGAAACGGGACAGCTTGATGTTAATCCGAAAATTGCTGTTTTTGATCTCCTCACCCGCTATAAGGTTCCTTTTTTCGGAAAAAGGATTAACATATTTGACAGCAGCGACCCGGTGCCTGTAGTCATGATCGTTGAGAATAGAGGTCGCAATTTTATCAAGCCACAGGGGCAGATTCTGCTTCGAGGCAATTTCGGAGAACGTGCCACATTCGATATAGTGCCCCAGAATATTCTTTCAGGCTCGCAAAGATACGTTTTAGCAAGTCCATCAGCCGATATCGACTGCGGTGGAGAAAGGCCATCTTCTTTATGCAAAACATCTCTATCGCTTCTTTTAAAAGGATTCTTCGTCGGCAACTATAAACTCTCAACAGCGGTGAATTTTGGAGAAGGAACGCCCAACCTTCAGGCTTCCACAGAGTTTATCGCCATACCCTTTAAATTCATAGCCGCCCTTATTGCAGTGTGTATAGCGGGGTACGTAATCATACGGAAGGTCAAGAATTGGTAACAGTATTATATTTTCTTAAGAAGAGTTTTCTGTGAAGATTTGATATGCCAAGTGTGGAAATTCCCCTGTAGTGATCTTTAGTGCCATATCCCTTATTCCTCTCCCATCCGTAACCGGGATATTTCAAAGCGTACTTCTCCATCATCCTGTCTCGATGTACCTTCGCTACAATCGATGCGGCGGCTATTGATATTGACTGACAGTCTCCACGGATAATTCCTTCCTGATTGTGTAAAATTCCGGGAATCCCAGGAATCTGAAATCCATCTATCAAGAGGTAAGGTTTCTGCTTTTCAGAAATCTTGCGTAAGATCATATGGACAAGCGTCGTTATTCCTAACCTCGTTGCTTTTGTAAGTCCGTACTTATCTATACTTGCCGCATCGACAGAGTTGTTTTCGCATATATGAGCAGTCTCTCTAATTATTTTGAGGAGATCTTTCCTCTTTCTTGGACTGAGTTTTTTGGAATCGTTTATTCCTATTCCTTCTATGAGTGAGGATGTAATAGAGTTTTTAACGTTAGTAAATGAAACGGCTCCAATGTACATAGGGCCTGAAAGAGCCCCACGTCCAACTTCGTCTATCCCAATCACTGTATAACCCTTCCTCCATAAAATCTGCTCTTTCCTAAAAGTTGGTAGCACCATATGTTGTATATAAACCGTTGCCGTAATACGTACTTCTTTCTAGCATACTTATATGGAATATTTTACAGAGAAAGCGTTCTCTTTTATTCAGAAATTTCCCGTAGAAACAGGGCTTATTACACTTTCTACACTGGTCTTCATTGGGGCTTTTATCGTAACCTCCAACTCAAAAGAGTTTGACGGCTCTGTTGTAACAATGGCAGGATCAGGGAGAGAAAACACGGTCAATGTGACAATTCACGTGGCCGGTGCAGTAAGGAAACCAGGTATTTATACCCTTAAGGAAGGATCTCGTCTAAATGATGCTATAGAAAAAGCAGGAGGACTGGCTGACAATGCCAACCGATTAGTGATCGGCCAGCAGATCAATCTGGCACAACTGCTTCAGGATCAAGAAAAAGTGTACATCCCAAACATTTCTGAAGAAGTTGCGCTTTCTGATTTAACAGATGAAACAGTTGAGAATAATAGTCTTGTAAGTGTCAACGGCGATTCAGAATCGGAACTAGAAAAACTACCGGGGATAGGCCCAATAACTGCTAGTAAAATATACAACTCAAGGCCTTATAAAGCCTTAGAAGAATTATATACGAAGGGAGTAATTAGTAAAAAACTTTACGACAAAATCGAAAAATTAATTCGTTTATAGATGATATCTGCTGATACATTCTCCCTCGTACTGCAAAACTATCTTCCTGAACCACATGCAAGCCTTCTTCGAGGGATCACATACGGCGTTTCCATTCCAGACAGCCTCAATCTTTATAATCAAATGAAGAGAGTTGGACTCAGTCATATTGCCGTTTTCTCCGGAGCAAACATCGCCATAACCTTAAGTGCTTTTTCCTTCATTCGTGCCTATATTGGCATAAAAGCATATTCTCTGATAACTATACTGATCGTTTTTTTCATGATAGAAATGGTCCGAATTAAAGCCCCCATCATGAGAGCAAGCCTTTTATCATTATGTACGTACGTGGGTATAATACTAGGCAGACGCACGAACTCCATGTACCTGCTTGGACTATCTGCCCTTGTTCTTCTTGCAACGAAGCCCTTCTGGATTTCGTCGGTTTCCTTTCATCTATCATATGGGGCAACTTTTGGATTACTCCTCGCCTCCCGTACGAAAATGAGTGAGTCTGCGAGTCCTCTCCTAAACTATTTTAAATCCGAACTGCAGACCTCTCTGTTTGTTCTGATAACAACAGCGCCTGTTATCTTTTATCATTTTAGACAGTTTTCACCGATCTCTCCCCTGGCAAATCTTTTGGTTTCCTGGATCATACCCCCGATATTCATATTGGGACTTATTAGCGGAATCTTGGGGAATATTCATCCAACACTAGGATACATACCCGGTCATATGAGTTATCCGATGTTGAGTTATCTCATTTTCGTTTCGGAGTACTTGTCTCAGTTCTCTTTTGCCTCTATCTATTTCTATTAAAAAATACATATTCACTACATCAGCCACAATGTAAAAAAAGTGAGGCCTTGTTTCAGCACTTTCTATCTTGAGAGTCTATTAGCAAACAGAGGTATTGAGTGAAAATAGGAAAATCTATTTACTGCCCCAGAGCCAAATTCAAAAATAGACTATGAAAGAAGAATCGAGCGGATTTCTTTATAAAGAGTATACCCCTCATATCCGATCCAGCTTTGACCTACAAGTTCCTTAGGAAGGCCCGGATCTAAGCGTAGCATGTCTATATAATGTGATATAACTTTTTTCATCTTCTCGTTTTTATCACCTTCGCCAGACAGAATCTCGTGCCACTTCTTGAAAAGCGCCCTGTACATACTGTCGAGCTGTGACTTCTGCCACACCTTCTCTATTAAGATTTCTCTGTCCCCAAAAACATGCTCCGCCTCGAATGCCTGGATATACTGCTCTTCCTCTTTCTGAGAAACGAGATCGCGAAGGCTCGAGACAATTGGATGGGGAGTTATCCAGAAGGATCTGTGCCATGGTCCCAAACCCCACCCTGCGACCTCCCTTCTTAATCTATCCCGAAGCTCCCTTTTTCTTTCGGGTATCTCGTAGGAAAGAATCCTCCACTTACCGTCCCATGTCTCTTTGACAAATCTGAAAAAGGGGAATTTCAGAACAATCTCAGTAAATCCTGATGAGGTCAGTCTGTACTCATTTTTTTCTTCAGTTGAGGACTTCTCAATCATGCCCTCCTTGAGTAAACCTGAGATCGTGCCGCGAGTTTTTTCATTGAAGCTTAAGTCCACTATCTTTTCTATCTTTTCGTCGATAGTAACAAATGGGAAATGGTCGTCTACAGGATTTTTGGGAACATCCGAAAAAAGAAGAAGCGTCATTAATATTTTCGTCCGTCTTTCTTTTATACCCATACAGGCAACAATGTAACAGACGTAAAAAATTATGTCAATAGGATATTTATTCATTTGGTGATTTTTTTGTGCATTTTTTACAAATCCACTTGACAACGCTACAAAAAAGGAATTTAATGTAGTAAATATGTACAAAGTGGGTCTTCTGAAATCTTTTACTCTTTCTGTTGCCTCTGTAGTGGTAGTACTATCCTTTATGGTTGTAGCCTCTCCAGCAGAAGCTGCTCCCCTTAACCAAGCCTATACCACGCTCAGCAACTCACGCTTCTCATATAAAGCAAGAGTCGGTTCATCGACGGTTCCTCAGAACTACACAACTGTAAATATTGTTACGAGCGGTCAGCCTGACAATGATACGAACAATCTCTTTGTGGGAGACCAGGTTTGCTTCAACAACCCTGACGCCGGAACAACTGACGGCTGTACTTCACAAACAAAGTACACAGTCAACAGTTCTAATAATCCCGTTTTCAGCATATCTTCAGGAGTAGGACAGGCTCTCACGATTGGTACTGGTATCGTCGCAACGCAGTCGGGAAGAATTACTGTTACATTCAAACCTACAACGCTCGTGCCAATCGGCGGTTTCTTGAGAATCGTTCTGCCCGCGGCAAGCGCAAACTACAGTGACGGCATCCCGGACTCAGCAGGATTTGATTCTGCAGAACTTCCGTCAAACTTGATCGGTGGCGGATCTAGCCCTCAAACAGGCGGAAGCTGCGGCACCAATGTCTGCGTAGCAGCAACAGGATTTACCGTATCGACGGCAACCCTGACGTCTGCATCAACAACACAAACGGTACTCATTGGAGTAGGTTCAACCTTGGCTTCTGGAGTTCAGTACTCGGTTGCGCTTGGTCACGCAAGCGATGCAACACTCCGTTTTCTGAACCCTGCCCCCTCGGGAGTCACTCACGTACGGGGTGTATCGGATTCGTTGTCTGTGACAGTTCAAACAGAGAACTCATCCAACGCCGTGCTTGACCAAACAACTACAAAAGTGAATCCTGTTGACGGCGTATTTGTATCGGCAAATGTAGAGCTTACCCTCTCTTACACCATTTCCGGAAGAACAGCCCCAGCTGTAGGATGTGGTAAAACGTCCGTACAGAGTTCCACTGCCACCGCTGTCCCATTTGGCTCAATTAGTTCATTCGACTCATTCTATGACATGTCTCAGACACACACCCTTACGACAAATGCATTCGGCGGTTATATTTTGCAGGCGTACGAAGATGGTCCTTTGACAACGGGAAATGGGTCTACTATTCCTGATACGCGCTGTGATTCAGGTCCATGTACCACCTCCTCATCTCAGGAATGGGCTACGCCAACAAATTATGGATTCGGATATTCGCTCGAACGGTTGAGCGGAGGCACCACCCCTTTTAACTGGAATGACAGTGCGCGGTCATTTAATTCTCGTCCGTTCCCAACATCTTCGTCGCCTATCACCATTTTCTCGAATACTGCTCCGGGTAACGGGCATCAGCTTTATACGTGTTATCGCTTGAGCGTTGCCAGTACTTACAATGCAGGTCTTTACTACAATAAATTGACGTATATTGCGACACCTATTTTCCAGTAAAAATATGAAAAAAAATCTCGTTATTTTAGCTCTTATTACCGGCCTGATTTTTGGCCTAGGGGCTTTTGTAAAAAATATCTCAGCACAGGGAACCCAAGGGCTTGATTCACTAGGATTGACCGTATTCCCCGCCTTTCAGGATGTAGAAGTCGAACCAGGACAGAATACTCGTCTTCAAGTTCAATTCAAAAACGGCACAGGAAATTTTCTTCCTGGCGCTATCCGTTTCGCCGACTTCGTTGTAAAAGATGAGATGGGTACACCTATCATTATAGAAGATACTGCGGTCAAACCGAAATACGCGGCATCAAGCTGGCTCACAACGACAACTCCCAACATTACAATTCCTCCTACAGATTTTTCAACAGTCGACGTGTTTGTGAATGTCCCGGAAGAAATAACGGCATGTGGACACTACGCGATAGCTTATTTTGAACCCGATGTGAGCGATGCTAGCGCAGGAAATGCTCAGAGGGGTTCCGCAGCGACCATAACTCCAAGAGTCGGAGCACTTCTTAACTTCCGTGTACAAAAACCGGACTGTATTGACAATATAAAGGTGACCAAGTTTGAGACACCAATGTTCTTAGAGTACGGACCGATTCCCGTTAACTTCAGTCTGCTTAATCTTGGAGATGTCCATGTCGCACCTGAAGCGGCTGTGCAGGTTAAGAACATGTTTGGGAAGACTGTAGCACAAGACGCCATTCAGGAGCTACGAATATTTCCTGAGGCGGTCAAAAACTATACTCCGAGCCTAGGACAAAAGTGGATGATAGGTAGATATGAAGTACTGCTCAGTGGTTATAGTAAAGGCCCTAAAAATATGCCTTTTTCCGCCCATGCGTACGTTTGGGTATTTCCTTGGAGAATCTCACTCATAATTCTTTTGGCCGTCATCCTCGTCCTTATTTTTGGCCGGAATATATACGGCAGGATCGTGAGTCGTGAGTCTCATCTTGAGGAGGCACTTGAGGAAGAAAAACTTGAGATAGAAAAACTGAAGGAACAGCTGAAAAAACGTAAAGAATGAAAGCTCCGCTAGCACACCACTCTCGCTATTTTTACGCCTTTTTTGTTCTCATGGCGGTGATGATGGGTATATTTTGGTCAAGAAATATTGCTGAACCGAAGAAGATAGAAGCGCAGAATGTCGTGAATTCAGTTAATGTCTTCGCGTCAATTGGAACGAACTACTTTACTCTCTATGGGTACGCTTCGCCGCAGGCACTCATAAAACTTGAGGGAATAGGTATATACGATCAAACATTTAGTAGAGCGGATGGATATTTTGAGTTCCACAACTCATTTTCTCCTTTCAGCCCAAGAGAAGCCTGCCTTACAGCTCAAGACCAGCTAGGAAGACTTTCCATGCCCGTCTGTCTGCCGCCATTTCAAACCGACACAAATATCACCATAGGACCGGTACTCTTGCCTCCGACACTGTCTCTCAATAAGGGAACTTTTTTTGTGAGTGACGAAGCAGTAGTAAGCGGACAGTCTATACCAAATACGGAAATAAGTTTATCAACGTTCGTAGAAAATAATGGAACAACAAAGCTCGTCCGTAATTTTAATATTATAAGGCCAGTTGAGGCCCTAAATATACCTGTCGTTCAAACAAAAACTGATGGACTGGGAAATTTTTCCATCTCACTTCCCTCCTCGTCCGCGGACAGTTTACGATTGTTCGCTCAAACCTCATTCGATAATTCTCCTTCTCCAAAAAGCAACACTCTTCAGGTTACATTTCTGCCTATTTGGATGATAGTATTGACCTTTCTCCGACTTCTTCTTGATTCTCTTCTTGGAAGATTGTTTGAGATCGTCTTAATTATAGAACTTCTTCTTCTCACCGTTTATCTCCTGCGCATGTGGCTTGTACATCATATATTTCCTCAACATAGCCTCCTTATTCGTACAAATGCATTACCGGCGATACCCATCCCGACATCCCTTACGGTTGCAGAACATCATATACCGACAGTCTATCATCATAGCGAGTTGGAGCTTTTTAGTTGAAGGTGAGATGCGCTTTTTGAGGAAGAGTCTGTCCGTCCACTACCACAGCCTGATAATAGTCTCCCGGCTGGGTTGCGGCTATATCAAAAGAAGCTCTGCCAAATGAGTCCGTTACATTCTGTTCAAGATCAATTTCAAGGCTAGGATTCGTTTCTATAACAACGTTTTTACCAGCCACACCCAGGCCTTGGTCACTGAGGACAAATACGGTTACCCGTATATTTTCAACACCATCCGCTCTAGCCTGAAGAGGGGTAACAAACATATATGAATTATCGACCGAGAACGACTGAACGGTAACACTCGCTCTCCCTACCAGGTATCTGGCCTCGTAAAACCAAAAAAGTACTGAAAAAAGTAATAGTACCAGTAAGGCAACACCTAAAAGAGCAATATATTTTTTCATACCGTACTCTAATTAAGACAAATAAAACAGACAAAGTCAAATCAGCCATAAGACCTAGATAATAAAAACACGTCAGAATGAAATATAAACATAATAAGTACTTTAACACTAGTTTAGGTCTATAAGGTAATCTACGATAATTAAATTAATTATTAGCATACTTATAAATTGTTTGCTATATCAAGGCTAATATTAATAAAGAAAATATCCTCAAGGCACACGATCCCACAACTGGAGAACCCCGAAATATCACCTCAAATATAGCTACAGAATAAAATAATATACGAACGTGAAGGTAAAAAGTAGCCATTTGTCGACTCTCCATATTTATGGCTGTTTTTAAACTATAAGGATATTATTCTATAGGATTGATGATATTTATTGATATATAAAAGTAGGTATTTAATTACCGCATTTTAATGTATAAATATAAATAAATATTAGTATAGGTTATTTATTTACGGGGTCGGTTAGCTTCATTAACTATATCAAAATATACTCAAAATAGCTCTTGACAACTTTATTATTATTGTTTTATTATCAAAGAATATGATTACTGGGTATAATCTGTATAATTTTGAAGCCTCATTCCGTAAATTTCTTATTGCGGAAAATGTTAATCCTTTGACCTTAAAGAACTATCTTTCTGACTTTCGATACTTTGCCGGATGGATGGAACAATCTAATTCTGTAAACTTTCCCCAGAATGCAGAGCAAGGAGGTAAAAACTTGACCGAACACGTGACTGAAAAACTTCTTTCT
Organism: uncultured Gammaproteobacteria bacterium; assembly: GCA_964415435.1. Classification (GTDB taxonomy): domain Bacteria; phylum Patescibacteriota; class Microgenomatia; order UBA1406; family GWC2-37-13; genus CAYPZT01. The sequence continues at coordinate 13,619 of CAYPZT010000017.1, forward strand.
GTTGAAAAACTTGCTTCCTACAAAGATTTTTTGGTGAAAAGCGGATTTCCCCGCAGTTCTATTAACAGAAAACTGTCAACAGTGAGAAAATTTTGCAGTTTTTGTATCACTCAAGGCTGGATGAAAGAAAATCCTGGCAAAAAAGTAGCTAATTACGAAAATAATCCTTCAAAACACGACGCCTTCGAGCTTAATGACTTTAAGGAATATATGATGAAAGATGCAAAATCAGATTATCCTGACAATGTAATTAGCGATATTGAGGAGTTCTTTTCTTTTATTAATTCATAACACATGTATGGAAACCAAGAAGGGTTTTTCTGTTCGGATATTACTTAATGCGGTGCGTGAGCTTATAGATCCCTCAAGCTTCGGAAATCCATATGCGTCTAGTGATTTTGGATCTTCGTATCAATCCAAAAAACAAGCACTGCGGATGCAGACGAGAATTGCGCGCCGGTATATGGCGTGGAAGTAACTTAGTTTTCTTCTATGCGTCAATCATTTTCCCAGTCCAGCCTCGAATCGTACATCAAGCACCTCATCAAAAATGGTGCGAGCGAGGCTGATGTGAGAAAAAAAATAAGGTCACTCGAGATTTATATTTCTTGGGCCTCTGCAAAAGGATTGATCGCTCAAAACGAAGTTTGGCAAATAAATAAGTTATTTGCCAAAATGAAGCGGAATTTTAACAGTGCGGACTATTCCAAAGACTCAAAAAATGATGACTTGAAGTCTTCATATGAAACTGTTCCCTACGAAGAAAACGTTCCTTCTCTTGAGCAGTTCCGTAAGGCACAATATACAGGGGAAAAGCATAGTGGCGGGCTAAAAGGTGAAATCTCGCTTCGATTTCACTTTCAGACGTATAAAATCCAGTCTGTTATCGAAGGTATATTAAGTTCTTTACCACTTCTGAAGGGTCGTCAGGAAAATGAAGACTATTCTAAAGGCCCAAACAATACTATCCCTCCCTCCCCAACTGAGTTCACACGAAACCACTACATCGTCTTTGCCCTCCTTTTAGTGTTTTTCGCAGCTTTAGGCATTGGTGTTTATAATCAGTTTTTCAAAAAGACCGCCACACCATTCGCTTTCCCCAACTCGCTCACACGCGGCACACGCACGCTCTCATTCCAGGGACGCCTAACGGATAATCTGAAAAATCCTATCACAACCGCGACCAACATGGTATTCCGGCTCTACAGCGACTCCTCAAGCACCGCACCTCAATATCTTCTTTATAATTCCGGCTCCTGTTCGGTCACTCCCGATCAGGACGGTATCTTCAACTCCCTTATCGGACAGGACTGTGGAGCAGAAATTGGAAGCTCGGTCTTCACCGAGAATCAGAACGTTTACCTTGACGTTCAGGTCGGTTCCGAAAACTTGAGCCCTCGCCAACAGATAGCAAATGTCGGTTATGCAATGAATTCCGAAACCTTGCAGGGCTTTCCGCCAAGTACAGGATCCTCAGGCTCTACGGCACCATTTGTTCCGTACGTAGATATTTCAGGAGTTCTGAATATTGATAGTGCCAGAGCCAGCATTAGCCTCGGATCAGGGACAGGGCCCCACCAGATTATTACAGGAGGAGCAAGTGCGCTTGCCCTTATGTCTGGAGGGAATGTCGGCATAGGCACAACTGCACCGAGCGAAAAAGTCGATATCGCAGGTACGGGAAGTAATCTCACATTTTCGGGCACATCGACAGTTCATCAGATAAAAACAGGCGGCACAAGCGATCTTTCACTTAATCCTGGAGGTAACGTAGGCATAGGCATGACCAATCCAAGCTATAAGCTTGACGTATTAGGCACCTTTCATGTGACCTCAAGTGCGATTTTCGATTCAACAGGCACATTCGGGTCTACCCTATCGATAAGTGACGGGACGAGAACCACGCCCGGCCTTAACTTCACATCAGACACTAATACAGGGTTTTATCGCATTGGGACAGATAAAGTTTCTATTTCCACGGGTGGAACAGATAGGTTCACTATTGATGCCGGAGGCAATACAGGCATAGGCTTTACAAATCCGGCTTCACGACTGACCGTTGCCGGTGGTGCGGCGATTGGCACTACTGACCCAGCTTCGCTATTTTTAAACAGAGTAGCACCTTCTGGAGGCCTAATTGTTGAAGGCAACGTTGGTATAGGTAATACCAGTTCCTCCTACAAGTTGGATGTTTCAGGTAATACTAACATCGGCGGTACAATAAGCGTCGGAGGCTTCCGTCTAGGCACGTCTACAACCGCAGGCTATGTCCTGACTGCAGATGCAAGCGGTTATGGTACGTGGCAGGCATCTGCTACGACCGTGACAGGTAATGGTGCTGCAAACTATTTGGCCCGTTGGATAAACTCAACACAATTAACAACGGGCGTGAGTTATGATAATGGGAGTTTCCTTGGAGTTGGGTATACTGCCGGTACAGGTGGAGCTCTGCTTGTTAATGGAAATGTGGGTATTGGGATCAGTAATCCACAGACACTTTTGGATGTAAATGGAAAACTTAACGTTCAAGATAGTGTCGGTGGATTTGTAGGTATAGGTACAACTAATTCCGGAAATGCCAAGCTTGAAATTAAATTAAATAATACAAATGGTGTAAATTACAACGCTGCACTCTCCGTATTTGGATTAAACGCATCAAGAGAATTTCATAGACTCGGTGGAGAAGGTGATATAAATAATCCGCTCAACTCATTTTTTAACGGCTTCGGAGGGAACGTGGGCATAGGGACAACGGCAACTCCCGCCTCTAAACTTGTCATTTATGGCAATCAGTCTATAGGTGCATCATATGCAACTATCGCGGCACCCACCAATGGACTTATTATTCAGGGTAATGTAGGTATTGGCTCAACAGGCAGAGCAGGATTTGCACTTGATGTAGGAGGAGCAGCCAATCTCCAAGGTACAACCGCTTCCCAGTTCTACTCTACAGGAGCGATTACAGGTGCAACTACACTCAATGTGGTAGGACTCTCAACTCTGGCAGGTACAACCGCAAGTCAGTTCCATTCCACCGGTGCGATAAGTGGTGGATCAACCTTGACAATCACAGGTCTCTCAACTCTGGCTGGTGCAACTTCAAGTCAGTTCTACTCTACGGGAGCCATAGCAGGAGGCTCTTCACTTACGATCGTAGGGAATAGCAACCTTGCCGGTACAACTGTTTCACAACTCTACAACTCCGGTACCTCTACTCTATCCGGAAATGTGGGTATCGGGACAACATCACCCGTTGCAACATACAAACTCTACGTTGCGGGTGCCATATACGGAACAACCATCACCCAGAACGGGAACCTGGTCTGCGACAGTTCGGGCCTGAACTGTCCGGCAAATAACCTTACCGGTGGAGCAACGAACTATCTTGCACGGTGGATAAGTGCTACTCAACTTTCAACGGGCGTGAGTTATGATAATGGAACATTTTTAGGCATAGGATATACAGCCGGTACAGGCGGAGTACTACTTGTGAATGGGAATGTCGGTATAGGGACAACAAATCCGGGATCACGTCTTGAAATTAGCTCCGGCTCCTCAACTACTAATAACGGCCTTACTCTGACTGGTGGAGTTGCGTCTGGAGGCCTTTCTCTTAGTAGTGGTGTTCTTACCCTTTCGTATTGGAATGCTGGCTACTTTAACATTGTGGGCGGTGGCAATGTGGTAGGACGAGGTCAAAATTCTGATGGTGTGAACTTCGCTTTTCCAAGAGGACTCCTCGTCTCTCCCTTATCAGGTTCTGGCTATCCTGCTTTTGTGGCAAAAGGGATTGGTTCGCAGACTGGAGAATATTTACGGCTTATTGACAGCTCGAGTAACGTACTTGGAGGCTTTATACCTATTGCGGCAGGTAATCAACGGCAGATATTGACACTTTACAACACATTGGAGACTTCTCCAACTAATTATGAAAGGCTAGCTCAATATGCAGACAGCTCGAGTAACATATTCAGGATAGAGACACAAAATGGCGGAACGGGTGTATTAAGAGATTTAGCTCTACAAGGATCAGGTGGTAATGTCGGTATTGGCACAACCAACCCCAACGCCACTCTCCATGTAGTCGGTACCACCAACCTTCAGGGAACAACCGTATCTCAACTGTACTCCTCAGGTGCAGTCACCGCAGGAACGACACTCAATGTGGTGGGCCTCTCAACCCTGGCTGGCGCAACAGCAAGTCAGTTTCATAACACGGGTGCATTGACTGTACTTGGTATTTCTAACTTAAGTGGTACAACCGCTTCTCAACTTCATGTAACAGGTGCCACTACCTTAAATACATTAAATGCTTCAGGACTCTCAACCTTGGCAGGAGCAACAGCCAGCCAGTTTTACTCCACAGGTGCCATAGCTGGAGGCTCATCACTTACGATCGTAGGTAATTCTAATCTAGCAGGAACAACAGTCTCACAATTATACAACTCAGGAGTCTCTACCCTCTCTGGAAATGTAGGTATAGGTACAACGGCTGGAGCGGGATATAAATTGTATGTGGCTGGTGCGATATATGGAACAACCATCACACAGAATGGTAACTTAGTCTGTGACAGCTCAGGCTTAAACTGTCCAACCAATAACCTTACCGGTGGAGCTACAAACTATCTTGCACGGTGGATAAGTGCTACTCAACTTTCAACGGGCGTGAGTTATGATAATGGATCGTTCTTAGGGGTGGGAACAACGGCAGGAGGATCGAAACTCGTTGTTTCAGGCGGACTTGGTATTGGCACCACAGCACAGAATTCTATATTCCTTTCGACCAATTCTCCATCAGGGGGAGCCATCATAGAGGGGAATGTTGGAATTGGAACCACTACTCCAAGTAACAAGCTGGCCGTTTTAGGAAATGGAATAAATCTTCTTGGAGGAGGTAATAATAGAACAGACTATACCTTGGGTAGAAGCACATCAGAAAGTCTATGGGGCATTGCAAACGCAGGTTCGATTTACTCCTTACTTGCGTCGGCGGGAGACACTGTTTTTAGGAATGATACCGAAGATGTAATCATTAGCGCCTATAACAATACGGGTTCTATCCGTTTCAGCACTAGAGGTGGTAGTGATATAGAAAGACTTACTATAAAGAACTCTGGGAACGTGGGTATAGGCACAAGCACACCCCGCTCGCTACTCACAGTAGCCGGTAATCAGTCGATAGGCATCGCTTATACCGGTGCAGTTGCACCTACAGGTGGACTTATTGTTCAAGGGAATGTGGGTATAGGCTTAGCAAGTCCGACTGAAAAATTGGAGGTCAATGGCACAGTGCGTGTGGGCACAGCCGATGATTTCGGGCTAATTAATCTTGGTGACACATTGTCGGGTGCAGGCAACTACAGTACAGGCATCTATCGCGGCGGGTTGGGCTCAGTCACTGGAGGAGGTTACCTTAATCTTGGCTCGTGGTACGGAATTGCCTTTAACACAAGCGGCAACTTCCTAGGTAGTCAGGCAACCCGTATGGTGATTAACGGAGCCAACGGATATGTGGGCATAGGGACCACGGCTCCAGGAGGCGCTCTTGAAGTTGCCACAAACATAACAGCTACTCAAACTGGAGTAAGTTATGGATTCAAAAATAATCCTACACTAACGGGAACATTGGCGTCTGGGCAAAATAGTTTTTATGGTTTATATAACGTACCAACGATAAATATAGGTGGAACTGCGCCAAATCTGACCAACTTTTTTGGTCAGTATTTAGGAGCAAATATTGGCGTTGGAATAACCTCTACTGTCTCAAATTACTATGGATTGTACGTTTCTACTCCCAATACTTCACCCTCAGGGACAATCTCAAACCGATTTGCACTTGTCACTGAACCGAATGCGGGAAACGTTGGAATAGGCACGACTAATCCTTTTTCTGGGGTAAAACTTGATGTTGCTGGACAGGTAAGGGTTGGAACAACGGGTTCAGTTACTGCAAACAATCTTTGTATCGACTCTAATGGTATTCTTTCAGCTTGTAATGCCTCCTCCTCGCTCACTGGCACTGGCCAAACAAACTATCTGGCTCGCTGGATCAGTGCAACTCAGTTATCTACAGGCGTGAGTTATGATAATGGATCGTTCCTGGGTGTAGGATATACTGCGGCCGTATCGGGTGCTTTGCTTGTCAACGGGAATGTTGGTATAGGTACCACTAATCCAAACGCAAAACTGCAGGTTGTAGGTACAACAAATCTTCAAGGTACAACCGTTTCTCAACTGTATTCAACAGGAGCCATTACTGGTGCGACTACCCTTAATGTTGTAGGACTCTCAACCTTGG
>CAYPZT010000018.1:0-19724 GCA_964415435.1 uncultured Gammaproteobacteria bacterium
TGATGTTTCTTATACCTCCGCCACTCTTAGCACTTCTTCGATCGTTGTAGTTCCGTCAAGAGCTTTCAGATACCCATCCTGCTTCATCATAATAAGCCCATTTTTGCGAGCTTCTGTTTCGATTTCCTTGCCAGACGCCTCTTGTAGAATCATTTTGTTGATGGCAGTTGTGACTTTCAGTACCTCAAAGATGGCAACTCTACCCTGATAACCGGTATTTCCGCACTCATTACAACCTTCACCTTTCGTGAGAACGATAGGCTTGCCCGCAACATACTCCTTCGGCAAAAGCGGGCCGAGCACGTCCTTTATATTTTGCTGTACTTCCGCCGGCGGTTCGTATGTTTTTTTACAGAACTCACAGATACGGCGGACTATGCGCTGTGCCATTGACGCATTCAGTACCGAAGCTATAAGAAACGGTTCCGCCCCAAGATCGATAAGACGCGGTATCGCTGTTGAGGAGTCATTGGTGTGAAGAGTTGAAAACACCAAGTGTCCGGTCAATGCAGCCTGAATTGCCAATTGTGTCGTTTCCTTGTCGCGGATCTCGCCTACGAGGATAATGTTTGGGTCTTGTCTTAAAAAAGATCGAAGGCCTGCTGCGAATGTTAGTCCGGCTTGTGGATTAATCTGCACCTGATTGATGCCGGGGATTTGGTACTCGACTGGATCTTCAAGAGTTACTATGTTTACACTTGGCTTATTGAGTCGGGTCAGTATTGAGTACAGAGTGGTAGTTTTACCGGAGCCCGTAGGTCCTGTGACGAGAATGATTCCATATGGTTTTGTAATAGCCTCCTCAAGATCTCTATGTTGTGGGCCTCTAAGTCCAAGGTCGGCAAGAGACGGTAATCCGCCAGTTTTTTTTAGAAGTCTCATCACGATCTTTTCACCATTGACGGTTGGAAGCGAAGATACGCGAAGATCAATTTCCTCCTCACCAATCTTAAAACCGAACCGTCCGTCTTGCGGAATGCGTTTTTCATCGATCTTCATTTCGGCCAATATTTTGGTACGCGAAACCAGAGCGTCATGAAGACCTTTGGGTAGAGATAATTTTTCCTGAAGTATTCCATCGATACGATAACGTACCCGTGTCTTGGTTTCCTCCGGTTCGATATGAATATCGGATGCCCGGCTCTTGACTGCAAACTCGAGGATGGTACTCAAGATCTTGGCTATAGGCGCTTCGCGGATTGTAGTGCCGGCGTTTTCTACGACCTGGGGTGTTTCGTACTGCACCTCCTTGAGTGCCTCCTTGACCTCGGGTGACAGGCTTTGCGAGTATGCAATGTCAAGTGCCTTTAGAATATCTTCCTCGTACCCCAGAACGAGGTGTATTTTTTTTCCTGTTTTCTTTTCAAGAAAGTCTACGAGACTTATATTAAAAGGATCCTTTCCGACTATAGTTATGGTTTCAGTCTTTGGATCGTAAGCCACGGGGACTATTACGGACTTGCGCGCTATCGATTCTGAGATAAAACCAAGCGCCTGTGGATCAATGGCGCTTGTGGTAATGTCAATAAAAGGTACATTCAGTTCATGACCCAATGCTTCAAGAACAAGAGCCTTTGGTATATCGGTGCTTTTAAAAAGATACGAGTCAATGGGAGCATTCTCCTTTAGGCTATTAAGCTCTATCTGATTTGCTTTTTCCTGCGTTAATGCACCTTTTTGAATAAGATAGTTCAGGATCTGTTTGGGTGGAATATTCATATGAACACTAACCTTTGTAGATGACTCCTCTCTCAATTCAATATAGTCAGGATTCTGATAAAATGCAAGTTATGATTCCTCTCATTGCGATAAGTAGTAGCCTCGAAAGTCATAAGAAGCATATCGATCAATACAGTCGGATAAACTCAATATCGCCCGCGAATATTCGGGAACTCGTTCCCGCAAAAGAGGAACTAAGCATTGAGGAGGTCAGACAGCTGCGTAAAGAGCTTCCTTATAAGACAAATTCTCCTGTTCTCTTTGTCTTGCGGGACTTCGATAGGGCTTCGATCGAGGCTCAGAACGCTCTCCTTAAAGCTCTGGAAGAAAAACAGGACGAGCAGCATTTCATCCTTACTGCGCAGACCCAGGAAAAGATACTGCCCACCATCCGCTCCCGGGCAAAGATAATAAGATTAGACCTGCAGTCTGAGGTAACGATTCGCAAGGAAATAATGACGCTCCTATCTTCACTTCCGAAGGCAAAAGATACTTCCTTTTTGGCGGATGAAAATATAACCGGTCTAAAAAAGGCAGACGCCCTTCTCCTGATAGATGAGGTTATCCATTATTATCGTCGTGAGCTGGCGATTCAACCGCAAACCGCACCAGAAGTTTTGAAAAAATGCCTTCATCTGAAAGGTCTTATTTCAACCAATAATATCCATGTACAGCTCGCAATCGATAACCTCTTGCTATTTTGCTGGAAAAAAGTTAGCATGTAAAAAAGTGAGAACTTCACGCTTTCATATAAAAGGATTTACGCTTGTAGAGCTTCTTGTGGTAATTGCTATCTTGGCAGGCCTCGGCGCGATACTCGTACCAAACTACATGGAAGCCCGTATTCGTGCACGGGATACCCAGAGAAAAAATGACATCAAACAGATCCAGAAAGCTCTCGAACTGTATAAACTAAACCAGACTCCCCCAGCCTATCCGACAGGTACCTCGGGCAACGGTCTTCCTACCGCAGGATCTGCATGGACCGTGAGCGGTGTCACTTATATGAACAAATTTCCTGCAGATCCCGTTCCCACTACCTATCAATATAGGTATGTTCGAAATGCCATCGATGATTATGACCTGTGTACCTGTCTTGAGAATAATGCGGATACCCAGGGTGCAACATGTGCGGCACCGTGTTCGGGACAATGCGGGTCACTTACCAAATGTTTCTCGGTTACCGAACCATAAATTTGTTATAGTAAACGTATGAAAATATTCAAAAGAGGATTCACGCTTTTAGAGCTTCTTGTTGTTATTGGCATAATCGGGCTTCTTGTTGGTCTAGGTGCTGTTTCGTTTTCCACCGCACAGAAAAAGGCGCGTGACGCCAAGCGCCGAGGTGATGTACAGGCACATAAGAACGCATTTGAGCAGTATTATTCGGTATGCAACTTTACCTACCCGTCTGCGGTCGCCGCATCATATACTTGTTCAAGTCCTAATATTACGGTTGCGACAGGTCTTAATGTGAGAGGACCATTTAATAATGCTAACGACGACTATGTCTATACAGCCGGATCGCCAGGAACGATTTGCACCGACACAAACGCAATGGAATCACCGGTCAGCACATTTTGTCTAACATTACAGCAATAAGGTATGAAAACTTCATTGAAGTCTTTTACACTAGTAGAAATACTGATTGTTACGACTATAATCGGGATTTTGATTGGTGTTGGGGCAGTATCATATTCCGTCCTTACAAAAAACTCACGCGATGCACGAAGAAAGGCCGATCTTGAGCAGATTCGTGCAGCACTGGAACTGTACAAAAGTAATGTTGGTTCTTATCCTACAACGGGAGGCGCCTGGTGGGGTGCGTGCTCAGGTTACTTGTCCAAGGACCACACGGGTGCAAATGGATACGTCCCTAACTTGGCACCTACATATATAAATGTTCTGCCTAGCGATCCGCGTGAAGGACAGTCTTTCGCACCATGTAACAGTACAAGCGCATCATGTTATCTTTATAGATCAAACGGTACTGATTATAAAGTCCTCGCTCATTGCGGAGCAGAAGTAACACCCAATAGTGCTGATCCATACTACAATCCAACAGTGGCAGCGACATACTCATATCAGGTATCATCAAGCGGTACGTCATTAACATGGTGATATGAGAGATTCCTTTACTCTTATTGAAATCATTATTATAGTTGCGATCATCGGTATTGGTTTGATCGGCGGGATTGCTGCATTTAATACGCTTGGCCAGAGTAAAACTCTTGACTACGAGGCAAAGAGACTTTCAGACTTCATTTCCATTTATCAGAAAAAATCCTTCAGTCCGCCCACCTGTTCAACCGGAGAGTTCAAGGGGTACCAAATAAACATAGCATCCGGATCATATAGTGCAGAGGTATGCTGTGGAGCAAGTGGAGTTGACCCGATCAGCCCCACGGACTTATGTACGACGCAAGTTGACTATAAGACGGTCAGTTCCTCTAATATTTCTATGAACGCAGGCTATGTACTGTATTATCCGCTCGGTTCAGGAGCACGTATCAGTTTAACAGGTAACAAAATTGCAGTGAGAAACAGTGCCACTTCGCAGTGCATTGACATAAACTTTTCATCCAACGGACTTATAACTACAGATAGTCCTGAGAGCTGCTAAATTGTGTATACTCAGTTTATAAATGAAACGTTTACGCCAAGCATTTTCATTAGTAGAAATTCTTATTTTTATTTCAATATTGAGTGTTTTTTTTGTTGTTGCAGCGGCCATTGTGACGGTATCACTTCGTAATTTAAGCATCAGTGAACATAAACTTGTAGCGAGTCATTATGCACAGGAGCTCGTTGATTGGGTGCGGAGTCAATCGCAAAGTGATTGGAATGATTTTGTGAATAATTATGCACCGGCGTCAGGTGAAACTCGTTGTTTTAATTCAACTTCCATAACAGGATGGGGTGCGGTCGGGACATGTGCAAGCAGCGGTCTCAGTCCCGCGATATTCAGAAGACAAGTCACCATAACAGGTGTCAATACCGCCTGTGACTTTACGTGCCAAGCAAGAGTCAACGTTACCGTGAGTTGGACCGAGGCGGGAATCGGTTTTACCGTCCCGGTAACAACAATTTTGTCAGTTTGGGAATAGACGTATGAGAAAAATACGATCATCAGTTTCGGGATTCACATTTATAGAGATGCTTATTGTTGTTGCTGTTCTGGCAATCGCTCTTCCTGCTCTTTTTTCCGTTTTGTTTGTTATCCTCAAACAACAGAATAAAATATATCGACTGTCTGAGATAAAGCGCCAAGGCGATTTCGCGGTGAGCGTCATGAGCAATACGATACGCAACCATGCAGAAGCTACTTATTCTTCAACCACGATGACCGATGCGAATAGGGTATGTGCAGATGCTGATGAGGAGTACAGTCTCCCCTACTTTCAGGATAATACGAACGGAGCAAGTTGGTTCCGCTACAGCTTTAGTTCCAACAAAATAGCATCGGCATCTTCCGTGGCGGGTGCAAGTGGCGATCTTACGAATTCTCTGGTGGTAGTGCAAGCCAATGGTGCGGAGCCTTTAATCAAGTGCGAGCGTGCCGGACTCTATTCGCCACCGACAGTCGTGATCAAATTTACCATGTGTTATCAGTCGTGTTCTCTTACGAACCCGGCGGATATTGCCTCGATGGATTATTCAGTCCGCGTTCCACTGAAAACATTCTAACCCGGCAGCAATTGATTTTTATTTCTAATTCTTTTATAGTGATTTTATGAGCGATACTGCATTGTCTATTCATCTTACCGATCAATCTATCCGTGTAGTCGATGCGGCCATGAAGGGCAGCATGATTTCTCTCAACGAGATGGCGATTCAGTCTGATCTTCCCTCATATATGACGGTCATAACGGACAAGGCATCTGCAGATGTTGCGAAAGTGATAGAGAAAATAGTAAGCACTATGAAAACAAAAAAAAGAAGCGTGAATGTGGTGCTGCCGGATTCTTTAAGCTACTCACAAATAGTGGAAATGCCCAAATTAAAGGAAAAGGAACTTCTTTCTGCAATCAAATATCAAGCCGATCAGTTTATTCCTATGCCAATTGACAAGACAACTCTCGATATCGAAATCCTAAATGAAAACCCAGCAAATCATACATTATTGGTGCTTATAGTGGCTGCGCCTGAGGAGCTTGTAAAGAAGATTGAAAAGCTGATCGAGCTTTCTGGACTGGTTCCTGACTCCATAGAGAACGAGCTTAGCGCAACGGGCAGAGTGCTTTCACAGTTTTACCAGCCAACGGCAAAAACAGGCGCCACCGTTTTTTTGAATATGGGCGCGGTGTCATCCTCCCTCTATTTATTTGACCACTCGTTGAGGCTTATCACTGACAGTCACACATTCAGTTTGGGTGTTGACCTTTTTCTGAAAGAAATACAGGCAAATATGAATGTTGATCCTAAAAAGGCATTGGAACTTGTTAAAAATTACGGTCTCGGAACTCCGATTGCAGCCTCGCTTGATGCGATACTTGAACCGGTTACCGTAGACTTGAGCCGTGAGATCGAAAAATTTGTCGTTTCTTCACGGGAAAAACATAATCAGCTGCAGACACAGACAATATACTTTTTTAACGATGTTGATCAGATCCCAGGACTTGTAAAGAAATTTGCAGCACACTCCACTGTACCTGTAGGCCTCTTTAATCTGGACAAGAATGTCGAAAAAACTCCTCTTGCAGTATCCTACTCGTCACACCTTTCCTCTTTTACCTGTGCTATAGGTGGTGCCCTACGATGAAAAAGCATATAAACCTAATCACCCGACAGAAGAAGTACTATCAGATAGACGAGTTTATACGCCGTCTTCGCATGGCCGTCGCTGCCTTTGGAGTTTTCTTTATAGTCCTTAATATGGCCTTCTTTTTATTCCTGTATCATGAGCAGTCAGGCATAAACGCACTTACAGAAGAAAAAAAACGCCTTCTCGATTTCCTGATACAAAACAAGGAGAGTGAAGCGAAGTTCGTTTACTTTAACTCAAAGGAGAAGCAGGTTGCAGGTATCCTGAAAAGTGACGTAAGCTTTTATCCCTACTACAATCTTTTAACGGAGAGTCTTAAAACAGCAAGTCCAGCCGGGCAGCTGCAAACCCTTGTCATAGAGAAAGACCGCCATGTCAACTTTTCGGTGAGCTTTGATAACTATGATTCTCTCTTATTCTTTTTTAAGTTTATGGAAACAGAACAATTTTTGAGAAACTTCAAGGATCTTACCCTTTCGAGCGTAGAGACAAGCTCGGAGGACGCACAAAAAATATATTTATTGAATTTATCAGGAGTATTCAACGAACTTCTATGAACATACTAAAAGACCATTTTATTCAAAGACAGATTAAGGAGAATGCGGTTTATTTCCTTCTGACAGCAGGCCTTATAGTAAGTTTTTTTGTATCGGTTGCGATTTTTACAGGTAAAAAGCTCGAAAACGACACGAAAAAAGTAGAACTTGCAAAAGATATCCACGATCTAAAAAGTCAGGCAGAGTTTATTAATTACCAAGCAAAGATCGAGGGAGAGGGTGTCAATATTGACATGATGAACCAGCTTCTTTCCGCACTTGTCCCTGAGAAGGAAGATTACTTTTCGATAATAACTGCCCTTGAGTCACTCTCGCAAAAGACTGGTTTTATTATTACATCATATAGCCTCAATCTCTCTGAGACGAAGAGAGACAGACTCTCTTTGGCAATCGAAGGCACCGGGGACCAGACAGCTTTCCTGAACTTTCTTGACCAGTATACATTTGGGGGAGGTCGCCTTATTACGATAGATAAAATCGATTATACAACACAGGGTTTTTTTACCATCCGTCTGTCCGTAAATCTTTATTCTGGCAAGGGTGTTGCCGTGAAAGAGGGTGCAGCTGTCAACTTTAGTGATGCTGACCGCGAACTGTTACGTAATATTCAGGAAAAGTTCACCTTAGATGTGTTGCCATTCGATACACAGGTAGCAAGTGGAGAGTATGAAACGAAGACTAATCCTTTTTGAACGACCTTTTGATCTCTCTTATCTTCTTACCCATAAGCTTATTCATTCCTTCTGAAACCATTGCTCCTTTTTGAAGCCAGTCCGACAGTTTTTTTTCATCAACGGAGATCTGCACGGGAGAAGTAAGTGGATTATAGGTTCCGATTTTATCGAGATATGCTCCATCACGTTTCTTTCGATGGTCAACGGCAACAATACGGTACTGTGGTGCACCTTTTTTGCCTTGTCGCATCAATCTAATAGTTACTGCCATGCGATATTATATCCAGTTTAAGTCAATTTTTCCAGCGCAGTTTTGGCGGCTTTCTCCTCGGCCTCTTTTTTTGTTTTACCCGATCCAGTAGCTGTTTTTTTGCCATTCACAAAGACGGCTATCTTGTAGCTTCTGAGATGTTCGGGTCCTTTTTCCTCTTCGACCTTATAAAGAGGAGTGGTTTTGAACTTTGCTTGCGTGTACTCTTGCAGGCGACTTTTGGGTGACATATAGAGCTTATGTGAAACAATGTAGTCGAGCTTCTCTTTGAAAAGATGTGTTACTACAAATTCATATGCCTTCTCAAAGTCATGATCGATAAATATGGCGGCAATAAGAGCTTCAAACGAGTCGGCAAGTATGTTTTTGTTTTCTCTTCCTTTTTCCTGGTCCTGTCCTTTTGAGAGATAAAGGTAGTATCCAAGCTTTAGTTTTGCGGCAGCTTCGGCCAAACTTTCTGTACGTACGATGGCGGCCTTAATTTCGGTATATTCACCCTCAGTCAGGTCAGTATAATTCTTGTAAAGATATACCGAAGTTATAAGAGAAAGTACGCTATCGCCCAAAAATTCCAGCTTTTCATTCGATGTCAGCTTGCTTGAGCGATTTTCATTGAGGTATGAGCGGTGTATAAATACATTTTCGAGGAGCTTCTTGTTTTTGAATGTTATTTTCAGTTGCTGTTCGAGCTGTTGTAGTTTCATTTTTTTTCGCCTGTATTTTCTAACACCTTACCAAGTACGGCGTTTACAAATCCATAAGATTTTTGTCCTGAAAGTTCCTTTGCAAGTTCAATAGCCTCGTCGATGATGACTTTTTCCGGCTGCTTTTTTTCCATGATAAGCTCATAAATGCTAAGCCGCAGTATCGCAAGGTCAGTTTTTGCAATCTTTTGAAGTGGGTACTTTTTTGCATAACTTCTGATCTGTTCATCTATTTCCTTGAGATGAGACTGGATTTCTGTTGTTTTTGGATCGTGCGGATATGGGAGGTTATTCGAAAGTGAGTCAAAAGAAAGTGCGAAGAGGTTCTGGATTGTTTTAATTCTCTGTGCGTGTCTCGGATCCATACTGGGTCTTTGTCATTCCGAACGATTAGTGAAGAATCTCTTTATAACCTTACGTAGACCATAATGAGATCCTTTACCTCGCTCAGGATGACGAACATATAATTGTAAAATGTTCGTCACTTTCCACAATACTTACAAATCGCATGAGGTACCTTTGTCTTGCCACAGTTACTGCACTTAACGAGCTTAGGTAGCGAAGTGCTTTTTGAGGCCACTCTCTTGCCTTTTCTTCGTGTTGAATGTTTACGTTTTGGTAGTGGAGCCATGGTTTGAATAATATCAGATGGGCTTGTGAAAAACAAGAGCCGAGTACTGGACAGTACCAGTCCCGATCTATACAATATACTCATATGATTACGGTCGTATGCGGAGAGGATGTCATATCATCCCGAGACTACTATAATAGACTTAAGCAAAACTCGCGTGATCAAGGCGATGAGGTGAAGAATATAGCGTCGTCTGCCCTACCGGAGATCTCGCATTGGCAAGGCTCAGCTCCTACCTTATTCAGCAACAAAACAGTCTTTTTCACTGAATACGTTAATAAAAAATTAGGAAGAACGACAAAAGAACTGAAAGAAACAGTGGAAAAAATTGCAAAGGACACAAACACCGACCTTATTGTATGGGAGGAAGTATCGGCGCGTGAGCTGAAGCTGGGCAAACTGGTTACTGTCAAAGAGTTTAAGCCAACAACTTCAATCTTTCAGCTTCTGGATCTCTGTGTTCCAGGAAAAAAAACTCAGTTTATAGAGACCGTCAAGACTTTGATGGGTGACATGGAAGCGACATTTATATTTCTTATGCTGATTCGCCACATGCGCAAGATCCTCCTTGCGAAAAGCGGTACCTATGATAAGGGTACGGCGCCCTGGCAAAGAGGCAAGTTGGCTGCCCAGGCCAAAGCATGGGAACAGACAAAACTTATCTCTTTTTATGATACATTGCACCGGATAGATATTGGATTAAAAACGGGTGGATCGCCGTATACGTTGCAACAATCCCTTGACATACTGGCACTATATTTCCTATGATATGATACTGTCATACATTATTAATTTTTAATACATTCATGAATCTTTCAATCTTCAAGGCGTACGATATTCGTGGCGTGTATCCTACAGATATTGATGAAGCGGCTGTCGCAGATATAATGAAAGCAATCTACACTTTTTTTGCAAAAGACTTAAAAAAAACCAATCTTACGGTAGTTTTGGGACACGATATGAGAATTTCTTCTCCTTCCCTTATGGATGTAGCCAGAAAAGAACTTGTCGCGATGGGTGCCCACGTATATGACATCGGGCTTGTTTCGACTCCTACCGTTTATTATGCGGGACTGAAACTTGGTACCGATGTGGTAATACAAATAAGTGCATCCCACAATCCCAAGGAATATGCAGGCATTAAGTTTGCAAAGCGCATTGGAGAGAGCTATACCAAAATATCTAAAGGTGCCGGAATGGAGGAAGTAAAACAAATTGCCGCAGAGAAACAGTTTCTTGCACCAGCCTCAGGCGGAAGAATAGAAAGAGTTCAGAATATCCTCGTACAGGAGGTTCAGGACGTAATGAAAGAGTTCAATCTTGATGCGCTCGCAAAGAAAAAAATAGTTGCTGATGCCGCAAACGCTATGGGCGCGACCTACATAACTGAACTTTTTAAACAGTTGCCGACGATGGAACTAGTGAAAATGAATTTTGAGCTTGATGGCACCTTTCCTGTTCATCAGGCAGATCCACTTGAGGCAAAGAATGTAGCTGATCTTCGTAAGAAGGTAACGCAGGAAAAAGCTGATCTTGGAATTGCTCCCGACGGCGACGGAGACAGAGTTTTCTTTGTGGATGAGCGGGGAGAAATAATTCCTGCCACCCTCATAACCTCTCTTATTGCACGAGAAATATTAAGAGAAAACAATGGTGCCAAAATACTTGTAGACATACGCTACACCCGAAATGCGGATCATCAGATCAAAAAAAACGGAGGCGTTACTCTTACCAGCAAGGTTGGCCATGCGCTTATTACGAAACAGCTAAATGCAGAGGGAGCTATATTTGCAGGTGAGTCATCAGGACATTTTTACTTTAAAAAGAGTGGAGGTGCTGAAAATTCGCTGCGGGTTATTCTCTATGTTCTCACCGTTATGTCGCGGGAGAGTAAGCCTATTTCAGAGATTGTTGCGGAACTTAAAACTTCGTTTGAATCCGGTGAGTACAACTTTAAAGTAAAAGAAGGTGGGCTAACAGGCAAGGAAATAGCACAAAAAGTCGCCGAGGATTATGCAGATGGTGTCTTGAACACGTTGGATGGTGTTTCAGTTGATTATCCCGACTGGAGGTTCAATATCCGCACTTCAAATACAGAGCCCCTGCTGCGACTGAATATTGAAGCAAAAAGTGTAGAAATGACAGAAGCGAAGTTGGAAGAGCTGAAATCCAAGATCGAAAGCCACGGTGCGGTGCCGAAAGAGTAAGTTGTTTGCGTTTGGACCAGGGATCTCATATAATGTGAGCTATGAATCCGTCGACTACTGCTCCACCGTCACCTCCTGCCGATTCTCCATCCGCTCCGCCGCCAGCCCCGCCCAAGACAGATACATCTTCTCATATTGAGCTATCCACTCTTACCAAAACGCTTGTTTCTAATCTTAAGTCGATTAAGAAGCGTCATCTTTTGGATGAAAATTCGAGAATTCAGGTTTCAAATACCGTTTCGTTTTTTGCGATTATCTATGAGAAAGTACGAAACGCGGTCGAGTATCGGGAGGAACATCTCATAAGACGCGCAGCCATCGAGCGAATCCTAAAAAGAAGGCTACTTTTGAACCCGGAAGGCAGAGGCGAGGGCGAAAACCTAGTCCGCGAGCTTCTCTGGGCGCGGTACTTCCCAAGCGGAAGTTTGGGATTAGTTGATAGTGACAAGGTACAGCGGCTTATTGATAAATACATAAAGCTGAGAAAAAAACTTGTCGTAGGACAGATTGCGGAGAAGCGTGTTTACTACAATGATTTCCTTTTTGATCTTCTGACGTGTGAGATTGAAGAGTCACTTGATTCGTTTGAGGCATCAACAAACTCGCTGTTTTCCTCTTACATGTTTTATATCCTCAAGGACAAGATTAAGGTTGAAAATATGTCTAAAAATGATCAGGACACTCTCTTTTATGTTGCTGTAGAAAAAGGTTTTGCAAAAAGTGACCGAGCATATCTGCGTTTTCATCTTTTCAGCTTATCCCATAAAATCCTTAGAGATATACCGGACACAGAGCTTGATAAATTTATCGCCGAGTGCCCTATTCTTTTTAATCGGATCGATAAAATAATCAATAATCCGTCGGTTGAGCGGCTCACTCGTTATGTCCGCAGTCAGCTTCCCCCGTTCCTCATCCTATTTACTCTTCTTGAACGAACCAAGGCGCATGCGGAAGGCATTTTGTCAAATAAAACAAAATTGTGGGAGCAGATTGACCAGATCTGCCGTGAACGGTACCAGCAGACGAGCAGCCGACTGAGAAATACGGCAATCCGTAGCTTAATTTATATATTCCTCACAAAGATGGTATTCGCTCTTATCTTGGAGTTTCCATTGTCACAATATCTGTACAACGACGTAAATATGACGTCAATTGCCATCAACTCTCTTTTCCCGCCCTTTCTCATGCTTCTTATAGTCGGATTTGCAAAGATCCCGGGCGAGGAAAACACGAAAAGAATCTATGATAGAGTCATCAATGTTGTTGACAAGGACACATCATTTGAAGCAACTGTTACTTATGTAGTCAAACCCCTGAAGGCAAAAAAACCCATGCTTGTTTTCGGTTTCACGATTTTTTATACCCTCACCTTCATTATCACGCTTGGCATCATCCACGCCATACTTCAGCTTCTGCATTTTAATCCTGTCAGTGAGATTATTTTTGTGTTCTTTGTGAGTGTTGTGAGTTTCTTTGCATATCGCGTACGACAGATAGCAAAAGAATACAAACTTCAGGAACGTGACGGTTTCTTTTCGCCGTTTTTTGACTTCTTCTTTATGCCGATTCTTGCTCTCGGCAAGTTCTTTAGTGGTGGGATCGCCCGTCTCAATGTGTTTATGGTCGTTCTCGACTTTCTTATCGAAGCTCCATTCAAGCTTATATTTGAAGTAGTTGAGGAATGGATTTCATTTGTCCGCGCCCGCAAAGAAGAGATAATTTAGGCTACACCGCTTCACTTATTATAGGATACTTATTTTCCGTGCCTCGCAGCTTCTCTTTATTCTGACAATAACTACAAAGATGTTGGTGCATACTATCCTCTGCGGCTGACGGCCAAGAAAGGTTTGACAGTCGTTAGAGTAAGAAAAACCTTGCGGAGCAGGAGGATAATATATCTTTAGCGTTACGCCAAATCCTATGAACCACAGTCAGTGGAGCCCCTCAATTAGTAGATTTGAGCCTACTTAATAAACAATATTTTGCTTCGACCGTGTCGGTCGGTTAAGAACGCGAAGAATAACGAAGTCAGAGTTTGTAAAGCGCGATTAGCTGGTCGGTATACTCTTTCGGGCGGCATAGGATGGCGTTTCATTTGTTTTTTTATTTAGCAAAGGTTCAAATGATCCGCCAAACCAGTGTGAGCATACTTTTTGCTTAACTCATCCATCTTGTAAAGTTGCGATGTCGTGTCCGGACTATAAATCACGTCACAAAGCTCTATAATGCAAAAATCGTTTCTCGGTGGCTCTTTAGCAGAGTAATTTAAAGAATGATAGCACATTTATCAAAGACAAATAGGTTATTCTTACAGTCTAAATTGTGTCTTGAAGTCGTATTTGACGTGGGATTTCCTACCTAAGATAAGCGTGTCTGTCGGCCGCTGAAAAGACTATCATGTCAACCCGAAAGCACTTTTTTGGCAAATTCGCTGACTGAGCGCCAGTCTCCCATATGTGTCCTGAACCAACGCGACTTTTGCCGGCATGTGATCCAGAGAGAACATTAGAATGTCCCAGATTGAATGCACGGTGCCCATGAGATTACACATGGCTCTTTCCTATCAAGTGATGCAAACATATATGTGGTCTAGCGCTAATCGGGAAGGTAGAGGGACTATAAATATAGTTTATTTTTTTGATGACGTTTGGTCTGTATTTTGCCGGTAGAGCAGTATAATCGGCTTTATGTTTACGGAATTGAAACGGTGCATAGCCACGACACGTTTTAGAGATTGATATTTAGTTCTGCAGCTTTTTCTTATGCGGAGTAGCTGAGGCGATTCATAAGTTTTGCAGAATAGAAATAAGCCGTAGCGAATATTTTGATGTTGGTGGAACCAGAGAAAAACCTCTGATGCGAACTTCATACTACAGGACTTTATTTTTATCATCTGCAGGATGAATTGGTAGCACACGCGGAATCTTATCATATTTGCATCACGGTTTAGAACATCACTGCAATCTATTTTCGTACAGACAAAATGAACAAGACTATCTCCTTTCAGACCGTCTAATATTAAACCGAGCGTTGAAGGCTGCTCCAAAGCCCAAAACTATGATTAGGGCTCTGTGAAGCGCTAAAATACTGAAAATACCGTATTATTGCAAAAAAAGTCTATTTCCCCTTGAAAATAGCAAATAAGATCAGTTATATTGTTACCTTATGGCTGATACAACAACAACCTCTATGGATCCGTCAAACAAAGCGGAACTTCTTCTCAATACAGAAAGCATGATCAAAAGATACCTCGGAGATATGGAAAAACTGCGAAACGATATTAAGGAGCAGCGCGATATGGTCGACTCGACCTTCGAGAACGACGCGGTTTTTTCGGAAAAGATGAAAAAAGAAGATGAGGTCAAAAAAGAAAAGGAAGCGCTGAAAGAGCAGCTTATGAAAACAACAGCAGTGCTCCAGGCGGATGCAAAGCTAAAAGAACTTAAGGATGAGCTTAAGGACACACAAAAATCGCTTGAAGGACTTCTCAAGCAGTATCAGGAACTGGCGGGCACGAATCAGATCGTGCGTGATGACGGAGAGATTTTTGAGATTGTGACGACCTTCAAGATCAAAAAGAAATCCGCGTGATCCACGTACTCTCCTGGACAAGCGACTACAACTTCATTATAATCACTCTAGTATGAAGCATCTGAAGCATGGTTTCACCCTTATAGAACTTCTTGTTGTAATAGGGATAATCGCGATTCTTATCGCGATCGGGACAGTATCGTATACAGGTGCGCGAAACAAGGCAGATCAGGCCAAAGTGCAGGCTGATTTTCAGACGATGACTAAGCTTATTGAAGTACAGCGCGCAACGCAAAATATGGTACTGAAGGACATAACGGGCACTACCTGTTCTGAGTGCACCTGCCGGAATATCGACCCGACATCAAGCGCCACATGCATGAGCAACCTCAACGCATCGTGGGACACCATTACAACGGAACAAGCCTTACTAATCGACCCGTGGGGAAATCCGTACACATGGGACGAAAACGAACATGAAGTTAACTCTTCGGACTGCCGATACGATCAACTGAGAAGCAGCGGTAAAGACGGCATCCTTTCAAACTCTGATGACGTTATCTACGATCTCCCGCATTTCCTCTGTCCCTAATGTTATTCTTCGTGTTCGGTTGCAGTCGGGACGCCAGGTAGAATTCCAACGATATCATCGGCTGAGGCAGTACCGGCCTTATCTTTTATTGAGTCGTTCATAGTATCACCTCCTTCCGGTACCATCATATACAAAGAAAGAAAGACCGCAATAAAAGAAAAGTAAGAGAATAAAAAGAAAGATTCACATACATATCAGAAATATATGATAAGAAGAAAGGACTATTGCATTTACTCTACAGCTCGTTTATTCTGAGGTTTATGTTCTCTGCTGAACATGCACACGTTCACAGTTCCCCCCTTCTCCTGGGACAGCCAGCTCAATATCAGTTCGTTCGTACTCCACGCCAGATAAATATAGATAGTGTATTGACGGGGCAGGGTATATGGGACAATGCGGCCCGTACAGCCCTACAAAACCGGTATAAGCCGGCGATGGGTCAGGTGTCTCAGCTTATTGCCTCCCCCGAAGGGGCGCTTTCGCTTGAAGCAAGAAATACAAATGCAGGAAGCATCATTGTAGCCCGGGGAACTCCGGGTATGGATGAAGACAGGATAGCGTTTATAGTCAAAAAATATCGCAATGGAAATATGCTCGATATACCCGCCGGAGGTCCGGCGACTCTGGATGAAGTCGACTTGTCACAGGTACGAAGGCGTGAAATTTCCGAGGAAGAAGCAATAGTTACAGTAAATGGTCGGCCACTTCTCCATCCGTCATATGTAGACGATAAGACATTGCCGGAAAATATTCTGGCAAACTATGAAGCGGCTAAAGAGGCAGGTCTGGAACCGATAGCTATACTCGAAGAGATAGCACATACTCATCGGTTTCCGGAAGAGCCGCTTCTTTATCTCGAGGCCCAACAAGAGGACTTGGAAGGTGAGCTTTCCGAAGTTCTCAGTTCCAGAAGCACGACCATGCATTTATGGAATACCGCTGGAGAATATCATCAGAACCAGGGATGGCTGATGGAGCATGCGGAGGGCATGGATCTTGTCGATGTTCTCATGACTCCGCCGCTTGACCTGAGAACTGTGCGGTCCTATGACCTGGAGGTCATAGAGGCAGACGGTAAACCATTCGCACTTGATCGATCACATGCGTGGTTAAGCATGAAAGACATCCGTGCCCTTGCCGGTGGTCAGCCGCGTGTGGTACCGGTTACAGGAAGAGAACAGATGAAGCTTTTCTATATAGATCCGCGTGAGACCCCATTCAAATCCCTCGCACAATCTTTCGTAAACGCTGTGGTTGCTTCCCAATAGAATTTCTTAATTCATTCCAAAGGTTTCAAGTCACCATGTAGTATGACCGGCTTCATGGCAAGCATCTCAGAAAGATATGGCATATTAGGTAAGTCATACAGACAGTAAAGCGGCTTTTCGAGAATATGAGCAAAGGCCATTTCGATAAAAGTATTTCCGCCAATGTATCCATCTATTCCATTTTTTTCAGCATTGACTATAACTACAGCATCATACCCTTTCATTTTATTGTAATAACCCCTTATGAGATCATGTTTTATTTTTGTATCCGCTCGTTCGATATGTGTAGCGTTTACCTGAGTTCTTAGTTCAGGTCGTTTAACGCCTTCGGGGATCTCAACTTCGTGACCGAGTTGAGTTAGGTCGTCTCTAACTTTAAGAATCTCATCGGATTTACTTATGGAGCCACACAAAATAACTTTCATGGAGAAAGTATAACAACTACTAAAGTACTATTGGTGGCTTATGATGAAGCTTGATAAATCTTCAGAGCTCCGATATAATATACTATAGGTTAACTATTACTGTGTAAAATATTTTCGTATGCCTAACGAATACTATGGTTATGGAAGCTCGGAAGACTTCTCTCAAGATCCGTACGAGACACTACTGGATGAATGGGCAGAAGCTGAGGCAAGTCTAAACTTTCCCTATAAACCCATAAATGATCTGAAAAAAGAACTAACCCAGCAATTTGAAAGTGTAGTAGGTCAACTGAGGCGAAAGGGTGGAGACCCACAACAAGCAGTTCCCCTGCTTCAAGAGCTGACTAGTAGACTATATGCTGCAGTAGCAACCCTTCAGCGCTCCCCAGATTATCAGAATGCTTTAAGGGCCTATCAAAAAAATGATCAGAAAAGTCTTGAAAAACTCATACCTAAAATTTTTGATGTTTTTCCTATCCAGCCAATTGTGATGTATCACGGCGTGTATCCTAAGCCCGGTGATGAAATGGAGGTAGAGAGGCTAATGTCAATGAGCTCACTTAGTAATCCAAGGGAATATACACAGAAAGTTGTCAGAATAGCAGAAGAGGGATTAAAGCCAGCACCTTTAATGCATGGGTATGGCTCAGATGATAAAATTTCAGCTGTATATTTTGCGAATCACCCAGCCTCCTCTTACGGTCCTGCCCTTTTTTATATGGAGAATCCAAAAAAATCTGGCTATGCGACGTTCTCACCTAATTATGTGTCTGAAGAAACTCTTATTTACAGCCCACGTATTGATAGAAGGCATATACATTTGGGCTTGAAATCAAAACAGTTTGGAAGGAATATAATGGGAGCTTTATTTTCAGATCCAAGATTGGCAAGTTATCGGGACGAGGTAGAAAATCATCTCCAACGCGCAGGTGCACGCTTTAAGCTTTTTAATCCTTAATTTGATGGTAGAAAAACTATATCCTGTTGAAAGAAACTACCCTTCTCTGCCCGCACATCCTGCGAAGAACGGAAGGTTGTGTAAAGGTTCAAATGTTATTCCAACAAGCATAGTCGCAGAAGCTGCAGGAACAATTAGTTACTGCCCCGAATTCAATCAATGTGAAACAAAGTATATACTGGTAGGACTGTGGGGAGGACCAAACGATGGAGATGCGTATTGGAGCCGAACTTCAGGAGAAGCTGTATGAGGACATAAAATGTCCTCTCACCCCGTTAAACTTAGTGAGCCACCAGGGACTCGAACCCTGAACCACCTCCTTAAGAGGGAGATGCTCTACCAGTTGAGCTAGTGGCCCTATTTCGTGGTTCTAGTATATCAAAAACTAACCTATTTAGCAGTACTACGCGGGAAGAACATTATTTAATATAGGAGCAAAAATTAACTTTATTGTCACACCAAAAATAGTAAGAATAACAAGAAGGAGTAACAATATCGATAGCCATATTATTATCCGCTGCAGAGGCGGCTTGGTTAATTTTAGCTTTGCATCATACTCAAATGCAGAGTCAACCAAGGCAATACTTATATTAGTAAGATAATATTTCAGTCGGTCTATTATGGCAAACATAGTCTTTTCTTATAAAGATTATAGTCTGATTCTCGATTTTTCTCCCTCTAGTTCATAAGAAGTTGAGGCAGCAGATTTGGCAAACTGCTCCAGTGAATCTGCAGCAAGCTGTGGATCTAATTTTCTTTCCGAGAGAATTCCTGAACCTGTCCAGTAAATTAATCCGGCTTTGAGACCTGCCTTTCCATCCGATTCGACCCCTGGCGCATAGAAGTACTGTGTAAAGGCGTCCGTGTACACAGTTCCTTTGTCATTAACAATAGGCGTAATCAGTACGAAGGTTTCGCGATGTCGTGATTCTTCAGAAGGATAGTATTTTAGCCAGATGTTTGTTCTTCTGTCCACGGCGGCTATTATTCCCTCGGCGGTAACCTGATACTCGACTGACGTTGGTATATCGGAGCACCACAGTTCATTTGTTAAAGGGCCCTCGATAAGCTTTTCGTAAATGGTCGAGAAATGCATGTGGGGTTTTCTGTTACCTAACTGCTCAGGTGAGAAAGGTCCGTTTTGTTTATTTTCCAAGTAATTTTTATGCCCTGAGAGGTAGGAGAATGCCTCGGAGGGATTCATAACTTCGGGTATTTTAGGTGGTGGCAGATTTAACCAGTTGTAAAACTGGTCCCCTCGCGGATATGTCCCTCTCTGACTATACATTTCAGTAAATAGTGAAGACATTTCTGGGTGAGTATAGTGGAGAAAAATATGAATTGCAAGATATGTGGTGCCTCAAGAGGGAATCGAACCCCCATCACTGGTTCCGAAGACCAGTACTCTATCCGTTGAGCTAT
>CAYPZT010000019.1:0-18506 GCA_964415435.1 uncultured Gammaproteobacteria bacterium
TTGCAGGTCTCCCTCAGGCTCCTTCACTCTACTCACCTTATGTGAATCCTGATCTTGCAAAAGCAAGGAGGAATGAGGTGTTGGAAAAGATGTATGAGCAGAACTATATTGATAAAGCTCA
Source organism: uncultured Gammaproteobacteria bacterium (assembly GCA_964415435.1). Taxonomy (GTDB): domain Bacteria; phylum Patescibacteriota; class Microgenomatia; order UBA1406; family GWC2-37-13; genus CAYPZT01. Next base: position 122 of record CAYPZT010000019.1, read on the forward strand.
GAAAGACAAGGCCCAGAATGAGCCGGTTATCGTCATCCCTCCGAAAACAAATATTAATGCTCCGCACTTTGTATTTTATGTGAAGTCGCTCCTTGAGGAGATGTACGGCATACAGGCGGTTGAGGAAGGAGGACTGCACGTGGTCACGACATTGGATCTTGATCTTCAGAAGCAGGTTGAGTCTATTCTTCGCGATGAGATAGAAAAAGTAAAAAATCTGAATGTAGGAAACGGTGCGGTACTGGTCACTCGTCCTTCAACAGGAGAGATACTGGCAATGGTTGGGTCTGCAGACTACTTCGCTTCCCCCTCAGGAGCATTTAATGTAACAACAGCTCTTCGTCAACCAGGAAGCTCCATTAAGCCTATTATGTATTCTTTGGCCTTACAGAAGGGATTTACTGCGGCAACCATTATTGAGGATACCCCAACTATATTTACGATTCCAGGCAGTGAGTCTTATAAACCGGTAAATTACGACGGACGGTTTCACGGAAGTATTCCTTTGCGATACGCTCTTGCAAATTCCTATAACATTCCAGCTGTCAAAGCTCTGAATGCAATTGGTGTAAATAATCTCGTCGAGTACGGAAGAAAACTAGGCATTTCTACATGGACAGATCCTTCACGATTCGGACTATCTTTAACACTGGGCGGGGGTGAGGTAACAATGGTTGATATGGCCGAGGCGTTTGGCGTGCTTGCAGATGAAGGCTACAAGACAGATTCCATAAGTATCATGAGTATAAAAGATAGTGCCGGAAATCAGGTGTACGAGGCATCTCCGCTTAAGACGCGAGTTATCAATCAAGGGGTTGCCTATATTATTTCCGACATTCTTGCAGACAATCTTGCAAGACAGTTTGCATTCGGTTTAGGATCCGCACTTGAGATTCCCGGGTACAAGGTGGCCGTAAAAACGGGTACTACCGATGAAAAGAAGGATAACTGGACGATTGGATACACCCCCGAATTTTTGACTGCCGTCTGGGTAGGTAATAACGACAATACACCCATGAACCCATATCTGACCTCAGGTGTCACCGGTGCGGCACCTATCTGGAATAAGGTTATGACGTATATACTGAAAACCTATCAAAAGGGAAATGGATGGTATGAACAGCCTGAAAATATCGTTGCCCGAAACTGTTACTTCGGACGGCCCGAGTATTTTCTCATAGGGACAGAGAATACTGCGAGCTGTCGCACATCAATTTTCACGCCAAAACCAAGCGATAAAAAAGATAAAGACGGAGACTGAGCGCTCAGATATACTTAGATCATGAAAGCCCTATACGATTTTCTCCTCTATATTCCTTTTATAACAGTTGGTGTTGGCATTCTCCTTGTCTTCTATAAATTTTTTCCGCTTAAAAAGAAAAATTCTAAAAAATTCAGTTCACTGAAGTTTCTTCTTTTTATCACTTCGCCAGTTATAGGAACGACTTTGTTTGTTTACAGAATAGGTTGGGAAACCTTGTACGTTTATTTTTTCTTTTGTATTTTGGGCGCATTTTTCGAGTGGTGTACAGGATTTCTTTATCACAAACTGATGGGTGAAAAGCTATGGGCTTATGAAAGGAGTTCGATAGGTGGGTATACGAGCTTCTATGCTATACCGTTGTGGGGATTTCTGGGAGTGCTTTTTTGGCTTGCCGCACGAGTATTTGTCTAAATTATTTCTTCACATCAATCCTCTTTTTACCCATGAGAGGCTGGAGTACTTCTGGTATGAGAACCGATCCGTCTTCCTGCTGATAGTTTTCCAGAATTGCGATAAGAATGCGCGGAGACGCAAGTGCCGTATTGTTGAATGAGAAACAGTATTCAGTTTCATTGTCTTTCTTGCGGTATTTTATTTTTAGTCTACGGGTTTGGAAGTCTCCCATTATAGAGTTCGACATAGTTTCCCCATAGGCGTTACGTGAAGGCATCCATGTTTCGGTGTCATATTTCTTGAGCTGCGGTTCGCCCATATCACCGGTACACATAAGAAGAACTCTGTATGGTAATTTTAGATCCTGAAGTATCTCTTCCGAATTCTTCTGTAATTCTTCGTGCAAGGTTCTTGCTTCATCGATATCATTTTTTGCAAGTATTACCTGTTCTGCTTTCCAAAATTCATGCAGTCTGTACAGGCCTTTTGTATCTTTACCATATGCTCCCGCTTCACGTCTGAAAGAAGGAGAAACGGCAACAAACTTTTTGGGAAGATCCCTTTCATTCAATATTTCATTTGCATAATAAGCAGTCGTAGGAATCTCGGCAGTCGCCGCAAGATATGCATCGTCTTCATTGAGAGCGTATACATCCTGTTCCTTTCCCCAAGGAAAATGACCTGATCCGATGAGTGTGAAGCCTTTGACGATGGAAGGAGTGATGAGCGGTGTATATCCCTTCTCTACAAGTTTCTGGAACACGTAAAACATGAGTGCCAGATGCATCTGGGCAAGCTCATTTTTCAAGAAGTATCCTCTGAATCCTGATACCTTTGATCCTCGATCCAGATCTATAAGATCAAGTGTCAATCCCAGTTCAATGTGAGATTTTGGTTGAAAGGAAAATGCAGGGATCTCTCCCCATTTTTTGATTTCTTTATTTCCGGACTCATCCTGTCCTATTGGTACCTCGGGCAATGGAACATTTGGCACGTATAGGAGCAGATTATTGAGTTCTGACTCGATAGAAGTCAGAGAAGCTTCCAGATTTTTAAGCTCATCTTTTATCTCTTTTCCACGCTTCTTTACATCCTCGGTAACTGGAGATTTTGCTAGGACATTGCGCTCAGCCCGCAGTTTTTGGACATTTTCTATGAGACCACGCCTTTTTTCATCAAGCGCTAGAATTCCGTCGATGTCAGCTTTACGGTTTTTGTTTTTTGTTGCGGCGATAACCTTATCCTTATTGGCTCGAATGTAATCTAACGATAACATATGATACCGTCAATTATACATTATGATTCAGAGGAACTAAACTTGTGCAAATTTTCATTGTAATGTTTCAACACTCGAGTGAGTAACTGTGTAAGAGCATGTCTTCTGTGGTTGATTGCTTCGTGCTCCGCAATACTCAGATCACCGTAATATTTATTATATTTTGTAACAATGAATAAACTCTTATAAGGATATCCTTCTTCTCGATGATGACTTGGTTTTTCGGATATATATCCATCGATACTTTTACTTTCCTGTAGGAAAATACTATTTTTCCTGTCTGAGAAAGAAATGCATGTGGTTAACTTGGCCCTTCTTTTTTCCAAAGGTATTCCTTTCATTTGTTTCAGTGCATAAGCCATGAGTTCTTCATCTGTTGCTTTGTATCCGGGCCACCGGCGAGAGTGTATGCCTGGTTCGCCATTCAAGGCATCTATCTCAAGCCCTCCATCGTCCGCGATTGTCGGGAGTCCGGAAAGTGCAGTATAGAAGTTTGCCTTGATTCTTGAGTTTTCTTCAAATGTTTTGCCTGTCTCATCAGGTTCGTCGGTTATTTTAAGGTCCGTAAGTGAGCAAAGGTGAAAGGTATGAGGGAGAGTAGTTTGTATCGCCCGATAGATTTCTTTGTATTTTCCAACATTTCCAGTGCCGATAAGAAGGCGGATCATTTTTTGCAGGCCTCTATATAGGCCAAGAAAATCGGATGAGGCGCAAGCGGCCGACTTTTATACTCGGGATGTCCTTGGGTGCCAAGGTAGAACGGGTGGGTATTTGCAGGAAGCTCCACGATTTCGGCAAGTTTTTCATCAACAGACCGGGCGCTTATCACAAGTCCCATTTTTTCGAACTCCTTTACAAATTCATCGTTAAATTCGTAGCGATGCCTATGTCTCTCGCTTGTAAGCCCTTCATTTTTATTGATGAATCCTCCATATGTATTGTAAATATCGTATGCTCGTGTTCCTTTTTTCACGATAGCTTTCCAGCCGCCAAGCCTCATTGTGCCACCGTATGCACGCTTTTCCATGTACTTTTTTTGGGCGGGCATAAGATGGATAACCTGGTGTGCGGACTTCGGATCATTTTCCTGGGTATTGGCATCGTTCCATCCGATTACGTTTCGTGCAAAGGCAATGACTGCAAGTTGCATGCCGTAACAGAGGCCAAGATAAGGAATATGCTTGGTGCGCGCATAATTTGCAGTCTGGATCATACCTTCTGATCCGCGTTCTCCCCAACCTATTGGTACAATAATGCCATCGGGTTTACCGATGATCTCTGTCCCTTTTTTTTCAACTGTCTCGGCGTCGATCCAGCGCGTTGTTACCTCTACATCACGGTCAACTGCTGCATGGCTTATTGCGTCAAAAAGTGCAGCATAGGAATCGCGGAGCTGATAGTCGCCTGTACCGAAATATTTTCCGACAATGACGATATCGGCAGAATATTTTTTCTTAGCCTTGATCTTATCGACCAGCTTCTGCCACCTGGTAAGATTCGGTTTCTTTACAGGAAGAGAAAGTTTTTTTTGGATTTTCTCAGTCATTCCCTGTTTTTCAAGAAGAAGAGGTACTTCATAGATCGAGGGCACATCGGGAGTTGAAATGATGTCCTCACCCAACATATTACAAAAAAGTGCAAACCGGTCACGGCGGCGCTGATCAATATACTGTTCGGAGCGGGCAACGATGAAATCCGGCTGGATACCAAGTGAGTTGAGTGTGCGTACCGAAAGCTGGGTTGGCTTGGTCTTAGGCTCACCCAAATGATTAGGTGTGGGAAGATAACTGACATGGATGTGTATCACATCACCGGGATTTCGAAGCGAGAGTACCCTCGAGGCCTCGTAGAAGAAAACATTCCAGTATTCACCGGCAGTCCCTCCTAGTTCGATCGTTACAACATCAGCGTCGCTCTTGCGGGCAACAGTATGAATGCGGTTTATAACCTCTTCTGCAATATGAACCGCCTCCACATCTTCTCCCTGATACTCAAAACGGCGCTCTTTCTCGATTATGGTCTGATAGATCTTACCCATAGTGACGAAGTTGTCAGCGCCCATGTTCTCATCAAGGAACTTTTCATAAGTGCCGATATCCATATCGGTCTCAGTTCCATCCTCGCACAGGAATGGATCTCCGTGTTCAATCGGGTTTATGGTCCCCGCATCGATATTGAGATACCCCTCAAATTTAATAGGAGCGACTTTGTAACCTGAAGCTTTGAGTAGGAGAGAGATGGAGGCCGAAGTGACTCCTTTTCCAATTCCGGATATTACGCCTCCGGAAACAAAGATATATTTTAGTTTCTTCATGAGGCTAACTATATGTACTAAACCTTTCAATTTTAATGGTCTCGCTCCTTAAATGCAAGTATATATATTAAAGGTGCAATTTTAAGTTCGATATAGTAAAATATACAAAATACATATTGACTAAATATTTTTGTAGTGTTACGATGTTAAAAATGCTCCACGAATGGAGCATTTTTTAGGAAAAATCTATGAAAGCTCACTGTCTCATTTTCAAGAATTACGGGAACATCAACCCGTTTAAATAGTCACCGCCCTGAAATGGGGCGGTTTTTTTTATGCCAGAACAAGTAAAAACAACAGATCCATTCCAAAGACTATCAGCTAGGGCGGTTAATCCGTATGAACTCGCTCATAATCTGCCTCCTACAGCACGACCCGTCAGGCCGGAGATGAAGAATTGGAGGGAATTTTTTGAAGATCCGCCGATAGGGCTGGATGGTGGCATTTTGCTTCCTATAGGACTACTCCAGTCGGTACAGGGATCTATTGTTGGCGATTATTTAAATGAACGTACAATTCCCACAGGAAGACACTACGCAGTTACCCATGATGCCGATGATTATGGCATTCCTCACATTCATAGTAATGGAAAAACCCCCTCCTTTTATACTTCGCGTGGATATCCCTACTACAACGCAAATATTAAGTTTAATGTGGATGATAAAGATGTTCGACGAAAAGCCCTTCAACATAATCTCGAACAGGATGCTCATTTGATGGAGCGATGGTCAGAAGTAAGGAAAGAGACCGATATGTATGAGGGTGAAGATAGATGGCGTTTGATGAATTCTTTATTTCAGAATATAGCAAATGATTTGATAGGCCTGGATTATGCGCTCAGCATTGCTCGCATGGCACAACCGGATTTAGCAGGCTTTGCACGCGAGTACTCACGAGAAATATTCAAAACTGCTACTTTATACTATAAAAATCTTCTTGGTCATGATCTATCATATGCAGAAGAGTACAATATATTGGAAAGAGTAAGAAATGCTCCGCAAGTAATACGTGAGATTGAGTGGGCAAGTCCAGATTTTGTCGATGATATACGTACACGAAGAGAAACCGACGCAACGTTTTTGACTTTGTCAGCAGCGGCTACTTTTGCAGGAGAATTTGGGGATGATAAAAGAACAGTAGTGCTGCCTAAGCTTGGGTCATATGATCTTGGTCCTGCCTTAGCCGCATTGGGTTATGAGGGTACATTGCACTATATTTTGCCTTCGCAAAAGACAATAGGTACCGAAAAAATAGGTCTAGAAACATTCTCGCGACAAGCAGGAATTCAGCGGGACTTCGAGGTTTTCATAAGGGAACATGGTGCTGAAAATGGTCCTGTGGTAGTTTTTGATGACAGTCTCGCATCAGGTTCTACTTTGATGCATGTAATAGAGGCTTGTAAGCGTTCTGGTCTTGCTGTTGATGCCATAAGAACAATGTTTGCAAATAGCCATCCAGAGAGATTGATGTCCAGAGCAAAGTTCGACGAACTTTATGGCCCTGTCACAGATACATATTATGAAACTCCATTAGTCAGAAAACAAACACCCGAGAAACAGTTTTTGCATCCTAGAGTAATGTCTGCACGTTGGATAAAGCAAGCACAACAATCAACTTAAATAAACTGCGATGCAAAAAAAAGTTATTATAGATACAGATTTTGGCGGCGATCCCGATGATATATTGGCACTCTACTATTGTTTATCTTCTAAGAATATCGAAATTGTTTGTATCTTAACCAATGATGAATACAATGGTACAGAAAGAGCGAAGGTCCTTAAAAAATGGCTGGGTTTACGAGGGATCAATATACCTATTTTCGCAGGACATGACCTGGGTAATACGAGAATGTTTTTGCTGCAAAAATATGTAGATCATGACATTCAAATAACCACACTTTTTAATTCTAACCTTCATACCTATTTGGATATGTTGGTTAAAAGTAAGGGTGTCTACGTATCTATTGGTGGATTATCAAATCTAGCTAAATTAATTTACGAATATCCATCACACTTTGCACGGATCGAGCTTTTTATTATGGGAGGCGCAATACATTACAGAAGACCGGGTATGGCTGAACATAATATACGAATCGATATAGATGCAGCAAGTAAGGTTTTTTCTGCAAAACTTAGTAAAAAGTGGATTCTAAGCGACCTCACATTTAAACCAGAGTTTCAAATAAGTAATAAACATGAATTATATAGGCATATAACTTCTCAGAGGGACGATCTATTTATCGATTTAGTCAGATACAATATGGATATGTTCTATGAAACTTGTTACCCTCAATCCTACCTTCATGACCCTCTTACGGTAACTTCCATCTTCGATTCCACTGTGAAGTTTAAGGAAGAATCAATTTATTTTAGTCCTTTAGGTGAATTCAAACTGGAGCACAATAGAAAGAAAACTCTTATAAGTGATTCGGTGGATGTGTCATTGTTCTGGAAAGATATAAAACAAACACTAGGCTTTTGATATTTACTTCGATCTCCAAAACGAAGAAAAATGTGAAAGATCTCCAAACCTCAAGTGCGGTGTAGTAAATTGTGAAAAATTCCCTCTCCCTGTATTTATAACAATTGGTACAGCATATTTTGCTCTATATGCGGCTTCTGCGTCATGTTTTCCATTCCCAAAATAGGGAACAGGATAAAGATTATCTGGACCTTTCTCGATACCCATTTCATTCATGGCGTATTCAAGCGCATAAGGGTTAGGTTTTTTGTACGAATATTCCGATCCGGGAACATATCCGTGTCTAGTATCTAAATCCGCTGCGGAAACAATGAGTGAAAAATCCGACAACGGAATACCTAAAACGCCTAAACGCCTTTGTAATCTGTCGCCTTCTTGATTTGAGACGATAATTCTTGGTAAGCCAACAACACGCATATGTTCTAGTAGATTAAGTGAACCCTCAGTTGGTCTTAGGAGAAGATTTTGATCTACCTGACTATCTACAGGTTCACCAAAGTTACGATATGGTTTCCAAAACGCATGTGGATCATTAGTGTTTAATATGACAGTTGCTGCGATATCACGAAGTGACTCATCGAAATGTGCAGCTGTAAATAGTTTGGCTGCCATGCTAAGGGCGTCAGGTTGATTTTCATATAAAATACTACTCAATGCCCTTACGCGCTCTTCAACTTCGATTAACTGATCTGATGTGGGATTCTGAAGTAATCTATAATAAACATCATGCATTTTTTCCTTTTCATCAGGTTCTCCATGAAGCCAAATTGCCAAACAGTTTAGCTTAGCATACAAGGCCTCAGGTTTTCGTTCAATAAGGAGGTCGTCAACATCGAATACGCCAGCCTGTATATTTGCCAATCTCTCTGCAAGTTCATTGTTTACAAGTTCAGCACCTGTTTCTGATGGGGTTGAAGCTAAAGAAGATTCGTAAAGTGCCTGTAAATTTTCGACTTGTGCTACTGTCATTTATAGGTTACAATTAGTAAATTATACTATAGGAAAGCCCTATATTCAACTAACAATTCATGAATAATCGCAAAAAAACAGGGCAAATTATAGCTGTAGTTGGACCTCATTATGCTGGTAAATCTACTTTATGCGACTTATTTCACAGTAGTAAAGGTTTTGAGGTAATTAAAGAAAAGTGGTGGAAAGATCCTTATAAAAAGACCAGAAGTGCAGACTATTTTAAATCAGAAGTGTGGTATCTTTTGCAAACTTCCAAAGCACTTTTACAAGCAGATACATTGAGGAAGGAAAACAAAAATGTTATTTTAGACACGTTTCCTTTATCGACACTTATCTTTGCAGAAACAAAACTAAAAACAGAGGACCTAAAAACCTTTAGAGAATTGACACATGTACTTATCAACTCATTACCTGCTATTGATGTACTTGTTTATTTATATGCAAGACCTGAGTTTCTTTTTGAGGTTAGAAAACTGAAGAGGATTCAAGAAAAGTCTGGTCCACCTGGTGAGGAGAAGACTTCCTATGAGTGGTTTAAGAAAATATGTAGATTAAATAAGGAGTATTTTGATGGTTGGAAATCCACTCCTACCATTAAAATAGATGTAGAAAAAGTTGATTTTCTAAATAATAAAGAACATTTCGAAATGATTGTAAGTGAAATATTGGATCTTAAAACTAAATAACATAGTCTTTTAAATTTCTTCTTTTACCGCTAGAATTATCCTTGTATTTTCTAATAGGTATTTATACATGGCAGAATCAGATTATCTACTACATCAATCGTTAAGTCCTCGTCGTAAAAACCAACAAATAAATTCTATAAGAACTCAGTATGGTTACGAGCCTAAATTGTCGGTTGCCGTTACAAATGGTGTAAAAAAATCTGCGATATTTCCCTACCTTGATGTAGTTGACTTAACACATGTTCCCCATGAAGGTTTTATGGCTGACTCGCTTAGTCAAGTTAGAGAAAAGATAGGTGAAGGGGGTCTTCTACAATTGAAGGCAGTTGGCGAGGAGGGTGAACAAGAATGGAATAGATTATTACAAGTTGACTCAACTGGTCCCTACTATCCTTTTAAGGATTCCTCTTTGTGTTATACAGCGGGTGCTGCCGTGGCAAAACTTACTGCTACAACTCAGTGGGTGAAAGATCTGGGGGTCGACGACCTCCTCTCTCATGAGCTGAATGCTTATGATTGGCATATAAGTCATGGACCCGCACATAGTCCTACAACTATAGAAAACAAACCGTATACAGAGGGTCTTGAGAGCTTACTTCAAAGATTATATCAGGCTCAGACGACAGGAGAATCATTTTATTCCTCAAATGCACGTGCCTATACCAATGATAATGGGACTATTAGTGTAGTGGAAACTCTTGTTAACTGCGGACGACTAAATCCCGAACTGGAGTTTGAGCAAATAGCTGAATATGTGACGAGAAATAAGGATGTGCTTCCTGCCGGTATGGATCTAGCACGAGCTATGCAATCGGGTATTCTTGTTGATGGTCAGGATGAAGCTCTGATATATCAAAGGTTATATGCAGGAGGCGGAATTCACCCAGGCATATGGCAAGAATATGTTCTCAAAAATGATTATCGAAAAGCCGCAGAGGATCGAGAGTATGTGCCACGTGGTGATTCTCTCATTACCGCAGAGATATACAGAAAAATACCCTTACGAGCTCTTGACCCAATAGCACTAAAGAAAGTATTTTTTGGTGAATTTGATTGAGAGTATATCATTCCCATTCCATAGTTCCAGGGGGTTTGTTGGTGATGTCGTAGACTACTCTATTCACTTCCTTGATTTCATTCACTATCCTTACGCTTATTTTCTCAAGATCCATTTTTTATTATCTCTTGATTTTTGTCCTGGCATTCCTTATACTTCTCTATGGTAAGGAGGAGAAAATCTTTACTTAATTAACGAACCCGCATTCCGCGGGTTTTTTTGTTATATATGATTACTTCATACCCCACTACCAGTTATGCAGAGACGCGTTTTAAAGAAAGAACATCTGCTATGCCTCCGAGGGTTTTCATATCAAGCACGAGCCCTAGAAGGCAGGCATTTATACGTGAAATGCTGGGGGATAAAACGGAGTGTTTGCCATTTGAAAACGTGGGAGTCGAACCGGAAACACCGGACGTTCTTGCTGTAGCGCGTTACAAAGTAGATGTACTGTTGGGTCATATGGGCAGAGAGCAGCAACTAGGACAGAACAAGGACGCGATCATAGTGGCCGCCGATACTCGTACAAATGTGCCAATGTTCACTGATAGCGGAGTAAATATAGTAAGTAAAGGGAAACCTAAACACCCTCACGAAGCCAGGGAAAATTTTAGACACATGCTTGAGGTAGCTCAGAAAACGAGCGAGGATCCCTTTTACTCAGTAAATTCGGGAGCTGTTTGCAAACGAGTGCGTGGAAATGAAGTACCTCTAGAAGCCTATTCGGAGAGTCAATTTGTACTCGATCCAACAGCGTTGTATTATCTGGCCACCGATGAAGGTTTTGCAAGGTACAGGCGGGCCTTTCTTGAATTTTATAGTGTGCCACCTTACTCCAATAACGGCATGAAGCCGATTGATGTGACAGATTTGTCAGGTGGAATATCACTACCTGTATTAATGCGACTTAATGCAATTACAAGAATAAATGGGAAGGATAAAAACGATCCACAGTTCAATACTGAACTCAGAGATGCAATTCAGATTGTAGCTGTTGGAATACCAAATTCTATATTAAAACCTTTCGTGCCACAGGCGGAAAAACGTTACCAAAATTGGGCTTGGCTTAACGGTGTAGTAGAACATGCGCTGACACCCGAAGAATTATATGAACCATATTAAAACCAGATCCATTCAGAAAAGGAGGAGTTCATCGGATGGTTTGAGGATATGTATCATGCGAGGTATTAAGCCCGAATATAAATTCGATATTTGGATTCCAGAACTATCTCCACCCGAAGATTTACTAAGTAAATATGTCATCAATAAAGAGATATCGTGGGAAGAATTTAAACCACTTTTTAAAAAAAGGGTCTTAGCTAAACAAAAAAGACTTCTCCGTCTCGTAAAACATTTATCGTATTTTTCAAATGTGACGTTATTATGCTGGGAAGAGTCAGAAGATAAATGCCATAGAAGTCTTGTGTTGGAAGCGTTAGAAAAAATAAAAATATAGATTTAAGAGACGGCAGTTATTTCTACTTTACCTCCGCAGTATTTTTGGATGATTTCAACTGATTCCTTGAGCGATTGTTCTACTTTCTGTCTATCAACATCATAAACTCCGTCTACGTTAAGAAGTATGTTTTTTGTAGTCTCCCTGACTGCTGTCCGCTGTGCGTCGCGATAATTAAAGTCAATATTGTAGCCGCCTGTCTTATCAAAGTACGCAAGTTCTGTGGGTTCATATTCCGTAGGTTCTGTATCACCAAGAAGAAGAATCTTTTCACCTGGTTTAGGGAACCTTAAGACTGTGGGAAACTTTATCTTATCGAGATCGAATGCGCCGACGGATACTCTGTTTTTCATAACAACTAAGTTATAGGCATCAACGCAGGTATTTACATTGTAGAGTCTCTTTTTGGTTGCAATGCGACGGAGTAGCGCTTCAGGTGATGGACGGCGTGAATGCCAGTCAACTTTCATCTCTTTGTAGAGTTTGCGATAGCTCAGGACTTCTGGGTATGTATTGATCTCCTCTGTAGTAATTGTCGAGAGCGAATTTAGAAATGTATTCAGTTCGATCTGTAGTGCGGGAGCATTTTTTTTGATAGTAACACCCTTTATAATGGCTATACCGACGGAAACAGAAGGAAACTTTTCTTTTACGGCCGGATCAACAGAAAATATATTTGAGTCTGTAAGGGTTGGGTATAAGTGCTTCATATTTGTTTCTGTTCCAGTTTCTATTTTCGTATTCAGTACTTCTGCCAGGCGTTTTTTCACCTTTCCAAGACCGGTATCTAGAATCACATCGGCGGCTTTTGGGCCAAATTCTTTACCGATCATAACTAAGTAAAATGTTTTGAAAACGTCACGTGGTTTGAGACTATATTTACTTAATATCGATACCACTAACTCTTGAATTTGATCTCTGGTAGATGGGTTAGTTTCTAGACCTTTCAAAAGTTCGGTAAAGAAAAGTCTGACAGCCGGTGAAAGATCTAATTTTTTTGGAGCATGTCCTGTTATGTGATTGTGCTCTTCGGGTGCTGCATAGTTTTTTATATAAACCTGCGCAAAAAGTTCACGTTCTTCAAGAATTTTTTTTTCTTCTGGGGTCAAAGGTGATTTTTTCAGTTTTTCAAAAAAACTGAGGAGATCAGTATGTGATTTTATAAGATTGACAATGGTACGGAAACGAGGAAGATATAATCGTTTTTCAGGGAGCATGCGTGCTTGTGAGAGTTCTGCAATTCTTGCATAATCGAGGAGCACCTCACCTTGCTTTCCCTTGGGAATATTATTTTCGAGCTTATCAAAGTATGCATTTAAGCACCGATCATAGTCATCAAATATTTTAAGTATAGATTCGCCGTATGGGTTAAAGTCAAGATGCGTCTCAATGGGTGTCCGGACTATAAAAAATCTAAAAACATCGGGAGGCAAAATACCTGAAACCTCTTTGGCAGAGATACCGATTCCCTTTGATGAGGACATTTTCTTTCCGCCAACCGTAAACCATTCATAAGGAATGGCATAAGGAGGTTCGCGCTTTAGGATTTCTTTAGATACAACCGAAGCCAAATCATACGATCCACCGGCAGACATATGATCTTTTCCTGATCCTTCAATAGTCACACCAATTACTTTCCAGTGCGCAGGCCAATCCAAACGCCATACGAGTTTTGCTTTTCCATCATAAGGTGTAGTTTTCCCCTCATGTCCGCAGCCAGCAGCCCATTTGACCAGATGAGGATGACACTTATAGTAGATATGTTTACCATCCCATTGATGGACTTGAGTTGTACCAATCTTGCCGCAGTTCTCACAGATCGCCTGAATAGGATACCAGTCCTCGGGTTTATGCGCTTTTGTCACTTTTTTGTAGAGCTCTAAGACCGTTTTGTTACTGTCAAGGATTTCTTTTATCACGTCATTCATTTTTCCTGATCTATACAGTTCCGAAGACCAGATGATCTTCGGATGGCAGTTTAAGCGCTCAAATGTCTCTTTAAACTCAAGAGCGTAATACTCGGCAAAGCTTTTGAAACCCTCCTCAGGTGAAGGAACATTACAAAGAGGGACTCCCTCATATTTTTGCCATTTTGAAAATTCGAGATAAGAGGGGATAGCATCCATAGGATCAAGATCGTTAAAGACATAGCTAAACTCTGACTTCACCTCATTTTGCTGAAGCACCTTATACACGAGATCGTGTATGATGACACCCCGAAGTGATCCGACATGAATACGACCAGATGGAGTCTTCATGTCATCGACCCATTCCAGATCTAAAGAACGCTCTTTCAGTTTTTTTACTACTCTATCAACCCAGATCATGGTCTATTTTCTCCAAAAATTTAGTAAGTACAGTATACAGGTTTTGGATAGATGAAAGTGATACCCACTCGTTTGGGGCGTGAGCGTCTCCACCGGTTGGGCCTATACCAAACGTGGTAATCCCGGCAGATCCGAATACGTTTTCGTCTGCTACAGACATGCGGAAATAGGGAATGGCTTTTTTGCCTGTTACCTCTTTGACTGTTTCACAAAGTATGGCAGTATATGGTTCTTTTTTAGTATTCTCGTAAGGTTCAAGCGACGGTGTTGCTCTCGGAGGGCGGGTGACGGTTATCTGAAAATGAGGGTATTTTTTTGTGAGTTTTTCACAGATTTTTTTTAGTTTTTCAAACTGGGTAGTATGAGTAGTTGGCTTGATAATATAGGAATCCACCTCAATATGGGTTTCTGCTGGAGTAGAGATGCCTTCGGTCTGCGACTGCATTTTACGAATGAACATAAACTGTTTTTTCCCACGAATATTGATATTCATGTTTTCGACAAGACGTATGAGTTCAGATGCGACATAGTTTGTATCATATCTCTTCTCATAGAATGCGATATGTTTTGGTGTTCCGGAGATTTTTATGTTGTAGACTGCTCTGCCCGGCCTGCCGGTTACGATCCCCTGGAGACCTGTCGTGTGTAGTGCTGGTTCCGTAGATAGAACAAGGCTAACGTCTTTCATGAACGGCGATTTTATGAGTTTGAAACCTCCTTTGGAAATATTTTCCTCATCAACGCAAAATACGATCCGTAGTCTATAAGTCCATGGAATATAGTTGAGAAATGCCAGTATATTTGCGGCCATGCCAGCCTTCATATCCCACGCTCCCAAACCATATGCTTTGTCTCCACGGATGGTAAGCTTGAACGGGTTTGTCCGCCAGTCGCCTGTAAGGTTTATCGTGTCTAGATGTGCATATAGCACGACGACTTTTTTTCCCCGACCTTTTTCAACGATTACATTGTATCTATCTTTTTCGACAAGCTGAGTTTCTACTTTATAGCGCTTTTGTCTAAAAAGTCTTACAAGATAGGTACTTAGTTTTTTTTCGTTTGGATATATGGAGTTAATGCTGACGAGCGTAGATAGTAGTGATTTAATTTCCTGTTTTTTCATATATCAGTTTGATCATTAATCTAACAAGCTTTTCCATTTCCCTAATAGTAGCTCTTTCTTTTTTGGAATGAGCAAACTTTCCACCGTCACCTAAATTAATGACGAGTAAACCCTTTTCGCTAAAAATATTTGCGTCCGAAACACCCCAAGCCATCTCTTTGCTAGGCTCTATTTTACACAATCTCATCGTATTTTCGGTAGTACTTATAAATTTCTTTGCTGAAGGAGTGACATGTTTATATCCTCCATTCTCACGCACGAAATCAAGCGCATATTTTGCAGAGTACTTTTTTACTGTTTTTGCAATAACTACTTCAAGTCTTTTCTTCGCCTGAAGAAGATTTTTTTCTTTAAAACTTCTAATCTCTCCAAATGCGGATATCTCGCCCGGAACTGTGTTTCGCACAAATCCACCTGTGATGACACCTATATTTTGAATGGTATCACTGTCGATTCGGCCCAGTGTTATCTTATTGAGTATTTCATTGAAGATAGCTAATGCGTTTATTGCGGCAAAAGGTTTTGATGCATGTGCCTCCCTGCCGATTACTTTAAGATCAAATCTTTCGTAATAAGGGGAACCGGTGATTATGGTTCCAACAGGTGCAGAGCGGTCGAAGCAATATCCTTTCTTACTTTTAAGAAAAGAATAATTAAAATTAATTGCACCATAATTGTTTACTTCTTCCGACCTTGTGAATAAGAGCTCTAACGTCATGTGAGGAATATGTTGTTCTTTTATCTGTCTTACTGTTTCAAGAATACAGGCGATAGCGAGTTTGTTATCTGCTCCTAAAATAGTTGAACCATCTGAGGTTATATATCCGCTTTTAATAACTGGTTTAATTCCCCGACCTGGTTCCACCGTGTCCATGTGAGCCGCAAAAAAGAGACCATCCTTAACGCCGTTTACTCTTGCATAGACATTACCATACGAGTCAGTCTTTACGACGTCAGCGTATTTTCGCAGATACGTTACTAGATACTGAGCCATTTGTTTTTCTTCACCAGTAGGTGAATCAATTTTTACAACATCAATAAAGGTTTGAATGAGTGATTTCATACTGTCGGTTTATAATAATTTAATTTCTGTAATTGGTCTACCATCATTTGAGGTTGTGGAAAGCGTTTTGTAAGTATATCGTTTAGTCGGTGAGCAGTCTCCAGGGGACCGTGTAGATATTTAGTACAGGGTATAATTGAACTGCCGTTTCGCTCTGATACTGGAATGGTAGAGATCCGAACTTTATCTTTTGCATCCCAAATTTCTCCTACAGGGATGATATCGCTTGAGAGTCTTTTATCGCAGGCATCCATACCATACTGGTAGCCGTGTCCGAAGTCACCTGTACACACGCATGTGAGCGCTGAGATTCTTGGGAATGTGCTGTGGTGAGTGATGTGTGCAGGCAAGCCTACTTGTTCAGAAGCTTTTAATACTCTAACCACGGGTGCAGCTTTTGTGGTTCCTAGAATAAGTATATTTCCAGAGATGATTTGTTCGGCATACATCTCCAGTAAGCCATTTCGCATGTCAGTGTAGTATCCATTTCCTCTTATTCTTTGATCTGCATAGCCCGTGCCGATTTCCCATAATTGTGGCGTGTCTGATGGAAGTTCGAGCTGTTCAATAAGCATAGGATCAAGTAAAGGGCTAAACCTTACATGTGCCAGTGCCTCAGCTTCAGTAGGTGAAATTCTTTCTGCTATCACCGCTGACATAGCCGCCTCAAAACTAGCTGTAAGAGATGACTTTTCCACATGAAGGAGGGCAGCGCTTTCATCGTTAATTCCGGCAACGACGGTATCCAATCCTAAATTAACTCCAGGTGGAATGGTTCTATTTGTATATATCGAAAACTCAGCCATAAAAAAACCGTCCTTGAAAAATTTTTAATTCGCCGGCTGGCGAAAATCTCTCAAGGACGGCTATTTAACACCGCGGTACCACCTTGGTTACGATTCGGACTTATATACAGTCTCTTCAACTGCTTTCGACCCGACCTCTCTTTGCAGATTGCTCTGCGGCTGCTGTAACGGGCTTACCCGGCAGGTTCTAATCCCCGAAAGGGTTTCTTCCTGACGCGCGACGTTAAACGTCTTAGTAAAGTCTTGCCGACGAATCGGGTCTTCACATTCGCGTGTATTAGCTATTATACTTAAAAATCACTTAATTTCAACTATTTTGTACTCTAGTGTGCCTGCAGGAACCTCGACTGCGACTGAGTCACCGGCTTTTTTCCCCATAAGCGCCCGCCCAATAGGAGAAGTATTCGACACTTTTCGATTCATAGGATCTGCTTCAAACTCACCTACGATGGTATATTCCTCTTCATTATCGTTGACTCGCACCTTAACCATATTGCCAACCTCTATGGTTTCTACATCAGGTTCATTATCAGAAACGTAGGCCTTTTTAAGGACCACCTCAAGCTCAAGGATACGTCCTTCGAGAAACGAAAGATCCTCTTTTGCAGCGTGGTATTCGCTGTTTTCGCGAAGATCGCCCATACCGCGCGCTCTGGTAAGTCTCTCGACTGCCTTTGGGCGTCTGACTTCGGTGAGCTCCTTCAGCTCATCCTGCAGTTTTTGCAATCCTTCCTTGGTAAATTGAATTTTGTCCATACTAGTGTGACGCTACGGGGACTCGAACCCCGGTTTGTAGGATGAGAACCTACTGTCCTAGGCCACTAGACGATAGCGCCATATGTCAACATAACAGATAGGTTATTTTAACATATTTCAGTGTGCATGCTCAGGGCTTTGAGTAAGGTCAATTCAGTTTTGTGTAGTCTTCGAGTTTTTCGGCGATGTAGCGTATATTCTTCTCATTTATATGAAAGCCTAAGGGGAGGAATAGTACATGTTGTTTCTCACTCCACGGGCAGTCAGGAAATTTGTCCCAAACCACAATATTGTTTTTGTGAAGGTATGACAAGAACTTCTTATTTGATTTTGCCTTGAATCCCAAAGGATACACATGGAGCTTTGAGTAATCTTTTTCCGGTATCTCGATATGCTTGTAAAGTTTGCTGT
>CAYPZT010000020.1:0-6625 GCA_964415435.1 uncultured Gammaproteobacteria bacterium
TTTGGCTCCTCGCCTATAAGATCAGTTATAAGTTTTTTCGAGTCGATCATAAGGCGGGCAGACCCTTCGACACCGATGGGCTCCAGGTGTTGCTCGTCATCTTTAAAAGGCGGAAAAGAATATCCAAGAAGAGTATAGAACTCGACTGTCTTCTTGAAATCTGAAGAGACTACTCCGACTGCGTCAAGTTTCATACGTTTATTTTACTCGAAATATCTGCCTTTAAACTTGTAAAGGATGAACCATGCCGCGGCGGCGGCAATGCCGAAGATTATCCATGAGTGCACCGATATCGAAAGTGAGATCATATAAAAGATCGGAAGCGTTATGGCGATATGGGAAACAGTAAAGCCGGCGATAAACGGCAGGTATCTGAAACCTATGATGCCTGCACCCCAGGCTATGGCATCCGAGAGCAACCCACCCGACGCAAAGCGTAAAAACAGCGCCGCCTCGAACTGATTTTTATCTTTGAGTTTGATCGATACTATTTTATTTGTAATCATGGCCCCAAAAAACTTGTGAAGAACACGTTTTCCGTATTTTATTCCTAAATAGTATGAGATAGAGCCCCCTATTATGTTTCCGACAATATCGGAGAAGTACGCCAGCTCCCATCCAATAAGCGGTATGGAACCGAGTGTCAGAATCACTCCTGGCAGTGGGGGATATATGAGACTCAATGATTTAAGAACAATAAGAACAGCAACATACAAGGGAATGTGTGATTGTACAAATACAATAAGGGGGGCAAAATATGTGGATTGTGCAGCGAGCTGTATTAAAATACCGGGTAAAAGAATAATAAGAATGAGGAGTATTTTACTCATTTTTTCTTCCCATAGATTTCTATATTTTTTTCGATACTATACTTCACTATTTCTTCAGCAAGATCATAACAGATAGGATCTTTGAGCTGAAATTGGAGAGTACCCTTGCCTTTAATATATGGTTTTATTTTTTTAGTAAATGCGGAAGGGCCCGGAGGTATAGGGTAGAAGCTTACATGGTTAGCGTAGCCAGCAAAGTAAATGAGAGGTCTGCCGTTCATCTTAAAAGCAGGAATGCCATAACTTATTGACTCCACCGCACGGGGTGCAGCTTTTTTGATCAGTTTTCTGAATTTTTTAAGAATATCCTGGGTGTCTTTGGGAAAGTTTTCTATGTATTCGTCAACAGTACTGTACTTTTTCATATCTATATTTTACATGGAACATGGATGTAGCAGTGTGCTATAAATATCTATAGTAAGCTCATGAAAAAACCCACAAAAACTAACAAAAGAAGTTCAAAACTGCTCTATGTTGCGTTAATTCTTTTTTTGATGGTGACCGGTCTGTATGTTTTTAATCTTGTCAGTCCATGGCCGAGCGCACTTCTCATACGCGGTATTTTTGAGCTGGGCGGACTAAAAACATCCGCAGCACTCGAAAAATATGTACCCGCAGATATTGGTGAGGTGAAAAATATCCAATACAGGACGGGGGACAATGATGCATATCTCGATGTTTACTATCCCGAAAGTGCGGTCGTCGATCTGCCGACTATAGTCTGGATTCATGGAGGTGCATGGATCTCGGGAGACAAAGAAAACGTTGCCAATTATCTCAAGATACTCGCATCACACGGATATGTGACTGTTGGGGTAAACTACTCAATCGCACCTGAGAAACATTATCCAGTACCTATTGTTCAGGTGAACGAAGCTTTGGGTTATCTTTCCAAAAATGCAGAAAGATTTTATATCGACAAAAACATGATGGTACTTGCGGGTGACTCAGCAGGTTCACAGATTGCAGCCCAGATGGCAGCTCTGGTAACGAATAAATCATATGCGGCAGAGATGGGAATAGTGCCTTCGGTAAAGGTCGATCAACTGAAAGCGACTCTTTTGAACTGCGGAGTGTATGAGCTTGGTATCCTCAACTTTTCGGGTGTATCGGGATGGTTTTTGACAACCGTTGGCTGGTCGTATTCGGGTCAAAAGGATTTCGTTAAAGACAAATTTTTCCACACCGTCTCGGTTGCCGAATATGTAAACAGCAATTTTCCACCAAGTTTCATAACCGTCGGCAATGCCGATCCATTGGAACCCCAGTCCTACTATTTGGCTAAAATTTTAAGAGACAAAGGAGTTGCGGTCGACACACTTTTTTATCCGGTCAATCATGTACCAGCCTTAGGACATGAATATCAGTTCGATCTCGACAGTACAGATGGTGAAAATGCACTTGATCAAATGCTCGAATTTCTGCAAACAGCTCTCCAGAAATCTTAAGTAAGGTTATTTAGAAATGCAGCAAAAACCGGAGCGATCGTTTGGTTGGCTAAATTATTTGGATGAGAATCCCAAGGTAATAAGCGCGAATATTTTTTCTTGAGAAATCCGTTTTCATCTGCCAACTCTCCAAACAAATTAAACACTTTTATATTCGATGTTCCTTGTGACAAAAGCCAGCTCACCAGTTTCTTTGCCCGCTCTGCATATTCAGGCGTTGTTAATTCTTCACGAAGCGGTGGAGGGGTAACCAAAACAAATTCTTTTTCCGAATATTTCTTGAGGCTCTTAAAAATAGATTTATAGTAGTCTCCATATTCATGAAGCATTGCATCTGAAATTATTTTAGTGGTTGGGTAACAGTTTTTAAAAGCGACAATATCGTAACTGAGGATAGATTTAAGGGTTGGATCGCTCGGGTCTCTTCCAAAAATTTCCGCATATTCGCGCGGGTTATTGTTGCTAAGTACTATGTCATAATCCTGTCCTGTAATTTTGCCGTTCTTGTCCGAAAGTCCCTTGTGATGAGTAAATTGTGCAAATAAAAGTGGAGCAACTTTATATAAATTATAGCTATGATCCCAGAACTCGGCATTTGTTATCAAGTTTCGAAGACGACCTTCCCTTATAAGATTTGCGCCAGTTGAGTGATGGATAAAAAGAATCTTCTTCATATATCTTCACTATAGCAAAGGAAGAGTTATTTCTGAAAGACGAGAGTGGAAAGTATGGCGTCGACTTCATTTTGGAATCCGGCATTGGTCGGATCGGCAACAAGATAAGTTACACCCACAGCATAAGGAGATGAGGGATCTTTCTGCAAATACAGATACGTTGATGTGCCGAGACCCCGTGCAGTATAGGTGAATCCGGTGTGGCCATTTATGGTCACCGCATGCTTTGGTGATTCTAGAGTTGAAGTGCCGTCAGCAGTCGTAGTTTTTATCTGATTATCAACCCACTCTTCCAGGGTTTGACCTCGAAGACTGATTGCTTCAAATGTCATGATTACTCCATCGTATATCTCGGTCTGTCCCTGTTGGGTGGGGCCCGTCTTATAGATACGGGTTATCTGGCCGTTATTCTGACCGTCAATTTTATAGTCATTTGGGTAAAGGAACATATATACTCCCTCCGGATCGGCATAGTTATTGCCACCCCGCTGAAGACTTGCTATCTTTTCATTGACTTCGTTGGATGTGATGGCAGTCGGCTGAGCTATTGACGAAGTTGGGGAAACGGGTGGAGGAGTAACGATAGGTCGCTTGCTTATAAATCCGTAACCAAGGATTATAAAAAAAACTGAAGCAAGGATGAAGAACAGTATCGTATTGCCTTTCATGACAGTAATAGTAGGGAAGCAATATAAGAATTGGGTAAGGATTACTTCAGCGGAGAAAGAATAAATGGGTGCAGATGTACTCTTACTCCCTTATATGTTATCGATTCTGCAGCAGCAACTATCTCCAGGTGCTGATCTTTCATCAGAACTTCGTATGAATACTGCCAGTCTCCATCGGGTTGGGGCCTGCACGCTTCAAATAACCGTGTTTTATCTCCCAACTCAATAATCTTTCTTTTTAGATATTGCGCAACCTCATCTGTGGTAATTCCAAGTTCGGTAAGCTTTTCAGCAGAAGGGCTCCCACCTGCATAAAGTCTGGTAAACATTTCTTCACCTGTCGTGATCAGTTCCTGCCCTCCGCCCATATGGTTTGGTACAAACCATTCGTCATGATAACTACCTTCCTGACCTGACTCCAAATGACTGGCTTTTCCGTCAAACCCACCTCTTTTGACGTCGGAAAATTTACTTTTCCCCGCATAACCCTGGAGAAGGCCGTTGGTTAGCATTCTAGATACATTATTTTTCATTTGGAGCGGGATAAAAAATCCTCCTTCTCCGCCAATTGGCGGATTCGGAAGGACAAGTCGAACCCCTTGAGCGGTGGAAGGGATTTGAACCCTCAACCTCTTCCTTGGGAAGGAAGCATTCTACCGTTGAACTACCACCGCAAGTGAATTAATCCCGCTTTTATGCTTCCATTATAACTCATTGCTTCTCCGAAGCCGCAAAGTTATTAGTTAAGACCTATAATAAGGTATAATAGCGGATGGACAAAGAGCTTGCGAGAAAACCTTTATATGCAAAACGGGAGCGGAAAAAACTACCCTTTCTTCTATCTGCCTTTGGCTTGATTGGTGTAGCCCTGGCTGCGGTTCCGCCGCTTCTACACACATACAATCACAGGCCGTCGGCGATTATGTTTCCAGTTGTCGGCAGTGTGTATCTGAGAAATGTCACCCAGGACGTTATAGATCATGAGGAATGCCACAATAAAAGACGTTTAGAAGTTGGAGATATCGCCTATTACGTTGACTATATGTTGCGCCCGGCCCGTGAGGAAAAACGGTGTGGTGCTCCCCATCAGCATCCGGCTTTCAGTTATCCTTTCCAACCTGCTGAAGATATTGTTCAAGAATAAATCGAATATCTTTGATAGTCCTTACCTGCATAAGTTTCACTTTCAGTTCATGCGAGTTGTCGATTCCTTTTACGTACCAGGCTAAGTGTTTCCTGAGAGATACAAAATGGCCATTGGGAAGTAGTTTTGTAAACATCTCACAATGTTCGAGAGCGATATTGATTCTTTCTTCGACAGTCGGGGTGTGACCGGCAAAAAACCATGGATTTCCGAAGAGTGCGCGACCTATAAGTACGCCATCGAGCTTATACTTCTTTGTTTTTTCATCTGCCTCTGCCATTGACATGATATTTCCATTTCCGAGAACGAGTGTTTTGGTTTTTTTGATGAGTTCTGCCGCTTTTCCGATCTCACTCCAGTCGGGGAGTCCAGAATAAAGTTGTTTTAGCGTTCTTCCATGGACACTTATTGCTGCCGGTTCGGCTTCAAGAAGTTGAGAGATCCATTCATTAGTGACGATTCGGTCGAACCCTATTCTGGTCTTTACAGAAACGGGCAAAAGACGCCGTACAGCATCGATTCCATAGTTTTTCTTATAGTCGTTCACATAATGTATGATTGTCTCAGGAAGGGCCGTTTCAGTCATTTTTTTGCCATTCGCCCAGTCGGTCACTGCTTTTTTTACTGAGAACACAATCTCTTTTGCAAGCTTGGGATTCAGAATAAGTCCTGCACCCGCTCCGCGTTTGGCAACATTTTTGTCCGGGCAACCCATATTTATGTCCACTCCATCAAATCCCATTTCACAGACCGCAAATGTCACATGATAAAAATCTTCAGCATGGGCGCCATAGACCTGAGCAAGAGTTGGGGTGGATGTTTTGTGATGGATAAACGCATCCAGAAGTTTTGCTGCCCCGTGCATAATACCTTCAACCGGAGTAAATTCGGTAAAAAGCATAGAAGGCGTGCCATACTTGTCGGTTATGTAGCGAAAAGGAGCGTCGCTCACCCCATCCATTGGGGACTGTCCGATTATAGGTTTTTTGACAATATTCCAAAAACTATCTGTTATAGCCATAGATATGACTCTATTATATCCCATAAGTTATATTCTTATTTATAAAGTTACAGATACCTCTTGACATTCTATGCCGCTCTTTTATGATGAATATATATGGCAGTTAAAAAGAAGAAAGCTGTAGCAAAAAAAGCAGCAGTACGACGTGGTAGCTCACCAAGTGTCCACACCTATCAAAGGGTGCTTATGTACACCGTAGTAGGCTTCATGGTGGTACTTGCGGTCGCAGTCATCATGCTTTTGCAGCAGTATAACTAAAAACAGTTTAGCGGGGAATTTTGAGGATTACTCCTTGGTATAGAACATCGGGCACGGTAATTTTTTCTGTGTTCGCTGTGGCTATTCGGGTCCACATCATACCGTCACCGTAGGCGCGTTCAGCGATATTCCATAGGTAATCTCCTTGCTGTACCGTGTACGTAGGAGCCGTGAGTGTTATTTTTTTGGTAGAAACGCCATCGGCAATCTGCCCATTTTCTTGAGTCGCGACTACTTTTAGATCGGGAAGCGTCAATATCTGCCCAGGCTCGATCAGGCTGGGATTGGCGATGTTGTTCGCCCTTGCAATATCATAGGCCTTATAACCGGATCCGTACATCTGGGTTGCAATGAGCCACAGATAATCTCCCTGTTTCACTGTATATTTGTATGCCTGATGTACGGTAACTTTTTTTTCCATCGTACCTCTGAGCGCGTTTTGCGGAGTTATATTTTGCGAAATAAGTTTTGTAGTGACCGAAGCTAAAAGTGCCATGGTAATAATGAAGGTAATACCCAAACCAAGGAGAAGATAATGAAACTTCGTTTTTATACGCGAGACAAGAAGGTTTTTGTAGTTTA
>CAYPZT010000020.1:6725-18476 GCA_964415435.1 uncultured Gammaproteobacteria bacterium
GCGGAGCCAAGGGGACTCGAACCCCCAGCCTCTTCCGTGACAGGGAAGCGCTCTAACCAATTGAGCTATGACTCCAGAGTATATAACAGCATTAGCGATTTGTAAAGCCATTATCTATATTTATCTTAACATAAAATCTGGTATTATCAAGCAATGGGGAACGAAAAAGTAAAGCGTTTTACCAACAAGGAGATAGTCACACTTCTTAGATCTGTTGCCGCCTCCTATACTCTTTCAAACGAAAACAGATTTAGAATCATCGCCTACCAAAATGCCTCGGGAGCAGTCGAGCATATGACTCGAGAACTCCATGATATGTGGGAGGAGGGCAACATGAAAGGCATACCAGGTCTTGGATCTACTATTCTCTCGCATCTGGATGAACTTTTTAAGACAGGCCGATCAAAACATTTTAACGAAGTCATCGGCAAGTACCCAGCTTCTCTCTATAAGCTAATGACGGTGCCTTCAATCGGTGTAAAAACATCTTATAAGCTAGTTAAAGAGTTTAATTTCAAAAATCCTGATACAATTTTTGAGGACATCAAAAAAGCGGCCAGGGAGGGCAAGATCCGATCGCTTCCTACCTTTGGAGAAAAGTCGGAACAGGAAATACTGAGGGCAATTGAACTGCATGAGAGCAACAAAAATCAGGGTGAGCGCATGCCGCTGCCATACGCCTATATAGCTGCACAAAAAATCATGGCATACGTTAAGAAACTGCCGTATGTTGGGCAGATAGATGCTCTGGGCTCGATGCGAAGGATGGTCGCCACGATTGGTGACATCGATATTGCCGTTATCGCAAAGTCTGAGAAGGCACCTGATGTCGTTAAGCACTTCATCAATTACCCGGGAAAGATCGCTTTTGATAATGCCGGAGAAAAGAAAGCGTCAATCATCGTTTCACCCAATATTAGGGTAGATTTACGCGTACAGGAGAAGGAAAGTTATGGTTCCATGCTCCAGTATTTCACGGGGAGCAAGAATCACAATATAAAGTTACGTGAGTATGCGCTAAAAAAGGGGATGTCGCTTTCAGAATATGGAATAAAACATAAGGGAAAGCTCCTGATCTTTGACAATGAGAAGGACTTTTATGGAAAATTGGGCCTGGAATATATCCCACCGGAGATAAGGGAAGGTACGGATGAGATCTCATATGCTATTCAAAAGAAGGTTCCCAAACTTGTAGAGGTTTCAGATATAAAGGGCGATCTACATCTGCATTCATCCTATGATCTAAAGCCTTCGCACGACTTTGGAAGGAATACTTATAAAGAGATAGCTCAGTATGGAAAGAAGAAAGGATATGACTATGTCGGTTTCGCAGACCATAACCCAAAACAGGCTGGTCTTACAAAGGAAGAAGTGGTAGAAATCATGAGAAAACGTAAATACTATATCGATAAACTATTTTCAGGTAAAAAAAGTGATCAATCAGATTATTTCATCGGACTTGAGACTGACATTTTACCTGATGGAAGTATTGCACTCCCCAAAGAAGCAGTCGATTATGTCGATTATCTTATTGTTTCAGTCCACAGCTCATTTGGGATGTCGCTTGCCGACATGACAAAACGAATTATTAAGGCATTAGTGCATCCGAAGGTAAAAATCTTCGGTCATCCAACTGCAAGACTCTTAAGTAAGCGCCCAAGCATCGACGTGAACTGGAGAGAGGTTTTTAAAGAATGCGTTTCTCGGAACATTGCACTTGAGATTAACAGCTGGCCCGACAGACTTGATCTGCCGGATTCACTGGTACGCGAAGCTAAAGATATGGGAGCTAAATTTGTTATCGACACCGACGCGCATGCAAATCCTCAAATGGATAATATGCTTTATGGGGTTTCTGTAGCGCGACGTGGATGGTGTACCGAACATGATATTTTGAATACTATGCCTTATAATGAATTTAGAAAATGGCTTGTAAATAAATGAAAGGAG
Source organism: uncultured Gammaproteobacteria bacterium (assembly GCA_964415435.1). Classification (GTDB taxonomy): domain Bacteria; phylum Patescibacteriota; class Microgenomatia; order UBA1406; family GWC2-37-13; genus CAYPZT01. The sequence goes on from CAYPZT010000020.1 coordinate 8,676, forward strand.
GTGAATATATATGAATATGACATACGTTGCGATTGGTGCTGCAGTTCTTGTCGCCGTTTTCGTAATTGCAACATACAACGCACTTGTAACCCTCAAAGCTCGCATTCAGGAAGCTTTGTCAGGTATTGACGTACAGCTCAAAAGAAGAGCGGATCTTATCCCAAATTTGGTTGAAACCGTAAAAGGTTATGCCAAACATGAAAAGGGTGTCTTTGAAAATGTAACAAAAGCAAGAAGTGCCCTCATGAAAGCAGATGGTGTTCAGGAGAAAGCTGAAGCCAACAATATGCTTACTGGTGCGCTTAAGAGCCTCTTTGCAGTTGCGGAAGCATATCCTGATCTTAAAGCAAATACCAACTTTCAGGATCTTCAGGCTCAGGTTGCGGATACAGAAGACAAGATCGCCTACTCAAGACAGTTTTACAACAGTAATGTACTGGAATATAACACGAAAGTGCAGATGTTCCCCAGCAATCTTATTGCAAATGTTTTCGGTTTTAAGATAGCTGAGTTTTTCCAGGCATCTGATGAGGAAAGAAAGAATGTAAAAGTCTCTTTTTCCTAAGAAGAAACGAATACTCTTTGGCTTATTGCGTGTGATAAAATAGGCTATGACTGTTTATAGCCAAATAGCACAAAATAAGTCAAAGACGTTTCTTATTATTGGTCTGTTTATAGCCATCGTAACAGGTTTCTTTTTTGTTGTCGGCAAATACTTCGATTCTTCTTACTCTTTTTTGGCCTTCGGTTTTATATTTTCAGTTGTTTCTTCTGTGGGAAGTTATTTTTACTCAGACAAAATAGTTCTCGCAACTACAGGTGCAAAGCCCGCCACAAAAAAAGAGTACTTCGATCTTTATACGGTGACAGAGAACCTCGCTATCGCAGAAGGTCTTCCTATGCCTAAGGTCTATATAATCGATGATCCTGCCCCAAACGCGCTCGCAACTGGTCGCGATCCGAAGCATGCGGTTGTTGCCGTGACGACAGGACTTTTGAGAATTTTGGACAGGCGAGAGCTTGAGGGAGTGATTGCTCATGAGCTTGCACACGTTGGAAATAGAGATATTTTGGTATCTTCAATCGTTGCGGTACTTGTCGGAACCGTAGCACTTGCCGCAGACTTTATCATGAGAGCCATGTGGTGGGGCGGACTGTCTGACGATGATAGCCGTGATAGACGCAATCCGTTTGGCCTGATTTTACTCGTTGTTGTTCTCATCATCACTCCCATAGTTGCTACCCTAGTGCAACTTGCGGTATCGCGCCGAAGAGAATTCTTGGCCGATGCAACAGGTGCTTTGACTACCCGCTATCCAGAAGGTTTGGCCCGCGCGCTCGAAAAAATATCAGCTGATAGCCATGTGATGCAACATGCAACTACTTCTACCGCTCATCTTTTTTTTGCAAATCCTTTTAAGAGAAACAGCAGAACCCGTTCTTGGATAACATCACTCTTCAGTACTCATCCACCAGTAGATGAGAGAATAAGAATATTAAGGAGCATGTGAATGAACTCAAATTAAAAATTACAAATTTTAGATTGAATGCATGTGCGGCATAGCAGGTTTTTACGGTTTTCGAGATGACAAGCTCATCAAAAAAATCTCACACGAACTCGAACATCGCGGCCCGGATGGTGAGGGGTTATTTGTAAACAGTAAAGTCACACTCTTGAACCGTCGCCTTGCGATTATAGACAGAAGAGGTGGAGATCAACCAATATACAACGAGGATGAATCTATCGTCATCATCTATGTCGGTGAGATATATAACTTTTGGGACCAGAGAGAAAAGCTTATTAAGGCAGGGCATATATTTAAGACAAAGTCAGATACGGAAGTAATCATCCACGCTTATGAAGAGTGGGGCGAGAAGAGCTTCGATATGCATAACGGCATGTTTACGTTTGCTCTTTACGATAAGAAGAAAGATAAGCTTATGCTGGTGAGAGATCATTTCGGAATAAAGCCTCTGTATTATGCGGCCATTCCGACATCTCAAGACAAAATTTTTCCGGTGCCTAACTCAACCCGTAAAACGGGTTTCAAACAAGAGGCTCCTCAAAATTCTGCCTTTTCGATGTCTTTAATTTTTTCGTCTGAGTTAAAGCCCATTATTCAGAGTGGACTTATAAAAAAGAAGCCAAACGAGAGGATCCTCTATCGCTATCTCAAATTCCGTGTGCACGACGACCAGGAAGAGACATTTTTTGATGGAGTAAATCGTCTCATGCCGGGAGAGATGCTAACAATCGAAAAAGGAAAGATGAGAAAAGAGAAGTACTCGACTCTTGAGAAGGATCTTGAAGATCTGGCCTCAAAAAATATCGAAGGCGGGCTCACTTCCGATATGGTAGATACCTTCAGAACAAAACTTATCAATACCGTGCGCATGAGACTCATCTCTGAAGTTCCGGTCGGTACCTGTCTCTCGGGCGGTTTGGACTCTTCGACAGTCGTTGCGCTTGCCAATAAACTTCTTCAGGAGAAAGTGAAAGAGGCAGAATCCATCGGAAAAATACAAAATACATTCTCTGCAGTATTTCCAGGTTCAGCAAATGATGAAGAACGCTACATGGATAGCGTCCTTGAGAAAGTCACCAATGTCCAAAGTCATAAGGTGAAGCCAAACGTGGATGAGTTCTTCGAGAAGGACCTTATGGATTTCCTCCGCACTCAAGAGGAACCTCTTATAAGTAGCGGTCACTATGCTCAGTATAAAGTGATGGAGGAGGCGCATAAAAAGGTAACCGTCCTTTTGGATGGGCAGGGTTCTGATGAAATGATGGCAGGATATTTGCCGTATTATTTTGTATATCTTCGCCAGTTAAAGAAGCAAGGAAAGTACACAACACTTCTTACGGAGATTTTTTCATCTCTTGATGTCGTCACAAAGTTTGGTCTTATGAAGCTCAGGGCGATGGCCGGAATGAAAAAAGATGTACCCGCATCTCAGGTTTTGAACGGCGGTTTTGCCTCTAAATTCCCTTCAGAACGATATAGCCCAACTTCAGACAATCTCAAGAAGCGATTGATCGAGGATGTATTCAAAAATAGCGTTCAGTGTCTCCTTCGCTACGAAGATCGCAACGCGATGCGTTTTTCCGTCGAAGGCAGGGTCCCATTTCTTGATTTCAACCTAATTCGTTACATTTTCAGTCTCCCCGACTCAGCCATTATCGATCGGGGATGGAACAAAAATATTTTAAGAAAAGCGATGAAAGGGTTACTGCCTGACATGATAGTAAATAGGCGTAACAAGATAGGGTTTACCACCCCTGAACATGAGTGGTTCATGCGGATGAAAAATCGCATTTATTCAATCTTTTTAAGCGAATCGTTCGCAAAGCGACCTTACTTTGACCAGACCGCTACTCTTTCTGCTTTCAGACAGTTTATTGAAGGGAAAAACGACGATACCCTTCTTTTCTGGCGACTTCTGAACGTGGAGATGTGGCTTCGTATCTTTTTTGACCCTCCTTTGCCTGAAGCTTCGGAAGGGCAGGTGAAGCGGGAAAGTCATAAAAATTATTTTGATCCGAATCCGGGTAAATCACTTGAGAGAAAATCGGGAAGTGCCACCTATATTCGTGTACCTATCCGCACTGATCTTTTCAAAAAAGGCGATCCAATACCTCAGACAGTATATCAATATGTAGCTGAGTTTTTTAAAAAGCTTCCCAAGTCGCCTCTCGCTAAAAAATTAAAAGGAAAAAAATGGTACGTGGTCGTAACTGAAAAAGTTGTTGCCATATCGCAAGGGCGATCATTCTTTGTGGGAGAGATAAAAACAGGCTTCTTTGCGGGTTGGCTCTCGCGGTATGTCATGAAGACGCCAGCAGGCATCGGTTTGGGTAGTCCGTGGACGATGCAGGTTGCCATAAATGAAATTGGTCTGCCACGAGTACTTATCGCCTCACTTGCGGCAGCTATCACGAAACCCTTTGGCATTAAAGGACTATTTTATACCTTAGTAGGCCAGGAGGTAGCTTCAATTGACGGACCCACGGAGTACTCGCTTTACCCCTCCAATGTTTCGGCCAAGTTGGGCCCCCGTGAACCTCAAGAAGTTGCCAAAGAGATAGATTTCAAACTTCGGGAGAGCTTGCCTTTCGATCATATTCAAACATTTGAAGGTGCTATAGTGATCGATGCAAACGATCTGGGTCAAAATATTCTCGGGAATTCCACCCCCCATGACAATGACGCAGTTGTGTCAGTTTTTAGGGACAATCCGATGGGTCAGACACGTGAGCAGACTCCTATTGTCATGGTTTTTTCGGTATAATGCAGCTTATGAAAAATGCGAAGGAACTTACGCGTGAAGAAATCATCCACCTTGCAAAACTGGCAAATTTAACTCTTACAGAAGAGGAAATAAAAAAATATCAAAAACAGTTAACAGAGACACTGGACTATATTGAAAACCTAAATGAACTCGACACTGCTAATGTTGCTCCCACAAATTCGGTTGTAGATCTTAAAAATGTGACTTACGAAGACGGAGAGGAAAATAAACAATCACTTACACCCGATGAGGCTCTTCAAAATACAGTAAAAAAGAAAGACAATTACTTTATAGTAGATCGCATTATGTAGATTAAGTTACTCTATGATTTTAGGAAAAACTCTTACACAGCTTAAGGGACTGATAGATAAAAAAGAAGTAAGCGCCTTTGAACTCAGACAATATTTTAATCAACGAATAGAAAAGTACAACAGTACTCTCAATGCTTTTGTTACAGTTAACGATGGCGGAGAAGTTGCAATTGAATCAGGCAGGTTATCGGGCATGCCCATCGCCGTGAAGGATAATTTCAGCACAAAAAATCTTAGAACAACTGCCTCTTCAAAAGTTCTCGAAAATTACATTCCACCGTACGAATCTACAGTTACGACAAGATTAAAGAAAGAACACGGTTTCATACTGGGTAAAACTAACATGGATGCTTGGGCGCATGGATCCTCTACCGAAACATCAGACTTTGGTCCGACAAAAAACCCATGGGATACTACTCGTGTACCGGGAGGTTCATCAGGCGGGACGGCCGCAGCGGTTTCAGCATATCTTGCACCGTGTGGCATAGGTTCTGAAACGGCAGGTTCAATTAAGTTACCAGCTTCATGGAGCGGTGTTGTGGGTCTAAAACCTACCTACGGAAGAGTATCGCGTTATGGAGTTATTGCGATGGGATCATCTCTTGATTGTCCCGGTCCTATGACTCTTTCAACAGAGGATGCAGCCCTTCTTCTATCTATCATTGCTGGCCACGATCCTCTTGATGCGACGACTTCACTTGATCCCGTTGCCAATTATGCAAATGAGCTGAAGAAAAAAAAGACCTACACGATAGGTATTTCAGAAGACTATCTGCAGGGATTGGACAAAGACGTTTTGGCCGCCATCGAAAAATCTATAAAAGTATACGTAAATTTAGGTTACAAGACAAAAAAAGTTAAGCTTTTATCGCCTGATTATGCGATTTCCGTCTACACCGTTATTCAACGCGCTGAAGTTTCATCAAATCTCGCCAGGTATGACGGAATAAGATACGGCAATAATCGCAAGGCGTTTGGTGAAGAAGCAAAAAGAAGAATAATGCTTGGAACATATACCCTCTCTCACGGATATTATGATGCATTTTATAAAAAAGCTCAAAAGGTTCGTACGCTTATTATTGAAGACTTTAAAAAGGCTTTTCAAGAGGTTGACTTTGTCATAGGGACACCTACTCCCATCACTGCGCTCAAAATCGGTGAGTTTTCCCACTATCCTTTCTTTGGAGAGCTAATGGATAAGTTTAATGAGCCAGGTGCCATGGCAGGTGTGCCGGGTATTAGTATTCCAGTCGGACTAGACCGAAACGGACTTCCTATTGGTATGCAGCTCATAGGAAACTATTTTCATGAAGAAGATATTTTGAATGCAGCTTACCAGTTTGAACAGGAAACCGATTTTTTTGGAGTAATTAAAAAAGGAATTCAGAATTACAAAGACTAAACTCAAAATCCAAATGGTACATAACCAATACGAGCCGATAATAGGACTAGAGATACATATTGAGTTAAAGACTGAAACCGGCATGTTTTGTCGGTGTAAGGTCAATCAATTTGGTGCTCCGCCAAACACACATGTGTGTCCTGTGTGTTTAGGATTGCCTGGTGCTCTTCCAGTTCCAAATAAAAAAGCTATCGAATGGACAGTAATGATAGGTCTTGCACTAAATTGCACCATTAACAGACACACCAAATTTGATCGCAAGCACTATACTTACCCTGATCTTCCGAAAGGATATCAGATTAGCCAGTACGATGAACCTATCGCAGTTAATGGACACCTTAATATCAAAGCCACCAAAACAAGTATTGAAAAGTTGGTCCGAATTCACCGCGTACATCTAGAAGAAGATACCGGAAAATTAATACACGAGGGCAAGGACACACTTGTAGATTTCAATAGATCCGGCACTCCACTTGTCGAAATAGTTACGGAGCCAGACTTTAATTCGAGTGAAGACGTAAAAGTTTTTCTTGAGGAACTTCACACACTCATTAAATATTTGGATGTTTCAGATGCAGATCTGGAAAAGGGATCCATGCGTATGGAGCCAAATATATCAGTAAGGGTAATAGGACAAAAAGAACTGCCAAATTATAAGGTAGAGGTAAAAAACATCAATTCGTTTAATTTTGTAAAAAAAGCAATAGATTACGAAGTTGCTCGCCACATTGATTTTCTCAGCCAAGGTCAAACGCCTCCTCAAGAGACTCGAGGATGGGACAGTCAAAAAAATTGCACCTATTCGCAAAGGACAAAAGAAGAAGCGCATGATTATCGCTACTTCCCAGAGCCGGACATTCCGCCAATTCTGTTAGAGCAATCATACATAGACTCGATTGTTGTACCCACACTTCCTCAACAAAAAGTTGAGACATACATGAAAAAGTACGGCTTGAAATATGCGGATGCGTTTATTCTTACCCGTAATAAAGCCAGTAGCGATGCATTTGATTTGATGATAAAACAGGTGGAAAAAGATGATAATGTAACCGGTGTTGATATAGCAAACGCAATCATTAATAAAAAGATCACGAGTTATGAGGAGGTTAAGAGGATGAAGGCGCCAAAAGTAACTGATTCGGGTATTCTCCTGACATCTATTGAAAAAATACTTTCCGCAAATGAAAAGGTCGTGGCAGATTATAAGAGTGGAAAGCAGAATGCGGTTATGTTTTTGGTAGGCCAGGTAATGCGGGAAATGAAAGGCCAGGCAGACGCAAACACGGTACGAGAAGAATTAATAAAGAAACTGACCTAATATGTCATTTGTACACCTTCACGTCCACTCCAAGTTTTCGCTTCTTGACGGCATGTGCCGCCACAAAGAACTTGTAGAAAAAGTAAAGGAAATGGGTATGACTTCGGTTGCAGTTACCGATCACGGCGGACTTTATGGTGCCTTTGAATTTTTTACAAAAGCGAAAGAGGCAGGAATAAAACCAATAATCGGTGTGGAAACGTATAAAGCGAAAAAATCACGCTTTGATAAGCAGGCAAACGAAGATCGTGACCAGTATCATCTGGTCCTCCTGGCTAAAAACTTGGAGGGTTATCAGAATCTCTTAAAGATCGTTTCGATTTCCTACTTGGAGGGTTTTTACTATAAACCACGTATCGATTTTGAGGTGCTCGAAAAATATCATAAAGGCATCATCGCATTTTCGGGCTGTCTGTCGGGCGAGATTCCATCACTGCTTCTTGACGGTCAACAAAAAGAAGCGGAAAAAATACTCGAAAAATATCTGGCAATTTTCAAAAATGATTTTTATCTCGAACTTCAGCGGCACCCCAATGCACCTGAGCAGGATCGTGTGAACACATCTCTTGTTGAGCTTTCTCGTAAGTTCGGAGTACCGCTTGTTGCGACAAACGACGTCCACTATCTGGAAAAGGACGATGCATACGCTCAGGAAATCCTGCTCTGCATACAAACTCAGCGCGCTATTTTTGAAAAAAACAGACCGATGTCGATGTTAGATGTCCCAGACTATTACCTTAAAACACCGGCTGAGATGGAAGCGCTTTTCTCGGATCTCCCTGAGGCTCTTGAAAATACCGTCAAAATCGCCAACGAATGCAATGTAGAAATTCCACACGGCAAACTGATTCTTCCAAACTACCCAACTCCCAATGGAGAAACGGCGGATGATTTTTTGAGGACCCTCACCTATAAGAATATTGGTAGAACCAAAGGTTTCCCCGAAGATGTAAAAAAAAGAATTGATTATGAACTGAAGGTAATATGCGACAAAGGATACTCTGCGTATTTTCTTATCGTGCAGGATTTCGTGAACTGGGCTAAAGACAAGGAGATCGCGGTTGGACCTGGCCGTGGATCGACAGCAGGATCACTCGTTGCATATCTTTTAAGGATAACCGATATTAATCCCTTGGAATATAATTTGCCTTTTGAACGTTTTCTCAATCCAGAAAGACCCACCCCACCTGACGCAGATGTCGATTTTGCTGATATCAGGCGAGACGAAGTAATCGAATATGTAACACAAAAATATGGAGCAGATAAGATCGCTCATATTATCACCTTCGGAAAGATGGAGGCTAGGCTTGCGGTGCGCGATGTGGCACGGGCGCTGGGCATGTCCTATTCACAAGGAGACCGTATTGCAAAAATGATTCCACAAGGTAAGCAGGGATTTGCTATGACTATAAAACAAGCTCTGATCGATTCTCCCCAGCTAAAGTTTGCTTACCAAACGGAAGAGGATGTCAAGAAAGTCATCGATGTGGCCCAAAGGATAGAGGGACTTCCACGGCACGCTTCTGTGCATGCGGCAGGTGTTGTTTTTTCTGATAAACCTCTTGTCGACTATGTGCCGCTCCAAAAAGAGTCAAAGGAAGGGAAGACGATCACGCAGTTTGACATGTACTCACTCGATCTAAATGCAGTATCGGACAATAAGGCGATCGGACTTCTGAAGGTAGACTTTTTGGGCCTTCGTAATTTGACTATCCTTGAGGAGGCTCTGGCATATACGGAAGATTCGACCGGAAAAAAGATTGATATTCATGAGGTGCCTCTGACAGATCAGAAGACCTATGATCTTATCGGGCGCGGAGAAACAATTGGTGTGTTTCAGCTCGAGTCTGGTGGGATGAAACGCCTTGCAAAAGAACTAAAACCGGAAAAGATTACCGATATCACCGCCATGGTTGCGCTCTACAGACCCGGTCCGATGGATCTTATTCCTACATTTATAGAGGGAAAGCGCAACGGTAAGAAGGTAAAGTATCTTCACAAAGATCTCCAACCAATCCTTGAGGAAACCTATGGTGTGCTGGTATATCAGGAGCAGGTAATGCAGATTGCCAACAGGCTCGCCGGATTCTCAATGAGCGAAGCCGATATCCTTCGTATGGCAATGGGCAAGAAGAAGAAGTCTCTTATGGATAAGGGCAAGAAGAAGTTTCTTGAGGGTGCGGTTAAACATGGGTACACGCATGTGCTCGCTGAAAAAATCTTTAACTTTATAGAAAAGTTTGCTGCGTACGGCTTCAATAAACCGCACGCGGCCTCCTATGCTCTCATTGCTTACTGGACCGCATACATGAAGGCAAACTATCCTGTCGAATTTATGACGGCACTCCTTACCGCTGAACTTCAGGGCGTTGCCGGGCCCATGAGAGAGATTAAAATGGCGCAGGCACTTGAGGAATGCCGCCGCATGGAGATTACAGTGCTTCCTCCAGACATCAACAAATCCTTCCAAAGTTTTGCAA
>CAYPZT010000021.1:0-4434 GCA_964415435.1 uncultured Gammaproteobacteria bacterium
CACAAAAAATCATTTCCTATTATAAGGAAAGGGAATTTGAAAAGCTACCAGAAGTCATGCGTTTTCTTCAAGACGGAAAAAAGGTAAGCCTTATAAGCGATGCTGGAATGCCTCTTATTTCGGATCCCGGGCAACTTTTGGTTAAAACTGCAGTATCACAGGGCATACCGATCGACGTCATTCCTGGGCCTTCTGCATTGACAACACTTATCCCTTACGGCGGTTTAGGCCGTGAGCATGTACTTTTTTTGGGTTTTCTGCCGAAGAAGGATAATGAAAAGGAGAAACTATTTAAAAAGGTGCAAATGGCCTCGGATATTTTTTCCGGCATACGCTGTATTTTCTACGAGTCGCCGGAACGGCTTAAAAGTACGCTCCAACTACTAGACAGGCTTATGCCTTCAGCCAACATCATCATTGGGCGCGAACTGACAAAGAAGTTCCAGGAACTTATGCGGGGCACTCCGGGCTCACTCGTCAGAAACGAATATAAAGGCGAGATCTCGGCTATGCTGATTGTCGGATCTGCAAAATAAGTACTTCAACACGGTCCCGTATTTGCTTTGCGGCTCTCACCACCGTTTCCGAGAAAGTAACAATGAGTTTTTTTTCACCTGAAATGAGTTCCTGCAGTCTTAACGAAACTTCCTCCTGCCGCAAGGTGCCGCGAGCAAAAATAGCAAATGAGAAGAAGATAAATGTCCAACCCAATATCTCCAGTTCAAAAGAGTCAAAAAATTTTATAAGCGAAATCCCCGCGATGAAGACCGTTATTGCGGTTCTTATATAGGCTAAAAAAGTTCGCTCATTCGCCAAATGCGTGCGGTCGAGAGCAAGCAGATCGCGTAGTATATAATTTTTTTTGGAGTAGTTCGGATAGCGGTAGGAGGCCATATTTTAATCTAACAATTAAGCACTCTCTTGTCAAATCCCAAATTTTTAAAGTGTATACTACAAAGATATATGAGACAAAAAATGTATATTACAGCCGCAGGATATAAAAAATTACAGGAAGACCTTCGCGATCTGGAAGAAAAACGCAAACCCGCGGTAAGGGAGCTTAGTATCGCTCGTGATATGGGCGACAGGAGTGAAAACGCAGCATATAAATCGGCACGTCAAAAACTGTCCGCCCTGGACCGTCGTATTACACATCTGAAAATAACACTTCGTAACTCAGAAGTGGTGGAAAGAAAAAAAAAGGACGTAGTAGAAATCGGAGGAACTGTTACTCTTACTACAGACGGACAAAGACACGAATATACCGTTGTGGGGACGTATGAAAGTGATATAGAGTCCGGCAAAATATCCTATATTTCACCATTGGGACGAAATCTTCTCGGTAAAAAAGTTGGTCAAACTTTTTTTGTCCAAACCCCTTCAGGTATTAAAAAGTACGAAATTCTTGCCATAATTTAATTACTCTGTTTTTAAAACCGCGGTATAATAAAAGTATGATGAGCGAACCAAAAAAAATGCTTTTCGAAACGTTGTTTTCGGACACAAATGGCTATCATCTATCTGTGACGGGCCGAAACAAGCTTCCTCACGCTACAAAGGCTCATACCTATGGAGAGGTCACCTATGACGGATTCAAGGCAATGCTTGCGTTGGCAGACCCAAAGGCTGATGAGGTATTTTACGACTTGGGGTCAGGCACAGGTAAAGCTGTTATCTTGGCATCACTTTTTGTTCCATTCAAAAAACTTATCGGTATTGAGGTCATAAAAGATCTCTATGATGCATCAAACAGTATCCTTTTGCAGTACGAAAAACTTATCTCCGAAAATCCGGCAATACTTACCTACAGACCCATGATCTCGTACATTCACTCAGATTTCAATGATGCGGATTTCTCGGATGCCGACATTATCTACATGAACTCGACATGTTTTGACTATGAACTTGCCCATCTGCCGTTTATAAGAAAAATGGAAACCCTCAAAGTAGGAACTCGTGTCATCACAAATTCCATACCGCTTATTTCACCTTACTACGAAAGCAAACCGATGGGTGAGTTTAAATTCAGCTGGGGAAACGCGTCGGTTTTTCTTCAGACAAAAATTAAGTAGCATATATACTTGACAATATGAAAGTTCGGTTAGCAATAAATAAGAAGGTCGGATCTGCCTTGGTTAAGCGTAAGCCAGTCAAGCCGGAAGACAGGAAGCTTGCGCAAAATATCCGATTACTGCGCATAGCTCGCGGCATGACACAGGAAGAACTGGGAATCCGCCTGGGATTGAATACTTCATATATTGCCTACGTCGAAACGTTCAGACGTGGCGTGAGTCTGACAACTCTTTACAAGCTTGCGAAGATTTTTAACGTTAAGGTAAAAGATCTCTTTACGTTTTAGGCGCAGGTTTTTCTTCTTTCTTTTCCTCTTTTGCGGGCTCCTTCTCTTTACGGATCAGTGCACGCTTCACACGCTGAAGGCGACGTGTACCACTGTCTTGTTCCCATCGTTTCCATGCCAACTCAACAATCTTATTTACTAATGTTGTGTATCCCATGCCGGCCTGAAGAGCCGCGACAGGAAGCTCTGCGGTCTGCTCCAGATATGGATTAGCGTTTACCTCAACGACATAAGGAATGCCGTCCTGAGAAAGCCTGATGTCTACACGTGCGTAATCTAGAACTTGGAGAGCCGCTGCGGCTTTCACTCCTATCATAATAATTTTATTTCTTATCTCGGGTGTGATGTCGGTTGCAATACCGAAGTTTATAAGCTTGTACAGGTCGCTTTCATCATCAAACTTGGCCTCTTCACTGTATATGTGATGAGCGCCCTCCGGGAGTTTAGAAAAATCTAGCTCAATAAGAGGAAGCTCCTCAACAGGATCATTGCCAAGCACGCTCACATAAAACTCACGACCTTCAATATATTCTTCAACAAGTGCCGTATCATGAAGTTCTTTATGAATATATTCGATTCTCCTCATAAGACTTGAGTAGTCTGTGACAAGTGATTTGTTATCAATACCCGCGGAGGCATCTTTTTTAAGAGGTTTTACAAAAAGAGGGAAGCGCATTTTTCCCGCAAACTCAAGTTTGTCCTTTGCAAATGTTGCATACTGCGGACAGGGAACATCATAAAAGGAAAGAAGTTTTTTCGTCACCGCTTTGTCTTGCCTCAGGGCAAGACCAGCTGGTGCAGTCCCTGTGAAACGTACTCCCACCATATCCAGTACCGAGGCCACATACATTTCGCCGTAATAATTATCGTTGAATGTTTCACAAAGGTTGAAGACAAGATCTGGTTTTTGTTCATCCAATTTGTCAAGCAGTTCGCGCACATCATCGTAGATGCCCAGGAGTGATACTTTATGACCCTCGCTTGTTAAGGCGTTTGTCACTTCATCAACTACCTCATCATGGGTGTGCTCGTGCCCATCACGGTCCTCGCCAAAAAGTACACTTATTCTTAATTTCTTATCCATAATTTTAATATATACTAATTATCATCTGTTGTGGAGGTATTTTCGATTTGCTGCTCATCGTACCATTCCTGTAGCGTCATATCAATCTCTTCAACTGGCACATCCTTTTCGCCTGTCGTAACAAACGGATGAGAAAATCCGACCTTTCTCATGAGTTCATCTGTATAGCTGAGCTTGATAAAGGCAGGCGTATCTTTATACAGTTCTTTCCAGTTGAGCTCCGGGGTAAGCCAGACCGCAAATGTTTCGGCAAAGTCCTCATCGGGGTGTTTTTGGGCATACCACTCAGGCAGATGCACCACAAACGACTTATGCTGCGGAATCCACTCATATCTTTCTTTATATGGTCGAGAGAAGGGACCGAATATCTTTTCCCACCGCGGATGCAGATAGAGCTTATAGGCATAATTGAGGGCGTGTCCTGCCTCATGACGAAGGTATTTCATCGTCTCATCATCTGTTTCTGCCTCCACACTCGTATACTTCGCTTCCATCTGTCTTAACGTTTCGTCAGCCAGATAAAAGGGGATACCTATAAGAGGTGCGTCGTGCGGACAACCCCACTCATCAGAAAGATAGCACTCCGGATGAAAAAGGATATTTTTAGCTCTAAGTTCGTCATAAAGCTGTGCAATCTGGCTTTCCAGTTTCGAACCCGGAATAGTTAATCCAAGGTTGTTTATCGGTGTAGCAAGAAGCTTCTGGACTTCTTCATCGCTATCGGCAGTGATGGACATTGGATAAGTATAATACTTGTCACAGCACCAATTCATCTATTTTGAGATCGTAGTCCTTGCCATACTGGAGGTTTAATTTGTCCAGTTCCTTATCAAGCGCTTTTTTCGCCTGCGCCTGCGTCATGAACTTGGGACTTGTCGACTGTCTCTGATTCTTATCGCCAAACATGTAGTACCAGTATCCCTCACTTTCATATACAGACCAAACAATAGTGACTGTTTTCTTGTCCATAGGAGGACATTATAGTCCTTTT